>NZ_JBFTJJ010000028.1:0-81101 GCF_056395365.1 Variovorax sp. 10L421
GCGCCGCGCGCCGCAGCGGCCGGTGCCGCGGCGGCAGCAGGCGCGCCAGGGTTGGCGCCCGCGGGAGCCTCGCCCACCGGACCGCTCGGCGCCACGGCCTGCACGGGCACGTTTTCCGCGACAGCGCCGGTACCGCTGGACGACACCGGTCCGCCGGCAGGCGCCGAACCCTCACTGGATTCGCCTCGGGCCGTCAGCCGCGACACGGAAGCCCCGATCTGGTCGAACACCGACTGCGGCAACCAGAACAGCGCACCCGCGGCCACCAGCAGGAGCCCCACCGCGATCAGCAGCGCACGCGAAGGCAGCCCACTGGAACGGCCGTTGTTGTTCCAGCGAGGCGTGTTGGAGGCGATGTTCCCTCGCAGCGTGCGATCGGCCTCGGCCAGCGACACCTTTTGCGTGCTGGGCAGCTTCGCGAGCACGGGCGCGGGATCGATGCGCAACGCGCGGCAGACGCTGCTCGCCAGGGCGCGAGCGAAGACCGGATCGGGCAGCGAGGCGATATCGTCCGCTTCAAGCGCCATGAGCTTCTGCGGCGGCACCTTCAGCGCGGCAGCCACCATCTCGATGTGCAGGCCGTGGGCCTCGCGCGCCTCGCGCAGCAGGTCACCGGCTGTCTTGTGCGTGATGTCGCCTTCTTCCAGCGGCTGTGCTGCGAAAGTGCCGAACTCCGAAACCCGATCAGTCATTGAAATTCCCGCGCTCGTACGCTGTTGCCTCCCGCGACTGGGGGAAGCGTCGTTGCAGTTGACCTCCCAACTGCGCGACTGCCTCGCGGTTGTTCAGCTTTCGTTCGACCCTGATGCCGAGCCAGAGCGTCTCGGCGCTGGCCGAGGGGCTGTTATTGACGCGGCGAATGTAGAACTGCGCGCGCGACCATTCTTCGCGCTGCGCCAGCAATGAAGCCAGATTGAAGCCGACCACCGGATTGCCGGCGTCGATCTCGTAGGCCTGCATGAGGCTGCGCTCCGCCTGGACCCGCTGGCCGGCCTTGAGTTCGCACACGCCCTGCGTCATGAGCGTCTTGGCGCGGTCCGCATAGCTCGGCACGGCCAGGGCTTCGGTGAACTGCGCAGCCGCATCGCCGTAGCGGTTCTGCTGGCACAGCAGCCAGCCGTAGTTGTGCCGCGCGTTGGGGTCGCGCGGATTGATGGCGATGGCGCGGCGGAAGCTGTCTTCGGCCAGCGCGGCGTCGTCGAGCCGCATGTAGACCAGGCCGCGCAGGTTGTAGGCGTCGGCATTGTTGGGATCGGCGGCCAGCGCCTGCTTGATCTCGTCGAGCGCGACGGTGGTCTGGCCATGCTCGAAATAGCCGGAGGCCAGTTCCATGCGCAGGCGCGCACGGCGCTGCCGGCTGGTTTCGTCGGACTCGGTGACGATCTCGGCACCCTTGCCCGAACTGGTGTCGGCCAGGCTGGTGGTGGTGGTGCGCGTGTTCACGCAGCCCCCAAGCAGCAACGCCATGGCAACGCCCGCGAAACCCACAGTCAGCATCCGCTGCACGCTCGCGGTCGTCATCGGAATGGCCATGCTCATCGGTTCAGTGCTCCTGGGGGGTGGTCTTGCGGACCGGATGCAAAACAATGGGGCGCTCCGCCGCGCGGCGCTGCGCCATGCGCTCGGCCGCACGGGTGCGGTCCTTGACGTCGCCAGCGAGCTGGCCGCAGGCGGCGTCGATGTCGTCGCCGCGCGTCTTGCGCACGGTGGTCACGAGGCCGGCTTCGCTCAGCGTCCTGGCGAATGCCAGTACGCGTGGCTGCGGTGAGCGCAGCAGGCCCGACGCCGGAAAGGGGTTGAACGGGATCAGGTTGAACTTGCACGAGATGCCGTGCGTACGCACCAGCTCGATGAGCTGCCGCGCATGCTCAGGCTGATCGTTCACTCCGTCGAGCATGCAGTACTCGAAGGTGATGAAGTCGCGCGGTGCATGCGCCAGGTAGCGCTTGCAGGCCTCGATCAGTTCGGCGATCGGGTACTTGCGGTTGAGCGGCACGAGGTCGTCGCGCAACGCATCGTTGGGCGCATGCAGCGAGACGGCCATGGCCACCGGGCAATCGGCGCCGAGGCGGTCGATCATGGGCACCACGCCGGAGGTCGACACCGTCACGCGACGGCGCGACAGCCCGTAGGCGTTGTCGTCGAGCATGGTGCGCAGCGCGGGCACGAGCGCCGAGTAGTTCTGCAGCGGCTCGCCCATGCCCATCATCACCACGTTGGAGATGACGCGTTCGTCGCGCTTCAGGTGCTTGCGCAGGAAGTGTTCGGCAAACCAGAGCTGGGCGACGATTTCGCCCGTGCTCAGGTTGCGGCTGAAGCCCTGATGCCCTGTCGAGCAAAAGCGGCATCCGACCGCACAGCCGGCTTGGGACGACACGCACAGGGTGCCGCGGTCGTCCTCTGGAATGAATACGGCTTCGACGGCATTGCCGTCACCGACGTCGAACAGCCACTTGATCGTGCCGTCCTTGGATTCGTGCTGCGTGATGACCTGCAAGGCCTCCACGCGCGCCGTGGTCGCAAGCTTCTCGCGCAGCGACTTCGCCAGATCGGTCATCTGGGCGAAGTCGCTGGCGCCACGCTGGTGGATCCAGCGGAACAGCTGCGTGGCGCGGAATTTCTTCTCGCCGAGTTTTTCGCAGAACGCAGCCAACCCCTCGAGATCGAATTCGAGCAGATTGGCCGTGGTCATGGAATCGATCGGCAGACAGCTTCAGCGTGCGTAGACGTTGAGGCCGGCGAAGAAGAAAGCGACTTCGTTCGCTGCGGTTTCGGCAGCGTCCGAACCGTGCACGGCGTTGGCATCGATGCTGTCGGCGAAATCGGCGCGGATGGTACCGGCAGCGGCCTTCTTCGGGTCGGTGGCGCCCATCAGGTCGCGGTTCTTGGCGATGGCGTTGTCGCCTTCGAGCACTTGCACGAACACGGGGCCCGAGATCATGAACTCGACCAGGTCCTTGAAGAAGGGACGTTCCTTGTGCACGGCGTAGAACTGTTCGGCTTCGTTGCGCGACAGGTGCACCAGCTTGGCGGCGACGACCTTGAGGCCGGCAGCTTCAAAACGGGAAACGATCTTGCCGATGACGTTCTTGGCAACTGCGTCGGGCTTGATGATGGAAAGGGTACGTTCGATAGCCATTGAAATGCTTCCTGGAGCTTTGATTTTGAAGTGTTTTGTCACAACTGCGACGCGCTTGTTGCATCACATGTCGACAAAGCCTCTGATTTTAACCGGCGCAGCCTTTCGGATTGGTGAAAACCCCGCGAAAGGCCGCGTACCGACGGCTGGCTTTCAGCGCCCGCGGCGGCGGCCGCCACCTTGGCCGCCCTGGCCGCCGAAGCCGCCACCGCCGCCGCCACCACGACGCGGGCCTGCGCGCTGCTCCTTGCGCTGGCGCGAGAAGCTGTCGGCGCCGATGTAGCCCAGCGAGGTCTTCATTGGATCGGGCTGGTTGGCGCCGCTGGGTTGACGGTCGTCGCCCTGCTGGCGATTGCCGCCACCCTGGCGGTTGCCGCTGTTGCCGCGGCGTCCCTGCCCCTGGGGCGGACCGCCGTTGCCACCGCCACGATTGGGACGGCCACCCCGGTCACCGCGCGGCGGACGACCATCGCCCAGCGGATTCGGGATCGGCGCTTCCCGGCTGCCTTCGTCGCGAGCATCGCGCATGTCGCGCGGCTGCTGGCCGCCACCACCATTGCGATTGCCGCGGCGCTTCTTGTTGCGCCCGCTTCGGCCATTGCCGCCACCACCCTCTTGCCCCGGGCCACGCTGCTGCGGGCCGGGCCGGGCAACCGCGCCGCCGGAAGCCTGGAACAGCGCGCGAATATCACGCTCGTCGAGTTCCATCCAGGCGCCGCGCTTCAGGCCGCGCGGCAGCACCATGGCGCCGTAGCGGATGCGAATCAGCCGGCTGACCGCGTGGCCCACCGACTCGAACAGGCGGCGCACCTCGCGATTGCGGCCTTCGGAAATGGTCACGCGATACCAGCAGTTCGAGCCTTCGCCGCCGCCGTCCTCGATGGTGCCGAATTGCGCCATGCCATCGTCGAGGCGCACCCCGTCGAGCAGCTTCTGCTTTTCTTCGCTGGTGAGCGCGCCCAGCACACGGACCGCGTACTCGCGCTCCAGGCCGAAGCGCGGGTGCATCAATTGATTGGCCAGGTCGCCGGAGCTGCTGAACAGCAGCAGCCCTTCGGTGTTCAGGTCGAGGCGCCCGACCGACTGCCACTTGCCCTGCTGCAGGCGCGGCAGCTTGCGGAACACGGTCGGGCGGTTCTGCGGATCGTCGTGCGTGACCACCTCGCCCACGGGCTTGTGGTACGCGATCACGCGCGGCGGCGGAGGCGCGATGCGGTAGCGGATCGGCTTGCCGTTGATCTTGACCTGATCGCCGTACTGGATGCGCTGGCCGATGTGGGCCGGCTCGTTGTTGACGGAAATGCGGCCCTGGAGAATCAGCTGCTCCATTTCGAGCCGCGAGCCCAGGCCGGCCTGCGCCAACACCTTGTGCAGCTTGGGCGAATCCGCCTCGGGCAGAAGCACGCGCTTGAGCGGCGGGACTTCGGGGCTTTCTTCGTCGGCGTCGAACTGGCCGGAGATGACGTCCGAGAAACGGATCGGCTCGGGCGGCGGCGCGTTGCGCTGTTCGCGCTCTGCGGCGCGGCGGGCGCGGTCGAGGTCGTCTTCTTCTTCGTCGGGCTCTTCTTCGTCTTCGTCCCGCTCTTCTTCGCCGTCATCGCTGCTGTTGCGATCGGCTTCGACCGGTGCGGGATTGCGGGCCTCTTCAGCGGCGACGGCGACAACCGGAGCTTCCTCGGCGGCAACGACCGCCGGCGCGATCGCCTCGGGGGGCTGTGCAACAGGCCAAGCCACCGCTTCATCCGCCATGGACGGCTCGACCGGCTTCTTCTTGCGGGGCGCTCTCGGTTTCTTGGGCGCCTCGGCCTCCACCGGTGCAGCGATTTCCTGCGCAGCTGCCTCCGGCGCTACCGATTCAATAGCATCACCTGCGGCCTTCCTGGACGGGGCCGCCCTTTTCTTCTTTTTGACTTCGGGCTCGGCCGGCAGCATCGCCGCGTCTTCGGTGTCGGTTGTGCTCATGAGGTTTTTCCGGGAGAGGGAGCGTGGGGGTCGACCTCGTCCTGGGACGGGGCATCGGGTTCTGGCGACGGTGCCTGAGCGGACTCGGGCTCGGGTATGGATTCGGGTTCCGGCGCGAGCTCGGGTTCGGGCTCGATGGGAGATTCGGTGCCTGCGGCGTTCTCGGCAAACTGCGCCTCGGCGGCTTCGGCGGCGGAAGACTCCAGCTCTGCCATCCCCGATGCATCCGCATCGCCCTCTGCCAGCGCTTCGATCTCGGGCGCGGCATCGATGGGCAACCCCTGCTGCTCGCCGGACGCCTGCTCGAGGGCATCGACCAGCGCTGCCTGCTGCGCGGGCGTTTCGATCAGTGGCAACTGGTCTAACGAGGCCAGGCCCAGGTCGTCGAGGAACTGGCGCGTGGTTGCATACAGCGCCGGACGGCCGACCGTTTCGCGATGGCCGATGACCTCGACCCAGCCGCGGTCTTCCAGCTGCTTGAGGATCAGCGAGTTGATCGTCACGCCACGAATGTCTTCCATGTCGCCGCGCGTGGCCGGCTGCCGGTAGGCAATGATGGCCAGCGTCTCGAGTGCGGCGCGGGTGTAGCGCGGCGGCTTCTCGGGGTGCAGGCGATCGAGGTGGTCGCGCATCTCGGGCCGGCTCTGGAAACGCCAGCCGCTGCCGACGCTCACCAGCTCCAGGCCGCGCTGCGCCCAGTCTTCCTGCAATTCGAGCAACAGCACCTTGATGGTGTCCGCGCCCAGCTCGTCGTCGAACAGCACGCGCATATCGCGCACCGGCAACGGCTGGCTCGAACAGATCAAGGCGGTTTCGAGAATGCGCTTGGCATCCGCCGTATTCATGGTTCGCGTTATCCGGGAAAAGGCGCCTCGGGGCGCTAGTTCAGAAGGATGAAAGGAGTAGGCGCTGCAGGCACGCGGCAAATGCAACGCAAGGCCGGCCTCGGGTGACCGGCGCGGCTCTCGGGCCGTCAGGCGCGATTGTAATCCAGCCCCCAGGCCCGCAAAGCCAGGACGAGGTCGGCGGGCGGCGGCGAGCGGAACTCCAGCGCCGCTTGTGTGACGGGATGCACGAAGGCCAGCCTGAATGCATGCAGCGCCTGCCGCGACAGCCCGGCAGCCGGCGCCCCGCCATAGAGCGCATCGCCCACCAGCGGATGGCCGATCGACGCCATGTGCACGCGGATCTGGTGAGTGCGCCCGGTTTCGAGGGTGCAGCGCACGGCGCAGCCTTCGGCGTTGCTGTCGAGCCGCTCGATCAGCGTGCGCGCCGTCTTGCCCGCATGACGCTCGAGATCGACCACAGCCATGCGCAGCCGGTTGCGCGGATCGCGCCCGATGGGGGCGTCGACCTGCCGGCCCGCGGCCCCCTCCCACGGCTTGTGGCCGATGGCCAGGTACTGCCGCTTGACCTCGCGCGCAGCGATCAGCGCCACCATCGCATCCATGGCGGCCCGGGTGCGCGCCACCACCATCAGGCCGCTGGTGTCGCGGTCGAGCCGGTGCACGATGCCGGCGCGCGGCAGCAGCACGGCCCTCGGGTCCAGCGCCAGCAGGCCATTGAGCAGCGTGCCGCTCCAGTGTCCCGGCGCCGGGTGCACGACCAGGCCGGCGGGCTTGTCGACGATGCGCAGGTGTTCGTCCTCGTGCACGGTGACGATGTCCATCGGCTCGGGCCGGAAGGCCTGGCTCTGGGGTGTGGGACGAAGCTCGATGCGGCCGGCCTGTCCCGCCTTGACGGTGGCCGAGACCTTGGTCAGCGTGCGGCCCTGCAGCTCGACAGCGCCAGCCTCGATCAGCTGCTGCAGGTAACTGCGGGAAAACTCGGGCACCAGCGCGGCGAGCGCGCGATCGAGCCGCTGGCCGTGCTGGGCCGGGTCGATGACGAAGGGCCGCTGCTCGCTGGGTTCGATCGGATCGGCCCCCTCCTCGAACTCGGGCACCTCCAGTGCCTCGGGGGTATTGCCCAAAGGGTCGGTCGATATAATTGAGGGCAACTGTTTCACGAAAGCCGTATGTGATGTTTCGCGCCAAATTATCGGTCCCCGCCTGGATCGCGCTCAGCGCCGCGGCTGTGCTGGCTGCTGGCTGCTCGTCGACCTCCGTCGACAAGACCGCCAACTGGAGCCCCAACCGCATCTATTCGGAAGCCAAGGACGAGGCCGGATCGGGCGCCTACGACAAGGCCGTGCCGCTGTACGAGAAGCTCGAAGGCCGCGCCGCCGGCACGCCGCTCGCGCAGCAGGCGCAGCTCGAAAAGGCCTACGCCCAGTACAAGTCGGGCGAAAAGGCGAACGCCATCGCCACCGTCGACCGCTTCATGAAGCTGCATCCGGCGAGCCCCGCCATCGACTATGCGCTCTACCTCAAGGGCGTGATCAACTTCAACGACGACCTTGGCATGTTCGCGTTCATGACGCGCCAGGACCTGTCCGAGCGTGACCAGAAGGCCGCCAAGGAATCTTTCGAGTCGTTCAAGGACCTCGTCACGCGCTTCCCCGAGTCGCGCTACACCCCTGACGCGCGCCAGCGCATGAACTACATCGTGAACTCGCTCGCGCAGTACGAAGTTCACGTGGCGCGCTACTACTATTCGCGCGGTGCCTACCTGGCGGCCATCAACCGCGCCCAAGTCGCGCTGTCCGACTACCGCGAAGTGCCGGCGCTCGAAGAAGCCCTGTACATCATGGTGAAGTCGTACGACGCCCTCGGCATGAAGGACCTGCGCGACGACACCCAACGCGTGCTGACCACCAACTATCCGAAGAGCACCTACCTCGCGAACGGCTTCAAGGGCAAGGACGATCCCTGGTGGAAGCTCTGGTAGCCCCTAACTAAGTCTTGAGTGCGTCCAGCGCGGCCTCGAAATCCGATTCGTTTTCGAGCCGCCGCATCGGTGGCAGCGCCGCCAGCAACCGGCGGCCGTAGCCCATGGCCACCAGGCGCGTATCGCAGATCGCCAGTACGCCGCTGTCGGTTTCGCGCCGAATCAATCGGCCCGCCCCCTGTTTGAGCGCCACGGCCGCCTCGGGCAGCGAATAGTCGGCAAACGAACTGCGCCCCTGCGCTTCAAGGCGCTGTGAGCGCGCCTCGACCAGCGGATCGTTCGGCGGCGGGAACGGCAGCTTGTCGATCACCACCAGTTGCAACACATCGCCCGGTGCGTCGAAGCCTTCCCAGAACGAGGCCGACGCCACCAGCACGCAGCCTGCGCGCCCGGCGCTCGCGCCTTCGCGGAAGCGATCCATCAGCACGCGCTTGGGCAGCTCGCCCTGCACCAGCACTTCGGGGCGCGCTTGCGCGTCGAGCAGTTCGAATTGCTGCCTCATCTCGTCGCCGATGGTGCGCAGTGCGCGAAGCGTGGTCGTCAGCACCAGCGTGCGGCCGCCCAGCTCGGTCGCGCCGCGCGCGGCCAGTTGCGCGACGCGCTGGCTGTGCGACGGATCGTTGGGCTTGGGAAACGCACGCGGCACATAGAGCGCAGCCTGCGAGGCATAGTCGAAGGGGCTTTGCACGCGCAGCACTTCCGCGTCCTGCAGGCCGCAGGGCTCGGTGAACCAGCGCAGCGTGGGCTCGTCGCCCAGCGTTGCGGAGGTGAAGACCCAGGCGCGGCCGCCATCTTGCTGCGCCGCCGTCTCGCGCGCCGGCCGCTCGCCATAGCCGTCGAGATCCTCGTCGTCGCCATCGGCCGCATCGGGGTCTGCCTCGGCGATCTTGAGCACCCGCTTGCGCATGGCGTCGGCGATGTCCAGCGGCGATTCGATGAGCCGCAGCTGCGAGCCCACATCGACCCAGCGCACCGAATCGATCTCGCATGGCAGGGCGAAGCGCGCGATGCGCTTCGCGAGTTGGCGGGCCCGCTCGTGCAGCCGCACGAAGTCGGGCGAGATTTCGCTGACGGTGGCGAGCCCCTCGGCCGACAGCTCGAACGCTTGCAGCAGGTCGTCCAGCGCTTGCTGCCACGCATCGGGATCGACACCCTCGGGCGAGGCACCCAGCCAGCGCAGCTTGGCGCCGGGCCATTGCTTGCCGACCACGAGTCGCAGTTCGCGCGCGGCGCGCTCGACTGCCGCGACCAGTTGCTGCCAGTCGACCAGGCCGCGCGCATGCTGCAGGCCGGCACCCAGCATGTCACGCGCAAAGTCGAGCGCCTGCCCGCTGCCGAGCTGCGCACCGAGAAACTGCACGCCGGTTTCGTTGAGCTGGTGCGCTTCGTCGAACACCACCACGCTCACGGTCGGCAGAAGCTCCGCCATGCCGGTCTCGCGTACCGCGAGGTCGGCAAAGAACAGATGGTGGTTGATGACCACGATGTCGGCCGCCAGCGCCTCGCGCCGTGCCAGGTTGACATGGCAGGGCTTGAACTGCGGGCATTGCGCGCCCAGGCAGTTCTCTCGCGTGGAGGTGATCAGCGGGATCAGCGGCGAGCGCTCGTCCAGCCCCGGCAGCTCGGCCAGGTCGCCGGTGCGCGTGGCCTTCGACCACTGCTCGATCTTGGCAAGCGTGCGCAAGCTGCCGCGTTCAGGCAAGGAGGCATCGTGGCGCGCCAGATCGAGCCGGTGCAGGCAAAGATAGCTGCCGCGCCCCTTGAGCAGCGCGGTGCGCACTGGCAGCCCGAAGGCTTCGACAAGACGCGGCAGGTCGCGGCCGAACAACTGGTCCTGCAGCGTCTTGGTGGCGGTCGAGAGCAGTACGCGTTCGCCGCTCAGCAGGGCCGGCACGAGATACGAAAAAGTCTTGCCCACCCCGGTGCCCGCTTCGACCACCAGCACGCCGCCCTGGTCGATGGTGCGGGCCACGGCTATCGCCATCTCGGTCTGACCCGCGCGCTCGCGGAACTGCTCGGCGGCACGCGACAGCGCGCCGTCCTGCGCGAAGGCGTCGCGCACCTGGTCTTCGAGCGCCCCCGTCACGCCGGCTCTTTCGGGTCGAGGTCGTTTTCGAGGCGCGCGATCTGGTCGCGCAGTGCGAGGCGGCGCTTTTTCAGGCGCCGCAGCAACAGCTCGTCTTGCGGCGAGCCCTCAGCCAGCCGGTCGATGGTGGCGTCGAGATCGGCATGCTCGATGCGCAATTCGATCAGCTGGCGGGAAAGGGAGTGAAGATTGGAGTCCAACGGTGGGGAGCGGCTGCGAGGTTTTCGCGGCGCATGTTCATTCGATAATACGTCCTGACACGAATCTCCGAGAAGACAGAAACACGCGCTTCGGCGCATATGCCTCATGACCCAAGGCTTTCGACTCGCCGCGGCCACCGGACTCCACAAGGGAGACCGCCCGTACCAACAAGACCAGGTGCTGATGATGAGCCATCCACGCGTGCCTGGCTGCGTGCTGGGCATCGTGGCCGACGGCATGGGCGGGCGCAGCGGCGGGCGCAAGGCCTCCGATCAGGTGCTGATGACGGCACGCCAGCTCTTCGCCCGCTACCAGCCCAGCCGCGACGACCCCGAAGCCGTGCTGAAGCAGATCCTCGAAGACTCGCACACGGTCATCAAGCTCACCGCCGTTTCCAGCGAACAGGAGCCGCACAGCACGCTCGCGGCCTTCCTCATGACCCCCAAGGGCGACTGTGCCTGGATCCATGCCGGCGACTCGCGCATCTATCACTTCCATGACGGGCAGCTCGTCAAGCGCACGCGCGACCATTCGTACGTGCAGGTGCTGATCGACCGCGGCCAGATCACCGAGGCCCAGGCCAACGTCCACCCGCAAGGCAACATCCTGCTCGGCTGCCTGGGCATGACGACCACGCCGCCGCCCATCGACCCCTACTACATTCCGAAGATGGAACCGGGCGACCTGCTGATGGCCTGCAGCGACGGGCTGTGGCATTACTTCAGCCCCGAAGAGCTGGCGAGCGTGCTGTACGCGCAGCCGCCGCGCGATGCGGTCGAAATCCTGGTGGGTGAAGCGCGCCGCCGAGCCCGGGGCACGGGCGACAACATCTCGATTGTCGTCCTGAAGTTCGATCCGCTGCCGGCGACAACCGCCTGAGCGGCGCCCCTGCCTTCTTGCCCCGCTCAGGGTGTGGCCGGCGGCGGCGGCAGCGGCGCCGCGCGCGGCTTGCTGCGATTGGCGTTCTGCCGCTCGCGGCTGGCCCTGTGCTCTTCGGCCCGCTTCTGTTTGTCTTCGAAACGCTTGACGGCGGCAGGCGCCTCGGCCTGCCGCTGGGCGGCCTTGGCCTGCTCGTCGGAATGGGCCTGCTGCTTGGACCGAAACTGGCGTTCGCGCTCGGCAGCATCGGCGGCCGTGGCGGCGCGGCTGGCCGCATGGTCGGCCGCGCGCTGCTCGCGGTCCCTCTGGCCCTGGATCGACTCCTCCTGCTTCTCGCGGGTGTCCTGCGGGCGCTGGGTGCCGGCCTTCTGGTCAAGCTTTTGCAGCTCGGCCGCGCCGCTGCGCTGGCGCTGGATGTCGTTGATCGCTGTTTCCTGCCGCTTGATATTGTCGGTTTCCTTGCGACGCCGGCCCCGGCTCTCGCGCAGGCAGTCTTCCACCGCGAACTTCTTGTAGCAGGCGGCCCGCTCTTCGACAAAGCGCTTCTCGATGACCTCGCGCTCGCTGGAGAGCCGGCGCTTCTCGGCCTCGAGGTCGGCACTGCCCGTAGCGGCATTGGACTGTGCCCACAGCGGAAGGCTGGCCAACGTCATCAACAGGGCAAGAGCGATTTTTTTCATGTGAGTCGGGTGTCGACGATGCGGCGTTCGAGGGCGAGAAACTCGCTCGATTGCATTTCGGTGAGCCGGGAGACCGTGCGCGGAAACTCGTGCGACAGCGGCCCTTCCGTGTACAACGCCTCGGGCGGAACCTCAGCCGACATGATGAGCTTGCAGCGCCGGTCGTACAAGACGTCGACCAGCCAGGTGAAACGGCGCGCTTCCGAGGCCATGCGCACCGGCATGTGCGGCACGTCGGACAACAGCACAGTGTGAAACTGGCTGGCGATCTCGAGGTAGTCATTCTGCGAGCGCGGACCGCCGCACAGCGTCTTGAAATCGAACCAGACCACGCCGCCGGCCTTGCGCAGTGCGCGGATCTCGCGCTGCTCGATGTGCAGGATCGGGTTTTCGTCAGCCGTCTCGGCCAGCTTGTCGAAGGCCTTGCGCATCTCCTTCTCGGCGGCACCGTCGTTCGGCGTGAGGTACATGCGCAGCTGTTCGAGCGTGCGGCGCCGGTAGTCGGTGCCGTTGTCGACGCTCAGCACTTCTAGCTTCTCGTTCAGGAGCGCAATGGCCGGCAGGATGCGGTCACGGTGCAAGCCACCGGGATACAGATCGTCGGGCTTGAAGTTCGAGGTGGTGACAAAGCCCACGCCGTTCTCGAACAGCGACACCAGCAGCCGATGAAGAATCATCGCGTCGGTGATGTCCGCCACATGGAACTCGTCGAAGCAGATCAGCTTGTAGCGCTTCGATATGCGCAGCCCCAGCTCGTCGAGCGGGTTCACCGTGCCCTGCAACTCGCGCAGCTCTCGGTGCACTTCCCGCATGAACTCGTGAAAGTGCAGGCGCGTCTTGCGCCGCAGCGGCACCGCATTGAAGAACAGGTCCATCAGGAAGCTCTTGCCCCGACCGACGCCACCGTACATGTAGACGCCGCGCGGGAGCTCCGGCCGGTTGATGAACTTCTTCAGCGCATTCGAGCGCTGGGCCTTGTAGGCGGCCCATTCGTTGGCGCAGCGATCCAGCGCCTCCACGGCGCGCAGCTGCGCGGGATCGCTCCTGAACCCGCGCGTAGCGAGTTCCGCCTCGTAGGCCTGTTTGACGCTGGTCAAAAGATCGGTGAGATCAGAAGTTCAGCGTGCGCTTGTCCACGGCGAGTGCCGCTTCCTTCGTGGCTTCCGACAGCGACGGGTGCGCATGGCAGATACGCGCGATGTCTTCCGCGCTGGCCTTGAACTCCATCGCCACCACGGCTTCGGAGATCAGTTCGCTCGCTTGCGGACCCACGATGTGCACGCCCAGGATCTCGTCGGTCGCTGCGTCGGCCAGGAACTTGACCATGCCGGTCGTGTCGCCCAGCGCGCGTGCGCGGCCGTTCGCGAGGAACGGGAATGTGCCGGCCTTGTATGCACGGCCCGCGGCCTTGAGCTGCTGCTCGGTCTGGCCGACCCATGCGATCTCGGGGCTGGTGTAGATCACCCACGGGACCGTGTTGAAGTTCACGTGGCCATGCTGGCCCGCGATGCGCTCCGCCACGGCAACGCCCTCTTCCTCGGCCTTGTGCGCCAACATCGGGCCGCGCACCACGTCGCCGATGGCCCAGACGTTGGGCAGGTTGGTCTTGCAGTCGTCATCGACGTTGATGGCGCCGCGCTCGTCGAGCTTCAGGCCCACGGCTTCGGCATTCAGGCCGATGGTGTTGGGCACGCGGCCGATCGACACGATCAGCTTGTCGACTTCCAGCGTCTGGGCTTCGCCCTTGGCGTTGGTCCAGGCAACGCTCACGCCCTTCTTCGACGACTTGATCTCGCCGACCTTCACGCCGAGCTCGATCTTGAGCTTCTGCTTGTCGAAGGCCTTCTTGGCTTCCTTGGCGATCTGCTCGTCCACAGCGCCCAGGAACGTCGGCAGTGCTTCGAGCACCGTGACTTCCGCGCCGAGGCGGCGCCACACCGAACCCATCTCGAGGCCGATGACACCCGAACCGATCAGGCCCAGCTTCTTCGGCACAGCGCCGATGCGCAGCGCGCCGTCGTTCGAGAGGATGTTCTCCTCGTCGAACGGCGTGCCCGGCAGCGCGCGGGCATTGGAGCCCGTGGCCACGATGATGTGCTTGCCGCTGATCGACTCTTCGGCGGCGCCCGCCACCTTGATCTCGTAGCCGGCTGCATCGGTCTTCACGAACGAGCCGCGGCCATGGAAGAAGCTGATCTTGTTCTTCTTGAACAGATACAGGATGCCGTCGTTGTTCTGCTTCACGACCTGGTCCTTGCGGGCCAGCATCTTGTCGATGTCGAGGCCCAGGCCTTCGACCTTGATGCCGTGGTCCGCGAAGTGGTGGCCGGCCTGCTCGAAGTGCTCCGACGATTGCAGCAGCGCCTTCGAGGGGATGCAGCCGACGTTGGTGCAGGTGCCGCCCGGTGCGGGGCCACCCTTGCCGTTCTTCCACTCGTCGATGCAGGCCACGTTGAAGCCCAGTTGCGCGGCGCGGATCGCCGCAATGTAGCCGCCGGGGCCGCCGCCGATGACGACGACGTCGAATTGCTTGTTTGCCATCTGGTTCTTTCTCCCGGATCAGATGTCGAACAGCAGGCGCGACGGGTCTTCCAGCGCTTCCTTCATGGCGACCAGGCCCAGCACGGCTTCACGGCCGTCGATGATGCGGTGGTCGTAGCTCATGGCGAGGTAGTTCATCGGGCGAACGACGATCTGGCCGTTCTCGACGACGGCGCGGTCCTTGGTGGCGTGCACGCCGAGGATGGCCGACTGGGGCGGGTTGATGATCGGGGTCGAGAGCATCGAGCCGAAGGTGCCGCCATTCGAAATGGAGAACGTGCCGCCGGTCATGTCTTCGATGCCCAGCTTGCCGTCTTGTGCCTTCTTGCCGAACTCGGCGATCTTCTTCTCGATGTCGGCAAAGCTCATCTGGTCGGCATTGCGCAGGATCGGCACCACCAGGCCGCGCGGCGAACCGACGGCGATACCGATGTCGAAGTAGCCGTGGTACAGGATGTCGTTGCCGTCGACCGAGGCGTTGATCACCGGGTACTTCTTCAGTGCATGCACCGCGGCCTTCACGAAGAAGCTCATGAAGCCGAGCTTCACGCCGTGTTCCTTGGTGAAGCTGTCCTGGAAGCGCTTGCGCAGCTCCATGACGGGCGCCATGTTCACTTCATTGAAGGTCGTCAGGATGGCGTTGGTCGATTGCGACTGCAGCAGGCGCTCGGCGATACGGGCGCGCAGGCGGCTCATCGGCACGCGCTGCTCGGGGCGCTCGCCCAGGTCGGGCGCGCTGGTGGGCGCGGCGACTTGCGGCAGTGCGGGCTTGGCGGCCGGTGCGGGAATGATGGCCGCGGGCTTGGCGCCCGAAGCGACCGCGCCGAGCACGTCGCCCTTGGTGACACGGCCGTCCTTGCCGGTGCCGGCCACGTCGCTGGTCTTCAGGTTGTTGTCGGCCAGCAGCTTGGCGGCGGCGGGCATGGCCACGTCGGCCTTCGAACCGCCGGTGGCGGCGGCAGCAGCTGCCGGTGCAGGCGCGGCGGCAGCCGGAGCTGCGGCAGGCGCAGCCGCCGGTGCGGCGGCCGAAGCCTTGCCATCGGTGTCGATCTTGGCGATCAGCTGATCGGCCACCACGGTGGCGCCATCGGGCTGCACGATTTCGGCCAGCACGCCAGCCGAGGGCGCGGGCACTTCCAGCACGACCTTGTCGGTCTCGATCTCGATCAGGATTTCATCGACGGCGACGGCTTCGCCGGCCTTCTTCTTCCAGGTGAGCATGGTGGCTTCGGCCACGGATTCGGAAAGCTGGGGGACTTTGACTTCTACGATAGACATTTGGAGTGAGCTCCGATTTTTTCTTCAGGGTGTTCGTGTGAAAAAAGGCTTTTGATTACTTGGTCAGCACGAAGCCCTTGAGCTTGCCGAACGCGCCATCGACGAGCGCCTTCTGCTGTTCCTGGTGCAGGTGCGAGTAGCCCACCGCCGGCGATGCCGAGGCAGCACGGCCGGAGTAGCCGAGCTTCTGGCCGTCCTGCATGTTTTCGTGGATGTAGTGCTGCACGAAGAACCAGGCGCCCTGGTTCTGCGGCTCGTCCTGGCACCACACCACGTCGACGAGGTTCGGGTACTTCTTGATCTCGGCAGCGAAAGCCTTGTGCGGGAAGGGGTAGAGCTGCTCGACGCGGATGATCGCCACGTCCTCGGTGCCCTGCTCTTCGCGCTTCTTGGCCAGGTCGTAGTAGACCTTGCCGGAGCAGGCGATCAGGCGCTTGACCTTCTCGGCCTTCAAGCCCTTGCTGTCGGGAATGACGGTCTGGAAGCTGCCCTTGGTGAACTCGGACAGCGGCGAGGTCGCGTCCTTGTTGCGCAGCAGCGACTTGGGCGTCAGGATGATCAGCGGCTTGCGCAGGTTGCGCACCATCTGGCGGCGCAGCACGTGGAAGATCTGGCTGGCCGTGGTCGGCTGCACCACCTGCATGTTGGTGTCGGCGCTCAGCTGCATGAAGCGCTCCAGGCGAGCCGAGCTGTGCTCGGGGCCCTGGCCTTCGTAGCCGTGCGGCAGCATCATCGTGAGGCCATTGACGCGGCCCCACTTCACTTCGCCGGAAGCGATGAACTGGTCGATCACCACCTGCGCGCCGTTCACGAAGTCGCCGAACTGGGCTTCCCAGATCACGAGCGTGTTCGGGTCGTTCGAGGCGTAGCCGTATTCGAATGCGAGCACGGCCTCCTCCGACAGGATCGAGTCGATCACGACGAACGGCGCCTGGTTGTCGGCCACGTTCTGCAGCGGCGTATAGGTGCCGGTGTCGAACTTCTCGCGGTTCTGATCGTGCAGCACGGCGTGGCGGTGCGTGAACGTGCCGCGGCCCGAGTCTTCGCCCGACAGGCGGATCGGGTAGCCGCTGGCCACCAGCGATGCGAAGGCCATGTGCTCGCCCATGCCCCAGTCGACGTTCACGTCGCCGCGGCCCATGGCGGCGCGGTCATCCAGCACCTTCTTCACGAGCGGGTGCACAGTGAAGCCCTCGGGCACGAAGGTGATCTTCTCGGCCAGGCGCTTCCACTCGCTCGAGGGAATGGCGGTGTCGCCGGCGTCGGTCCACTTCTTGTTGAGGTACGGGCTCCAGTCGACGGCGTACTTGCTCTTGAAGTTGGTGAGCACGGGGTCGACGGTGTTCTTGCCTTCGTCGAAGGCGGCGCGCTGCGCCTTGACCATGTCGTCGCCGAGCGTGTCGCCCAGGCCTTGCGCGGCCAGCTTGTCGGCGTACAGCTTGCGCGTGCCGGGGTGGACTGCGATCTTCTTGTACATGAGCGGCTGGGTGAGCGAGGGGGTGTCCTGCTCGTTGTGGCCCAGCTTGCGGAAGCAGATGATGTCCACGACCACGTCCTTCTGGAATTCCATGCGGAAGTCCAGCGCGATCTGGGTGGCGAGCACCACGGCTTCGGGGTCGTCGCCGTTCACGTGCAGCACCGGCGCCTCGATCATCTTGACGATGTCCGAGCAGTACAGCGTCGAGCGGCTGTCGCGCGGGTCGCTGGTGGTGAAGCCGATCTGGTTGTTGATGACGATGTGCACCGTGCCGCCGGTGGAGTAGCCGCGGGTCTCGGCCAGCGCCAGCGTTTCCATCACGACGCCCTGGCCTGCGAAGGCGGCGTCGCCGTGCACGATCACGGGCAGCACCTGCTTGCCCAGCGGGTCGCCGCGGCGGTCCATGCGGGCGCGCACCGAGCCTTCGACCACGGGGTTCACGATCTCGAGGTGCGAGGGATTGAACGCGAGGCTCAGGTGCACCGGGCCGCCAGGGGTGGTCACATCCGAGCTGAAGCCCTGGTGGTACTTGACGTCGCCGCTGGGCAGGTCTTCGGGGGCGGTGTGGTCGAACTCGGCGAACAGGTCGGCCGGCATCTTGCCCAGCGAGTTGACCAGCACGTTCAGGCGGCCGCGGTGGGCCATGCCGATCACGATTTCCTGCACGCCCTTGGCGCCGGCCTGGTTGATCAGTTCGTCCATCGCGACGATGAAGCTCTCGCCGCCTTCGAGCGAGAAGCGCTTCTGGCCGACGTACTTGGTGTGCAGGAAGCGCTCGAGGCCTTCGGCGGCCGTGAGGCGGTTCAGCACATGCTTCTTCTGCTCGGCGCTGAGCTTGGGGTTGGTGCGGGCGCTTTCGAGCCGCTGCTGCCACCAGCGCTTGTGATTCTGGTCGGTGGTGTACATGTACTCGGCGCCCATCGTGCCGCAGTACGTTTCGCGCAAGGCGTTGAGCAGGTCGCGCAGCGACATGGTCTCCTTGCCGAAGAAGGTGTTGCTGGTATTGAACACCGTCTCGAGGTCGGCGTCGGTGAAGCCGTAGAACGAGGGTTCGAGTTCCGGGATCGAGGGACGCTCGGCGCGCTTGAGCGGATCGAGGTCGGCCCAGCGGGCGCCGACGTTGCGGTAGGCGGCGATCAGCTGCTGGACCGAGGTGCGCTTGCGGCCGAGCTCGGAGTCGGCGCCGCTGGCCTGCACGACCTTGGTCGTGCCCTGCTTCGCGCGTTCGGCGAAAGCATTGATGACCGGCAGGTGCGGAACGTCGCGGGTGTTGGTGCCATCGGCGGCGGGAACGTTCTGCAACGCGTCGAAATACGAACGCCAGTTGTCGGGCACGCTGCCGGGGTTGGCGAGGTAGTTCTCGTACATCTCTTCGACATAGGGCGCATTGCCACCGAAGAGGTAGGTGTTGCCTTGATAGGCTGTGTACGCCGTGGGCGTAGAAGAATCGCTCATGATCCGCTGACCTTCGCTTCCCTGAAGGAAGCACTAGCTGGTTAAGAAACCTTCCGCGACACGGCTGAACCGATTGGCGGATGCGACTGTGGCTGGGGAAGGGCCTGAGTACCTTGGCATTGTGCCACGTCAACCATATGACGGCCCAAAGGAGCTTCGCAACCCCTCCACTGCTCATTCAGGCGGAAGAGAGTAACTGTTTGATTTGCTGCAGCGTGGCGGGGTCGTCGATGGTGGTCAGGTCGCCCGGGTCGCGCTGCTCGCACACAGCCTGGATGGCACGGCGCAGCAGCTTGCCGCTGCGCGTCTTGGGCAGGCCGCTCACGAAACGCACGCGCGCTGGCCGCGCCAGCGCCCCGAGCTGGTCTGCCACCATCTTCATGATCTCGCCTTCGAGCTTGAGTGCCGCATCGGCGTCGCCCACGGCCTTGCCGTCCTTGGGAACGACGAAGGCCATCGCGACCTGGCCCTTGAGCGCGTCGGCCACGCCCACCACAGCGACCTCGGCCACGTTGGCGTGGCCCGAGATGCTCCCCTCGATCTCGCGCGTGCCGAGGCGGTGGCCTGCCACGTTGATCACGTCGTCGGTGCGACCGAGGATGTAGAAATAGCCGTCTTCGTCGCGAATGCCCCAGTCGAAGGTCGAGTAGACCATCTTGCCGGGCACGCTCTTCCAGTAGGTGTTGACGAAGCGCGCATCGTCCTTCCATACGGTCTGCATGAAGCCGGGCGGCGTCGGGCCTTCGACCACCACCACGCCCTTCTCGTTCGGGGCGGTCAGTTCTTCGCCGGTCGATTCATGCAGGATCTTGATGCGGTAGCCGTACATCGGCACGCCCGGGCTGCCGAACTTGCTGGGCTTGGCCTCCACGCCGTTGGCGATGGTGATCATCGGCCAGCCCGATTCGGTCTGCCAGTAGTTGTCGATGATCGGCACGCCCAGGCCTTCGCTGATCCAGCGTGCGGTGGGCTCGTCGAGCGGCTCGCCCGCCAAAAACAGCGCGCGCAGGCTCGACAGGTCGTACCTCTTCAACAGCGCCGGGTCCTGCTTCTTGAGCACGCGCACCGCGGTGGGAGCGCTGAACATCACCGTCACCTTGTACTTTTCGACGAGTCGCCACCAGATGCCGCCGTCGGGCTGCCGGTCGATGCCTTGCGTGGGCAGGCCCTCGTACATGATCGTCGCCATGCCCGCGATGAGCGGGCCGTAGACGATGTAGCTGTGGCCCACCACCCAGCCGATATCGCTGGTCGAGAAGTAGGTTTCGCCGGGTCGGCCGTCGAAGATGTGCTTCATGCTGGCGGCCAGCGCGACCGCGTAGCCGCCCACGTCGCGCTGCACGCCCTTGGGCTTGCCGGTCGTGCCGCTGGTGTAGATGGTGTAGCTGATGTCGGTGGAGGCGAGCCATGTGCAGGGCACCTTGGCGTCGAGGTGCTTGCGCCTGAGTTCGGCGGCCAGGTGGTCACGGCCCGCAGTCAGGTCCATGGATGCGAGGCCGCGGTCCGTGAGCAGCACCGCCGAGGGCTTGTGTTTCGACAGGCGGATCGCCTCGTCGAGCAAGGGCTTGTACGCAATGACCTTGCCGCCACGCGAGCCCGCATCGGCGCTCACGATCACCTTGGGCTCGGCGTCCTCGATGCGCGTGGCCAGCGAGCCGCTGGCGAATCCGCCGAACACCACGCAATGGATGGCGCCGATGCGCGCGCAGGCCAGCATCGCGAAGGCGGCCTCGGGAATCATAGGCATGTAGATGAGCACGCGATCGCCCTTGCCCACGCCGAGTTCGATCAGGCTGGCGGCGGTGCGCTGCACCTCGGCATGCAACTCGTTGAAGCTGCAGCTCTTCTCGACGCCGGTTTCGGTGGAGACGAAGACCAGCGCGGGCTGATCGCCCCGCGCGGCCAGATGCCGGTCGACCGCGTTGTGGCACAGGTTGGTCGTGCCGCCTACGAACCAGCGCGCAAAAGGCGGCCGGCTGGCATCCAGGATCTGTTGCGCGGGGTTTTGCCAGTCGATCAGCTTCGCCTGCTCGGCCCAGAAGGCCTCGGGCGCATCGACGGACTGGCGATAGAACTCTTCGTAGCGGCTCATCTGGGTATGTCTCCTGTTATTCATTCGGGTCTGGCAGCACCACCAAAACTGAATTCATAATTATGGAGGTCGATCTTGCAGCAAGCTGACGGCCGGAACAATCCGGCCGAGCCCTTCCTCCCGCCGCAGATGCGGTTACCGGACGAGCGAAAGCAATTCAGGAAACGCGGGGTGTTCCGCCGTGCGCAGCCACTCGAAACCGACCATCTCGGTCGTCACGAGTTCGGCACCGGCACCCGCCAGCCGGTCGAAGGCCGCGTCGCGGTTGCGCTCGGTGCGCGAACTGCAGGCATCGGTCACGACCCAGACTTCGAACTCGTCTTCCAGCAGGTCGAGCGCGGTCTGCAGCAGGCAGACATGGGCTTCGCAGCCGGCGATCACGATGCTGTTGCGCTCCTCGGCCGCGGCGGCGGGCTTTTGCAGATGCTTGGGCAGGCTGCGCGCATTGCCCTGCGGCGCCTTGGCCGGCACGCGCAGCCACTCGCCGAGGCCTTCCTCCACGCCGCTGAAATGCATCTTCGACAGGGTGCGCTGGCACAGCGCGCGGACGTCGGGCAGGTTTTCGCCAAGGCTGGAGGGGTTGTGCTCGGTGCCGAACACCGGCACCTGGAACAGGTGCGCCATCTTGCCGAGGCGCACTGCGTTCTGCGCGACGGCCTCGCCCTCGAAGATCGCCGGCATCAGCCGCGCCTGGTAGTCGACCAGAACGAGTTGGGAGAGCGAGGCGTCGAGCAGCATGAGCGGTGTCTTTCAGGTATCGGTTGAGTTGGGCTGAACCGTACCACCGAAAGGACCGCGTCGGGCTCTCTCGACCTGCGCCCGCCGGCACGGGCCGTCTGCCCGCATCGAGGCACGCCTAAACTGCGGCGCATGAAGCTGTTCTCCAAACGGGCGTGCCTCGCGGCGCTGGGCCTCGGCGCCGCGCTGCTCGCCGTGGCCTGCGGCGGCGTGCGCAAGGCCGTGGTGCCGATGGCGACTTCGCTCGAAAGGAGCAGCTGCGCACGCGGCGAGGTCGACACGCTGCTGGTCATGCTTCCCGGCGCCTACTCGGCGCCCGACGAGTTCGCGCGCGAGGGCTTCGTCCATGCCGTTCAGGAGAATCGCGTCGCGGCAGACGTGATGCTGGTCGACGCACATCTGGGCTACTACAACGACAAGACCATCCTCGATCGCCTGAGCGCCGACGTGGTCGCGCCGGCGCGCAGCCAGGGCTACCGCCACCTCTGGTTCGTCGGCATTTCCCTCGGCGGTTTCGGCGGAATGCTCTATGCGCAGACACACCCCGGCGAACTCGCCGGGCTGGTGACGCTCGCGCCCTATCTCGGCGAGCGCGCGCTCGGCACGGACATCGCCAACGCGGGCGGCCTCGCCAGGTGGAACGGGCCGCTGGTCGACCCGGCCGCGAGCCCTCCGCGAACGCCCAACGAGACACAGCTCTGGCAATGGCTGCGCGGTTACGCGGGCTTCACGAACACGGCAGGCGCGCGGCCGCCGCTCTATCTGGGCTACGGCGTGGACGACCGCTTTGCCTTCAGCAACCGGCTACTGGCGAACGTACTGCCGCCCGAGCGCGTTTTCACGACAGAAGGCGGCCACGACTGGCCTGAGTGGAACCGCCTCTGGCGCCGGATGCTGCCGACCTTGCCGCTGCCGGGCTGCCCTGGCTGAAAATTCGCGCCGAACTCAGTTCGGCCGCAGGCGCAGCAGCTTGCCGTCGGCTTCGTCGGTGAGCACGTAGAGCAATCCATCCGGCCCCTGCTTCACGTCGCGTATGCGGGCGCGACCCTCGGCCAGCAGCTTGTGCTCGGCGACCACCTTTGCGCCTTTCAGCTCGATGCGGTCGAGATAGCCGAACTTGAGCGAGCCCACGAACAGGTTGCCCTTCCAGCCCGCGCCGTAGCGGTCGCTGGTCAGGAACGCCATGCCGGACGGCGCGATCGACGGCACCCAGTAGTGCAGCGGCTGCTCCATGCCCTCCTTGGCCGTGATGCCGTCGCCGATCTTTCCGCCGCCGTAGTTCTCGCCGTAGGTGATGACAGGCCAGCCGTAGTTGCGGCCGGCCTGCGGAATGTTGATTTCGTCGCCGCCCTGCGGCCCGTGCTCGGTCATCCAGAGGCGGCCGTCGGGCGCAAGCGTGGCGCCCTGTCCGTTGCGATGGCCGTAGCTCCAGATCTCGGGCAGCACGCCCGCCTTGCCGACGAAGGGGTTGTCCTTGGGCACCGTGCCGTCCTTGCCGATGCGCACGATCTTGCCCAGGTGGTTGTCGAGCTTCTGCGCGTCTTCCTTGCGACTGAAGCGGTCGCCCAGCGTGAGGAACAGCGCGCCATCGCGCGCCTCTACGATGCGGCAGCCGAAGTGGTTGCGGCTCGCGACCTTGGGCTGCTGGCTGAAGATGATCTTCAGCCCCTCGAGCTTGGTGCCGTCGGCCGACAGATTGGCGCGGGCCAGCGCGGTGCTGTTGGCCGAACCGCCGGCATCGGGTTCGGAGAAGCAGAAGTACAGCGTGCGGTTTTTCTCGAAGTCGGAATCGGCCAGCACGTCGAGCAACCCGCCCTGCCCGCCCGCCGCGATGAGAGGCAAGCCCGCGATGGGCGCCGAGATCTTCCCGTCGGCACCGACCAGCCGGAGGCGGCCGGGCCGCTCCGTCACCACGAAACGGCCACCCGGGAGGAAGGCGACGCCCCACGGGTTTTCAAGACCGGTAACCAACGTTTCAGGCCTCATCTGCGCCGCGGCGGTGGCGCAGAAACCGATTACCGTGACAAATGTCCAGAGACGAAGAGAAGCCAAAAGTGATAAGCGCGGCAAATTCATGGCTTTTCCGTGAAGTTGGGGCGATCTTGACGGGAAATAACGACTGAATCCAGCAAGAGCATCGATCAACCCGAGGTCCGAGGGCCCTTTCGAGGTCAACCGCTTATGGGCCATAAACGTTCGCCGTTACATTTTTTCCTGAACCGGATTAAAATTTCCCATGTAAATCAATGACTTACAAATGGATTCGCTAATTCTGTTTAAATTGACATAACCGCGCGTCATCAATATCCTACGCGCCATGCGTTTTTTCGTCCTTCCCGCGTCCCTTCTATTTGCCGTCGCCGTTCATGCGGCCCCCCAACAAGACAAGACCGATGACGAGTTGGCACGAATGCTCGCCGACAAGGGCATCATCGGACAGCTCAAGCAGGTTCGCCAGACCGTCACCGAACGCACTTCGGATCTCGTGGTGACCGCCATCGGCTTCCTCGGCGTTCCATACCGCCGCGGCGGCAACACCGCCGAATCGGGCTTCGATTGCAGCGGCTTCGTTCGCGCCATGTACAACCAGACCGTGGGCCACATGCTCCCGCGCCGCGCCGAAGAGCAAGCCGCCGCCACCGAGAAGATCGATCGCAGCCAGCTCAAGCCCGGCGATCTCGTGTTCTTCAACACCATGCGCCGCGCCTTCAGCCATGTCGGCATCTACGTCGGCGAAGGCAAGTTCATCCACTCGCCCCGCTCCGGCGCCCAGGTTCGCGTGGAAGACATGAACGGAAGCTACTGGCAACACCGCTTCGACGGCGCCCGCCGCGTGCTCGGCGGACCGACGGAAGAAGTCAAGGCTGCGGCTCTCGCCAACACCGGCAACTGAGCCCTCCGCAAGCCAGGACGAAAAAAATCCCGCCTCGGCGGGATTTTTTCATGGGCGCTCGGTCGCGCCCTGGGTCATGCGGCCTTCTTCGCCGGCGGCAGGTCCGTGCAGGTGCCATGCGCCACTTCCGCCGCCATGCCGATGCTTTCGCCCAGCGTCGGGTGCGGGTGGATGGTCTTGCCGATGTCGATCTCGTCCGCGCCCATCTCGATCGCCAGAGCGATCTCGCCGATCATGTCACCGGCATGCGTGCCGACGATGCCCCCGCCGAGGATGCGGTGCGTTTCGGCATCGAACAGCAGCTTGGTGAAGCCCTCGTCGCGGCCGTTGGCAATGGCGCGGCCCGAGGCCGTCCACGGGAAGTGCCCCTTCTTGACCTTGATGCCCTCGGCCTTCGCCTGGTCCTCGGTGAGGCCGACCCACGCCACTTCGGGGTCGGTGTAGGCGACGCTGGGGATCACGCGGGCATTGAAGGCGGCGCTGGACAACTCCTTGTCCCCCTTCTGCTCGCCGGCGATGACTTCAGCTGCCACGTGCGCCTCGTGCACCGCCTTGTGCGCCAGCATGGGCTGGCCCACGATGTCGCCGATGGCGAAGATGTGGGGCACGTTGGTGCGCATCTGGATGTCGACCGGAATGAAGCCCCGGTCGCTCACCGTGACGCCTGCCTTCTCGGCGCCGATCTTCTTGCCGTTCGGGCTGCGGCCCACGGCCTGCAGCACGAGGTCGTAGACCTGCGGTTCCTTCGGCGCGTTCTCGCCCTCGAAGGTGATCTTGATGCCCTCCTTCGTGGCTTCGGCGCCGACCGTCTTGGTCTTGAGCATGATGTTGTCGAAGCGCGGGGTGTTCATCTTCTGCCAGACCTTCACGAGGTCGCGGTCGGCGCCCTGCATCAGGCCGTCGAGCATCTCGACCACGTCCAGGCGCGCGCCGAGCGTGGAATACACCGTGCCCATTTCGAGGCCGATGATGCCGCCGCCCAGGATCAGCATGCGCTTGGGGTCGGTGCCCATCTCGAGCGCGCCGGTCGAGTCGACCACGCGCGGGTCCTTCGGCATGAACGGCAGGCTCACCGACTGCGAACCGGCCGCGATGATCGCGTTGCGGAACTTGACCGTCTGCTTCTTGCCGGTGGTGTCCCAGCTCGTGCCGGAGGTTTCTTCCACCTCGAGGTGGTACGGATCGATGAAGTTGCCGACGCCGCGCAGCACCGTCACCTTGCGCATCTTGGCCATGGCCGTGAGGCCGCCGGTGAGCTTGCCCACCACCTTGTTCTTGTGGCCGAGCAGCTTGGCGCGGTCGACCGTGGGCGCGGCGAAGCTCACGCCGAGGTCGGCGAAATGCTTGACCTCGTCCATCACGGAAGCCACGTGCAGCAGCGCCTTCGACGGGATGCAGCCGACGTTCAGGCACACGCCGCCGAGGGTGGCGTAGCGCTCGATCAGCACGACCTTCAGGCCCAAGTCAGCGGCACGGAAGGCGGCCGAGTAACCGCCGGGGCCGGCGCCGAGCACGATCACGTCGCATTCGACATCGACCTTGCCGCCATAGCTCGACACCGCCACGGCCGCCGATGCAGGGGCCGGTGCGGGCGCTGCCTTGGATGCGGGGGGCGCAGTTGCGGGCGCCGGTGCGGCCGCTGCGGGCGCTGCCGCCGCGGCACCGTCCACCTCCAGCGTCAGCACCACCGAGCCTTCCTTGACCTTGTCGCCCACCTTCACGGCCAGCGACTTCACCACGCCGGCAGCGGACGACGGAATCTCCATCGAGGCCTTGTCCGATTCGACCGTGATCAGCGACTGCTCGGCCTTGACCGTGTCTCCTACATTGACCAGCACCTCGATCACTGCCACTTCGTCGAAGTCGCCGATGTCGGGCACCTTGATTTGTTGTTCGCTCATTTGGACACTTTCAGTTTGAGTGTGAGAACGTCGACCGGTGGGGCCGAATTGCGATCGAATTCGCAGGCGGCGGCGATGCCTGCCTCCGCCACGTCGCGCGAGTTGCGCGACTTGATGTCATAGGCCGCGTGCATGGCGCCGAGCGCAAAGCTGCGTCCCGAGCCGATGGCCCAGAACTCCTTGAACTCGAACACCTCGCGGTAGCTGTAGATGCCGTAGATGCCGCTCTGGTTGGCCAGCAGCATCGTGAACTGGCTCGACTCGTAGGGCTCGTGCTCGTCTTCCTTGGTCTGCATGAAGAACGAGTCCTTCAGCACCGGATGCAGCATCGTGAAGGTGCGGAAGATCTCGTGCTTGCTGCCGAACAGCAACTGCTCGCGCGGCTGCGCGGCCAGCGCGTGCTGCAGCACCAGGAAGTGCGCGGCGGCACCAGCCACCGCGAACAGGCTCTGCCCCGCCGCATCCTCGACGGTGAAGATCTTCTGGTTCGCCTCGGCGCGGTGCGAAAGCCGCGTGTCGCCGAAGGTCACCAGAGAATCGGCTGCCATCGTGACCTGGCCGCCTTTGCGGACGGCCACTACGGTGGTCATAGCGCCTCCCGCCGGGCCGCCCCAAGGGAGGCGCCCCCCTCTGGGGGGAGCACCGCAGGTGCTCGGGGGGTCATAGAAGAATACGGCGATAGTCCGCGAGCACCTGGCCCAGGTAGGCGTTGAAACGCGCAGCCAGGGCGCCGTCGATCACGCGGTGGTCGTACGACAGCGACATCGGCAGCGTCAGGCGCGGCACGAACTGCTTGCCGTCCCACACCGGCTTCATCTGGCCCTTCGAGAGGCCGAGGATGGCCACTTCGGGAGCGTTGATGATCGGCGTGAAGTGCGTGCCGCCGATGCCGCCCAGCGAGCTGATCGAGAAGCAGCCGCCCTGCATGTCGGCCGAGCCGAGCTTGCC
This sequence comes from Variovorax sp. 10L421, assembly GCF_056395365.1. Lineage (NCBI taxonomy): Bacteria > Pseudomonadati > Pseudomonadota > Betaproteobacteria > Burkholderiales > Comamonadaceae > Variovorax > Variovorax sp. 10L421. Next base: position 27,100 of record NZ_JBFTJJ010000028.1, read on the forward strand.
GTCGCGCGCCTTCTTGGCGAGCTCGCCCATCTCGGCGCTGATCTGCAGGATGCCCTTCTTGTCGGCATCCTTGAGCACCGGCACCACGAGGCCGTTGGGCGTGTCCGCCGCGAAGCCGATGTTGTAGTACTGCTTGTAGACGAGCTGGTCGCCGTCCAGGCTGGTGTTGAACTCGGGGAACTTCTTCAGCGCCGCGACCACCGCCTTGATGACGAAGGCCAGCATCGTGACCTTCACGCCCGATTTCTCGTTCTCCTTGTTGGTGGAGACGCGGAAGGCCTCGAGCTCGGTAATGTCGGCTTCGTCGTTGTTGGTGACGTGCGGGATCATCACCCAGTTGCGGTGCAGGTTCGCGCCGCTGAGCTTCTTGATGCGCGACAGGTCCTTGCGCTCGACCGTGCCGAACTTCGTGAAGTCGACCTTGGGCCATGGGATCAGGCCCAGCGCGGCGCCGTCGCCACCACCGGCCGGCGCCTTGGCCGCCGAGGCCTTGGTGCTGGCCTGTCCGCTCATCACGGCCTTGGTGAAGTTCTGGATGTCTTCCTGCGTGATGCGGCCCTTGGGACCGGAGCCCTTGACCTCTTCGAGCGGCACGCCGAGTTCGCGCGCGAACTTGCGCACCGAGGGCGAGGCGTGCGGAAGGCTTGCGCTGGGGGCGACCGTCGGCTGATGAGCCGGAGCAGCGGCGGCAGCAGGCGCCGATGCAGCAGCCGGTGCAGGTGCACTGGCGGTTGCGGTTGCCGGTGCGGCAGCCGCTGCCTGGGTCGGCGCCGGAGCAGCGGCCCCTGCAGCGCCTTCGAGCACCGCGATCAGGTCACCGATGTTGACCGTGTCGCCCACCTTGACCTTGAGTTCCTTGAGCACGCCCGCAGCCGACGACGGAATTTCCATCGAKGCCTTGTCCGACTCCACCGTGATGAGCGACTGCTCGGCCTTGACCRYGTCGCCCACCTTCACGAGCACYTCGATCACSGCGACTTCMTCGAAATCGCCGATGTCSGGCACCTTGACTTCCACTGCTGCCATATCGTTTGTCTCCCGCCCTGAGGCGCCGTTTCGTTCGTTGATTGTTGAGGGTCAGGCGTAGAGCGGGTTGACCTTGTCGACATTGATGCCGTACTTCTTGATCGCTTCCACCACCTTGGCCACCGGCACGGTGCCATCTTCGCTCAGCGCCTTGAGCGCAGCCACCACGATGTAGTGGCGGTTGATCTCGAAGTGCTCGCGCAGCTTGTTTCGGAAGTCGCTGCGGCCGAAGCCGTCGGTGCCCAGCACCTTGTAGTTGCGGCCCTTCGGGATGAAGGGGCGAATCTGCTCGGCGTAGGCCTTCATGTAGTCGGTCGAGGCGACCACCGGGCCGGTGGTGGGCGCAAGCTGCTCGGCCACGAAGGGCACGCGCGGCGTCTGGTCCGGGTGCAGCAGGTTCCAGCGGTCGGCGTCCTGGCCGTCACGCGTGAGCTCATTGAAGCTCGGGCAGCTCCACACGGAAGCCGACACGCCCCAGTCCTTTTCGAGCAGCTCTTGCGCGGCAAAGCTTTCGCGCAGGATGGTGCCGCTGCCCAGCAGTTGCACGGTCGGTGCCTTGGCCTTGAGCGCAGGGCCCTGCTTCGACAGGTACATGCCCTTGATGATCTGCTCTTCGGTACCGGGCTGGAGGCCGGGCATCGCGTAGTTCTCGTTGAGCAGCGTCAGGTAGTAGTAGACGTTGTCCTGCTTCTCGACCATGCGCTTCAGGCCATGGTGCAGGATCACGCCGACTTCGTGCGCGAAGGTCGGGTCGTAGCTCACGCAGTTCGGGATGGTGTTGGCCAGGATGTGGCTGTGGCCGTCTTCGTGCTGCAGGCCTTCGCCGTTCAGCGTGGTGCGTCCCGAGGTACCGCCCAGCAGGAAGCCGCGGGCCTGCATGTCGCCGGCCGCCCAGGCGAGGTCGCCGATGCGCTGGAAGCCGAACATCGAGTAGTACACATAGAACGGCACCATGATGCGGTTGTTCGTGCTGTACGACGTGGCCGCCGCGATCCAGCTCGACATGCCGCCGGCTTCGTTGATGCCTTCCTGCAGGATCTGGCCGGCCTTGTCTTCCTTGTAGTACATGACCTGGTCTTTATCGACCGGGGTGTACTGCTGACCGTGCGGGTTGTAGATGCCGATCTGGCGGAACAAGCCTTCCATGCCGAAGGTGCGTGCCTCGTCCACCAGGATGGGCACGACGCGCGGGCCCAGCGCCTTGTCGCGCAGCAGCTGCGTGAGGAAGCGCACGTAGGCCTGCGTGGTCGAGATCTCGCGGCCTTCGGCCGTGGGCTCGATCACCGACTTGAAGGTGTCGAGCGAGGGCACCGTGAAGCTCTCGTCGGCCTTGGCGCGGCGATGCGGCAGGTAGCCGCCGAGCGCCTTGCGGCGCTCGTGCAGGTAGCGCATTTCCGGCGTGTCGTCGGCCGGCTTGTAGAACGGCAGCTCGGCGATCTGGCTGTCGGGAATCGGAATGTTGAAGCGGTCGCGGAAGGCCTTGATGTCTTCGTCGCCGAGCTTCTTGGTCTGGTGGACCGTGTTCTTGCCTTCGCCGATCTTGCCCATGCCGAAGCCCTTGACGGTCTTGACGAGCAGCACCGTGGGCTGGCCCTTGTGGTTCTGGGCGGCATGGAAGGCGGCGTACACCTTCTGCGAGTCGTGGCCGCCGCGCTGCAGGCTCCAGACCTCGTCGTCGGTCATGTGCTCGACCATCTTCAGCGTGCGCGGGTCGCGGCCGAAGAAGTTCTTGCGCACGTAGGCACCGTCGTTGGCCTTCATGGCCTGGTAGTCGCCGTCGTTGCACTCCATCATGATCTTGCGCAGCGCGCCGTCATGGTCCTTTTCGAGCAGGGCGTCCCAGCCCTTGCCCCAGATCAGCTTGACGACGTTCCAGTTGGCACCGCGGAATTCGCCTTCCAGTTCCTGGATGATCTTGCCGTTGCCGCGCACCGGACCGTCCAGGCGCTGCAGGTTGCAGTTGATGACGAAGATCAGGTTGTCGAGGTTCTCGCGCGCCGCCAGGCCGATCGCGCCAAGCGATTCCACCTCGTCCATTTCACCGTCGCCACAGAACACCCAGACCTTGCGGTTCTCGGTGTTGGCGATGCCGCGTGCATGCAGGTACTTGAGGAAGCGCGCCTGGTAGATCGCCATCAGCGGCCCCAGGCCCATCGAGACGGTCGGGAACTGCCAGAACTCCGGCATCAGCTTGGGGTGCGGGTAGCTCGACAGGCCCTTGCCGTCTACTTCCTGGCGGAAGTTGAGCAGCTGCTCTTCGGAGAGGCGGCCTTCGAGGTAGGCGCGGGCATAAATGCCGGGCGAAACGTGGCCCTGGATGTAGAGCAGGTCGCCGCCGTGGTTCTCGCTCTCGGCGTGCCAGAAGTGGTTGAAGCCGGCGCCGAACATGCTGGCCAGCGAGGCGAAGGAGCCGATGTGGCCGCCGAGGTCGCCGCCTTCGGGCGGGTGGATGCGGTTGGCCTTGACCACCATCGCCATGGCATTCCAGCGCATGTAGGCACGCAGGCGTTGTTCGATCTCGAGGTTGCCGGGGCTGCGGGCCTCCTGCGAGGGCTCGATGGTGTTGACGTAGCCCGTGTTGGCCGAGAACGGCATGTCGACCGTGTTCTGGCGGGCATGTTCGAGCAGTTGCTCGAGAAGGAAGTGGGCCCGCTCCGGACCCTCGCTCTGGATGACGGAGGACAGTGCATCCATCCATTCACGGGTCTCCTGGGCGTCCGCATCGTTTGCGGCCGAGCCGAACAGGTTCTCGGGATTTGCCGACATGCTTGTCTCTCCTTTTAGGGCTGTGGCTGTAATTTAAGTGCGCTGTGCAGCGAACGCGGCGGAGTTTCGCATAGAAACATCGAGATTTCAAATAGTGCGTAGCAATTTCTTAATGTGATATTCTCAGTTCGCGTTTGCCCTGCGCAAAACCGCGCGCAAGCCCGGGCCGACGTTGCTTTGCCGTCGTTTCCGAAGGGCTTCACCTAAACTCGGACCATGCCCTTTTCCTCTCCGCTGGCGGTTGCCCGCAGTGCCGTGAATGCCTCGCCCCTGTCCTGGTGGCGCAGGTGGTGGCGCCGGCAGACACCGGTGCTGCAGGACGCAGTCGCCATGCTCGCGCCGATGGCGGCCGTGCTGTTGTTTCTTGCCGCCATCGTGTCCGCCTTCTGGTACCTGCGCACCGAGGAAGTCGAGCGCGAGCAGGAGTCGGTGCGCCGCGACGTCGAATACGCACAGCAGCGCATGCGCCTGCGGCTTTTGGAACGGCAGGAGCAGTTGATGCGCATCGCACGCGACGCTTCCAACCGCGAGATCGACCCGGTCGAATTCACCAGCCGAGCCGAGTCGCTGGTGAGCCAGTTCCCCGAGCTGCAGACCATCACCTGGATCGACGACCGCCGCCGCTTCAAGGCCGGCTATGCGGCGCCCAGCGTGCACCCGGCCCAGCAGCACCTGATCGGCGACGTGCTGCGTCCCGGCGACATCGAGAGCAACTATGCGCTGGCCCGCGAGCTGCGCCAGCCGGTGTATTCGCAGCCCGTGGCCGGAGGCGACCCCCCTGCGATGCTGCAGCTGCACATCCCCCTTTTCGATCAAGGACTGTTCGCGGGCGTCGTGCTTGGCGAGTTCTCGGTCGACGGGCTGCTGCGCTACGGCATGCCGTCCGAAGTACAGGCGCGCTATGCGGTGTCGCTGCTCGACGCCAAGGGCCACGCGATCGCGGGCAAYACCACCACCCTGAAGGAAGGCGGCACGCGCCTGCTGCCCTGGACCGAGCGGACCAACGAATACGAAGTGCCGGTGTCCCCGGTGGGCAATGCTCTGGTGCTGCGGGCGCAGGCCTACCGCACCTCGCAGGGCGTGGTCGGCAACGGGCTGTTCTGGCTGGTCTGCGCGCTCAGCGTGCTCACGAGCTGGATGCTCATCGGCACCTGGCGGCACACGCGGCGGCGGCTGCAGGCACAGCAGCGGCTGGTCGCAGAAACCAATTTCCGCCGCGCCATGGAGAACTCCATGCTGACCGGCATGCGCGTGCTCGACCTGCAGGGCCGCATCACCTACGTGAACGCCGCCTTCTGCGCGATGACCGGATGGAGCGAGGCCGAGCTCGTCGGCCAGTCGCCGCCCTTCCCCTACTGGCTCGAATCCGACCGCGAAGTGATGAACGAGCGCCTGGAAGAAGAGCTGCATGGCCGTGCCCTGCCCGGCGGCTTCCAGGTGCGCGTGAAGCGCAAGAACGGCAGCGTGTTCAACGCCCGGCTCTACGTGTCGCCGCTGATCGACGCGCGCGGCCACCAGACCGGCTGGATGACGTCGATGACCGACATCACCGAGCCCACGCGCATCCGCGAGCAGTTGTCGGCTTCGTACGAACGCTTCACCACCGTGCTGGAAGCGCTCGATGCGGCCGTGTCGGTGGCCCCCATCGGCAGCGAGGAACTGCTGTTCGCCAACAAGCTGTACCGGCTCTGGTTCGGCTCCGACACCGTGGGCCATCTGGGCATGGTCGCGCAGGCAGGTGTGCCAGCCTCGAATGCGCACGACGAAGGCCTCGACGACGTCGATCCGTACGCGGGCCTGCCGATCGACACGCTCACCGCGGCGCAGGCGGCCAACAACGAAATCTTCGTGCCGCACCTCGGCAAATGGCTCGAAGTGCGTTCGCGCTACCTGACATGGGTCGACGGCCGCCTCGCGCAGCTGGTGATCGCCACCGACATCACGCCGCGCCGCGACGCCGAGGAGCAGGCCGCCGCTCAGGCCGACAAGGCCCAGGCTGCGAGCCGACTCATCACGATGGGCGAGATGGCCTCCAGCGTGGCCCACGAGCTCAACCAGCCGCTGACCGCCATCACCAACTACTGCAACGGGATGATGTCGCGCATCAAGGGCCAATCGATCGACAACGACGCGCTGCTCGCCGCGCTCGAGAAAACGTCGAAGCAGGCCCAGCGCGCCGGCCAGATCATCCAGCGCATCCGCTCTTTCGTGAAGCGCAGCGAACCCAACCGCACGCCGGCCGACGTGGCCACCATGGTGAGCGAGGCGGTCGAGCTGGCAGGCATCGAGCTGCGCCGGCGCAACGTGCGCCTGAACCACTACGTGGCCGCGCGGCTGCCGGTGGTGCGCGTCGACCCGATCCTCATCGAGCAGGTGATGGTCAACCTGCTGAAGAACGCGGCCGAATCCATCGACATCGCCGAGCGCCCGCTGGCGCGCCGCAGCGTCGAGCTGCGCGTGCTGCCCAAGGTCATCGAAGGCCACAACGCCATCGAGTTCTCGGTGCAGGACACGGGCAAGGGGCTCGCTCCGGAAGTGATGGACCGGCTCTACGAAGCCTTCTTCTCCACCAAGCCCGAGGGCATGGGCATCGGGCTCAATCTGTGCCGCACCATCGTCGAGTCGCACCGCGGCCGGATGCAGGCGGAGAACATCTACAATGGCCCGGATGTGATCGGATGCCGTTTTTCCTTCTGGATTCCGGTGTTGGACGCTATCAGTTCCGTAGCTAGCGACGAGGCAAAGGTACCTGCATGAGTTTGATTCCGAAGAAGGGCACGGTCTATGTCGTCGACGACGACGAAGCCGTACGCGATTCGCTGCAATGGCTGCTCGAGGGCAAGGACTACAGAGTCCGCTGTTTCGATTCCGCCGAATCCTTTCTCTCCCGATACGACCCGCGCGAAGTCGCCTGTTTGATCGTCGACATCCGCATGGCCGGCATGACCGGCCTCGAACTGCAGGATCGCCTGATCGAACGCCGCTCCCCGCTGCCGATCGTGGTCATCACCGGCCACGGCGACGTGCCGATGGCGGTCGACAGCATGAAGAAGGGCGCGATGGATTTCATCCAGAAGCCCTTCAACGACGAAGAGCTCGTCACGCTGGTCGAGCGCATGCTCGAACATGCGCGCGGCGCCTTCACGCAGCACCAGCAGTCGGCCAGCCGCGATGCGCTGCTGTCCAAGCTCACGGGCCGCGAGGCGCAGGTGCTCGAACGCATCGTCGCCGGCCGCCTGAACAAGCAGATCGCGGACGACCTCGGCATCAGCATCAAGACGGTCGAGGCGCATCGCGCCAACATCATGGAAAAGCTCAATGCCAATACTGTGGCCGATCTGCTCAAGATAGCGCTCGGGCAAGCGGCCCCCACGGCCAAGGCCTCCTGAGCCGCAGCTATCCCGCCGATAGCCACGCACCTTCCCCACGCCTGCGCAAGCGGGCGTTTTTACTTGGAAAATCAAAACCGATGACCGCCCAACTGATCGACGGCAACGCCCTCGCCAAAACCATTCGTGCCGAGGTGTCCGGCCGCACCGCCGCGCTGAAGGCGCGCGGCGTGAACCCGGCACTGTCCATCATTTTGGTGGGCAGCGATCCGGCCAGCCAGGTCTACACGAAGCACAAGGTCAACGACAGCACCGAGACCGGCCTGCAGGCCACGCTCGAGACCTACCCCGCCGACCTGAGCGAAGCTGACTTGCTGGCCCGCATCCGCGCCCTCAACGACGACCCGAAGGTGCACGGCATCCTGGTTCAGCTGCCACTGCCCAAGCACATGGACAGCCAGAAAGTCATCGAGACGATCTCGCCCGCCAAGGACGTCGACGGCTTCCACGTCGCCAGCGCCGGCGCGCTGATGACCGGCGCACCCGGCTTCTGGCCCTGCACGCCGCACGGCTGCATGAAGATGCTCGAATCCATCGGCTACGACCTGCGCGGCAAGCACGCGGTGGTCATCGGCCGCAGCAACATCGTCGGCAAGCCGATGGCCATGATGCTGCTGGCCAAGAGCGCCACCGTGACCATCTGCCACAGCGCCACGCAAGACCTCGGCGCCATCACGCGGCAGGCCGACGTGATCGTGGCTGCCGTGGGCAAGCTCGATCTCCTGACGGCCGACATGGTGAAGCCCGGAGCGGTGGTCATCGACGTCGGCATGAACCGCAAGGCCGACGGCAAGCTGGCCGGCGACGTCGATTTCGACAGCGTGAAGGAAGTGGCTGGCTGGATCACCCCCGTGCCGGGCGGCGTCGGCCCGATGACCCGCGCCATGCTCCTCGTCAATACCCTTGAAGCTGCGGAACGCGCCGCCAAGTGATTTCCATGGCCACCACGAACAACCCACTCCTCGACTTCACCGATCTCCCGCTGTTCGATCGCATCAGGCCCGAGCATGTGTCGCCCGCGGTCGACACCCTGCTGGCCGATGCCGAGACCGCGCTGCAGACGGTAACGGCGTCCGAATTCCCGGCCGACTGGAACGCGATCTCCAGGGTGCTCGACGTGGCCTCCGAACGCTTCAGCCGCGCCTGGGGTGCCGTCGGCCACCTCAATGCCGTGGCCGACACGCCGGAGCTGCGCGCTGCCTACAACGAGGCCATGCCGCGCGTCACCGCGTTCTGGACCCGCCTGGGTTCCGACGAGCGCCTGTACGCCAAATACAAGGCCATCGATCCGGCCACGCTCAACCCCGAGCAGCGCCAGGCGCACAAGAACGCCGTGCGCAACTTCGTGCTCGGCGGCGCCGAACTGCAGGGCGACGCCAAGAAGCGTTTCGCCGACATCCAGGAGCGCCAGGCCGAGCTGAGCCAGAAGTTCAGCGAGAACGCACTCGACGCGACCGATGCCTTTGCCTACTACGCCTCGCTGGGCGAGCTCGAGGGCGTGCCTGAGGACGTCGTGAGCGCCGCTCGCACAGCCGCCGAAGCCGAGGGCAAGGAAGGCTACAAGCTCACGCTCAAGATGCCGTGCTACCTGCCGGTGATGCAGTTCGCCAGGAGCAGCGCGCTGCGCGAGAAGCTCTACCGCGCCTACGTCACGCGCGCCAGCGAATTCGGCGATGCCGCCTTCGACAACACGGCGCTCATCACGGAGATCCTCGCGCTGCGCGAGGAAGAAGCGAAGCTGCTGGGCTACAGGAACTACGGCGAGCTGTCCGTCGTGCCGAAGATGGCCGAATCGCCCGAGCAAGTCGTCAAGTTCCTGCGCGATCTCGCCACCAAGGCCAAGCCCTATGGCGAGCGCGACCTGGCCGACCTGCGGGTCTTCGCCTCGGAGCAACTGGGCATCACCGACCCGCAACCCTGGGACTGGAACTACATCGGCGAAAAGCTCAAGGAAGCGCGCTATGCCTTCAGCGAGCAGGAGGTGAAGCAGTACTTCCCCGCGCCGAAGGTCATGGCCGGGCTGTTCAAGATCGTCGAGACGCTGTTCGAGGTGTCGATCCGCCGCGACTCGGCGCCCACGTGGCACCCGAGCGTGGAGTTCTATCGCATCGAGCGCGCCGGCCAGAAGGTCGGCCAGTTCTACCTGGACCCCTCCGCGCGCGCCGCCAAGCGCGGCGGCGCCTGGATGGACGATGTGCGCGCCCGCTGGCTACGCCCCGACAACGGCGTGCTGCAAACGCCGGTTGCGCAGCTGGTGTGCAACTTCGCCAGCGGCGTCGACGGCAAGCCGCCGCTGCTCACGCACGACGACGTGACCACCCTCTTCCACGAGTTCGGCCACGGCCTGCATCACATGCTCACGCAGGTGAACGAGCGCGACGTCTCGGGCATCAGCGGTGTCGAGTGGGACGCGGTCGAGCTGCCGAGCCAGTTCATGGAGAACTTCTGCTGGGAGTGGGACGTGCTCAAGCACATGACCGCCCACGTCGACACCGGCGAGCCGCTGCCGCGCGCGCTGTTCGACAAGATGACGGCCGCCAAGAACTTCCAGAGCGGCCTGCAGACGCTGCGCCAGATCGAATTCTCGCTGTTCGACATGCTGCTGCATACCGAGTACCACGCAGCGGCGGCCAAGCCCGGCGATGTGATGGCGCTGCTCGGCAAGGTGCGCGCCGAGGTGGCCGTGATGCCCTCGCCGCCGTTCAGCCGCACGCCGAATACCTTCAGCCACATCTTCTCGGGCGGCTACGCGGCCGGCTACTACAGCTACAAGTGGGCCGAGGTGCTGAGTGCCGACGCCTACGCGGCCTTCGAGGAAACCGTGGGCGCCGACGGCGAGCCGAACATCGAGACCGGCCGCAAGTACCGCCAGGCCATCCTGGAGGCCGGCGGCAGCCGCAGCGCCATGGATTCTTTCAAGGCCTTCCGCGGCCGCGAGCCCCAGCTTGATGCGCTGCTGCGACATCAGGGCATGGCGGAGCCCCAGCCCGTTTGATGCGGCGCTGAAGCTTGCGATACTCGGGCGATGCATCCGATTCACAAACTCTCACTGCATCGCCTGAGCGGCCTCGCCCTTGCGCTCGTTGCCGCGGGCGCGATGGCACAGCCCATCTACCGCCAGGTCGACAAAAACGGCAAGGTCACCTTTTCAGATCGCGCTCCGACCGCCAGCACCGAAGCGGCTTCGGGGCCGCAGGGCGGCGTCACCACGCCCGCCAATGCGGGCCTGCCGTATGAACTGCGGCAGGTGGCGCAGCGCTACCCCGTCACCCTGTACAGCAGCGACGAATGCGGCCCCTGCAGCACGGCACGCTCGCTGCTTGTCACGCGCGGCATCCCGTTCGAAGAGCGAACCGTCAAGAGCAACGAGGAAGTCCAGGCGCTACAGCGCCTGAGCAGCCAGAGTTCGCTGCCGCTGCTGACCATCGGATCGCAGCAGCTCAAGGGCTTTTCGGATGCCGAGTGGTCGCAGTACCTCGACGCGGCCGGCTATCCCAAGAGCAACAGCCTGCCCGCGGGCTATCGCAACGGCCTGGCGCGGCCACTGATCGCGCAACAGGCAGCACCCGCAACCCGGGCCCCTGCGGCACCGGCTGCGCAGCCCGCGTCGCCGCCTCCCGCCTCGAGCGAACCGACCCCAAGCAACCCGGCCGGCATCAAGTTCTGACCCAGGCCGCGTTCGCGGCCGCGGATCATCGGGCGAACTGCATCGTCTTCACGCCCGTCGGGGTACCCAGCAGGCACACGTCGGCTTTCTGGTGCGCAAAGACGCCCACCGTCACCACGCCAGGCCATTGGCTCACCTCGGACTCGAAGGCCAGCGGATCGGTGATCCGCAGGCCAGTCACGTCCACGATGTGCTGACCGTTGTCGGTAACCAGCGGCAGGCCGTCCTTCTCGCGCACCTGGGCGATGCCACCCATGCTCGCGAACTGGCGCATCACCCGGCGCGCGGCCATCGGAATCACCTCCACGGGCAGCGGAAACGCGCCCAGCGCATCGACCAGTTTGGACGCATCGGCGATGCAGATGAACTTGCGCGACTGCGCCGCCACGATCTTTTCGCGCGTGAGCGCGGCGCCACCGCCCTTCACCATGAAGCCGCGGTGGTCGATTTCGTCAGCGCCGTCGATGTAGACAGCCAGTTCTTCCACCTCGTTGCTGTCGAACACCGGGATGCCCAGTGCGCGCAGGCGCTCGGTCGAGGCTACCGAGCTGGAGACAGCGCCCTTGATCTCGTCCTTGATGGTGGCCAGCGCGTCGATGAACTTGTTCACCGTGGAGCCGGTTCCGACGCCGACGATCTCGCCCTTGACCACGTAGGCCAGCGCGGCAAGGCCGACCTGGGCCTTGAGTTCATCCTGAGAAAGAGGGGTTGGGGTGGCGGGTGCGGTCATCGCGGAGAATCCTTGGCTCATAGAAGTTCAGAATTATCCGATGCCCCTGCTGATGCCCTCTTCGCTCTACGGCCTGGCCCGCCCTTTCCTGTTCGGCTTCGACCCCGAGCACGCCCATGAACTCACGCTGGACGGCCTGGCACGCACCCAGAACACGCCGCTGGCCTGCGCCTATTCGGCACCGCGCGTGAACGACCCGATTCAGCTCGCCGGCCTGCACTTTCCGAACCGCGTGGGCCTGGCGGCCGGGCTTGACAAGAACGCCCGCTGCATCGACGCCTTCGCCGCCATGGGCTTCGGATTCGTCGAAGTCGGCACGGTGACGCCGAAGGCGCAGCCGGGCAACCCCAAGCCTCGCATGTTCCGGCTGCCGCAGCGCGATGCGCTGATCAACCGGCTCGGCTTCAACAACGAAGGACTCGACGCCTTCCTGGCCAATGTGCAGAAGGCGCGTTTCCGCAAGACCGGCAGGGGCACCACGTCGCCGATGCTGCTGGGCCTGAACATCGGCAAGAACGCCGCCACGCCGATCGAGCGCGCGGTGGACGACTACCTGCTCTGCCTCGACGGCGTATACCCGCACGCCGACTACGTGACGATCAACATCTCGAGCCCCAACACCGCCAACCTGCGCACGCTGCAGAGCGATGAGGCGCTCGATGCGCTGCTCGGCGCGGTGGCCGAACGGCGCGAGGCGCTGGCCGCGCGCCACAACAAGCGCTCCCCGCTGTTCGTGAAGATCGCCCCCGATCTCGACGAGGCCCAGGTGGCGGTGATCGCCGCCACGCTGAAGCGCCATGGCATGGACGGCGTGATCGCCACCAACACCACGCTCGCGCGCGATGCGGTCAAGGGCCTGCCGCATGCGGATGAAGCGGGCGGACTGTCGGGTGCGCCGGTGCGCGAGGCCAGCAACCGCGTTGTCGCCCAGTTGCGTGCGGCGCTCGGGTCGGGTTTTCCGATCATCGGGGTCGGCGGCATCCTGAGCGCAGCCGATGCCAAGGCCAAGATCGCCGCGGGTGCGGACGTGGTGCAGATCTACACCGGCCTGATCTACCGCGGCCCTGCGCTGGTGCGCGAAGCCGCCCAGGCGCTGCTGCGGGATCGCAGCCAGGCCTGAGCTTCTTTCTTCGTCTCTTTCAGCGCATGCGCCAGAGTATTGGCGCGATGACCGCGGCCCAACGCAGCAGGCGCTTCGGCCGGATCACCACCACGGCGGCCGCAGCAACGACGCCGGTAGCCACCGGATGCGCACGTGCAATGCGCAGTGCCGCGGCGGCCGCCGATTCGTTGGGCGGAGGCGCTTCGCCCTCGCCTGAACCGCCGACCGGCTGCGCCTGCTCGCGTCCACCCTGCAACGTCGCGATGCGCTCGCGCTGACGCTCCATGCGCGCCAGCAGTTCCTCGCGCGTGGCAGGCCGCGGGGGGCGCGGCGCCTCTTCGTCCTGCTCAGGGTCCTTGCCGAGGCCGAAACGGTCCTGGACCCAGGCCCAGTCGCGTTCGAACTCGCGGCGTGCCGGCACGAAGCTGTTGGATGCGTTGCGCAGCGACAGCAGCAAGCCGATGGCGGCTGCCAGCCAAAGCACGATCCACACCCCCGCCACCGACCATGCGGCCACGATGCGGTGGGGCGTTTCCCAGAAATGAACCACCACCGCCACGGACAGCAGAGCCACCGTGACCGTGGTCAGCCCCAACACGGCCAGACTGAAGACAAGCAACAGCTTGAGGCGCTGCTTCTCGTCCTCCCAGGCCATGCGCAGCAGCTGCACCCGGTCTTCGGCCGCCAGCGCGCCTTCGGCGGCGGCGATGCGCAGCCGGCGAATCCGGGCGTTCAGCCCGAACAGGGACGACAGCCTCATGGGCTGGCTCCGGCCATGTCCGGGCGAACGATGCTGCGGCGGCGAATGCTCAGGTCAGCGGCGGCCAAGCAGCAGGCCCACCAGCACGCCGACAGCCAGTGCAGCACCGGCGATCTGCCATGGTTCGTCATGGGCGTAGGCGTTGGCGGAGTTGGCCGCTTCGCGGGCCTTCTTGGCAGCGAGCTTGCTCTTCTCGGCCGCTAGTTCGCGTGCGATGGCCAGCTTGGTGTCGATGCGCTGGCGCAGCGCCTTGATGTGGGGAACCGAATCCAGGTCCTTGCTTGCCAGCACGCCGCGCACGTCGCTTGCGATGTCTTCGGCCGCTGCTTCAAGATTTTGGGATGCACTCATTGGAATCTTTCCTCCATTGATGACACCGGCACCGCGCCGGCGGCTTTCACGCCAGCGATGGCGTCCTGTCATGTTACAGGCACAAAAGGCCCTCGGGCGCGACAGATGGTCAGACTTTGGTGCGAGATGCGACTTCATTGCGTACTAGCACGCTTCATTCACCCGCCAGCAGGCGCGCGACGTGCCGCCCGATGGCCAGGCTGCTCGTGAGGCCCGGCGACTCGATACCGAAGAGATTGACCAGCCCTTGTATGCCATGCGAATCGGGTCCGTCGATCATGAAGTCCGCCGCCGGCTCGCCCGGGCCCGAGATCTTCGGCCGCATCCCCGCATAGCCCGGAATCAAGGCACCGTCGGGCAGCGCGGGCCAGTACTTGCGCACCTCGGCATAGAAACCGTCGCCGCGCGTCGGGTCCACCACCAGGTCGCCAGGCGAGGACACCCACTGCACGTCGGGCCCGAACTTGGCTTGGCCGCCCAGGTCGATCGTGAGGTGTACGCCCAATCCGCCGGGCTCGGGCACGGGATAGACGAGGCGCCCGAACGGCGCACGCCCCGACAGAGTGAAGTAATTGCCCTTGGCAAAGTGCTCCACGGGCACCGCCGAAGGCGGCAGGCCCCCGAAGCACCGCGCCAACGCAGGGGCACCGAGACCTGCCGCATTGACCACGCTACGGCAACGCAACGCCGTGCCGTCCTCCGCGATCAGGACAACAGCCCCAGCGCCACATTCGGCGCGCGTGATGGACGATTTCAGCGCCAGCATGCCGCCTGCGTTCTCCAGATCGCCGAGCAGGCTCAGCATGAGGGCATGGCTGTCGACAATACCGGTGCTTGGCGAATGCAGCGCCGCGACGCAATGCAACTGCGGCTCCAGCGCACCGGCCTGCTGCGCGGTCAGCATCGCCAGGTCGCCGACACCGTTCGCCGCAGCCTTGACCCGAATGGCATCGAGCTGGTCCGCCTGCCCCGGCGATGTCGCCACGATGAGCTTGCCGCAGCGTCGATGCGGCACACCGCGCTCCGCCGCATAGGCGTACAGCAACTCCTTCCCTTCAACGCAAAGCTTCGCCTTCAGCGAGCCCTGCGGGTAGTAGATGCCTGCATGAATGACTTCGCTGTTGCGCGAACTCGTGCCCGTCCCTATCGCACCTTCGGATTCGAGCACCAGCACCTCCCGCCCGGCGAGCGCCAAGGCGCGCGCCACTGCCAGTCCCACCACACCGGCGCCGATGACGGCGCAATCAATTTCTTCCATCGCGCGAGCTTAGCGCGGCCCGCGCGTGGAATCACTTTACGGAGGGCGGCGGCTCGGGATCGGTGGGTTCGTCGGGTGGTGTGCTCGGCCCTTCGTCGGGCTCGACGGGCAGATCCGGTGTGACAGGTGTCGGAAGGTCGGGATGGGTGGCCATGGTGGCGCTCCTTTCCCATTGGTTCTAGAACTCCGACATGGAAAGTTCAAACGGCCCTTGGCTGCACTTGCCGTCGGTGCGGACCGACAGCTCATGTGCCGCACGCCGGGCATGCCGCAGAACCCGACCTGTTCGGCGCGCAGTGGATCCAGAAGAAAACGCGCAACAAAAAAGCGACCTGGAAATCCAGGTCGCTTTTTGATTTGGTGGGCGGTGGAGGTTTCGAACCTCCGACCCCAGCAGTGTGAATGCTGTGCTCTACCCCTGAGCTAACCGCCCGAAACGCTGCTGTTTGCCTTCAGCGTCTTGAAAACGTATCGCGTTGTGCGAAGCCTCAGATTATGCCATAGCTTTTCAGCCGTTTTCCCGAAACAGCGTGCGACCGCCACTCGATTTGTCGAGTTGCACCAACACCGCCTCGTGCGCGGTCAGTTCGTGCTCGGCCGCCATGATCACCGGCAGCTCGAACTGGCTCAGGTCGATGGCCACCACGGTTGTACCTTGCGCGGGCTCGTTCGAGGCCACGTCGATCAGCAGCGCATCCTGACCGCGCGTGAGGTTGATGTACACGTCCGCCAGCAGCTGCGCGTCGAGCTTGGCGCCGTGGAAGGTGCGGTTGGAGCGGTCGACGCCGAAACGGTCGCACAGCGCATCCAGCGAATTGCGCTTGCCGGGGTAGACCTGCTTGGCCATTGCCAGCGTGTCGGTCACTTCGCTGACGAAGGTGCGCAGCGCCGGCAATCCGGCGCGCTCGAACTCCTTGTTGAGAAAGCCGACGTCGAAGGCCGCGTTGTGGATGATCAGCTCGGCATCGCGCAGGTATTCAACGATGTCGTTGGCCAGCGTCGCGAACTTCGGCTTGTCGCGCAGGAAGTCGGTCGTCAGGCCGTGAACCTTCAACGCGTCTTCATGGCTCTCGCGCTCGGGGTTGAAGTAGATGTGCAGGTCGTTGCCGGTGAGCTTGCGGGCGAAGAGCTCCACGCAGCCGAGCTCGATGATGCGGTCGCCGTTCTCGGCGGAAAGGCCGGTGGTTTCGGTGTCGAGGACGATCTGGCGCGACATGCGGTGGCTCTTTCAGTGATTCTCTTTGGCGTGGTTGATCGAGTACTTGGGAATCTCGATCGTCACATTTTCCTGCGCCAGGATCGACTGGCAACTCAGGCGCGACTGCGGCTCCAGGCCCCAGGCACGGTCGAGCAGGTCTTCCTCGCCCTCTTCTGCCTCATTGAGCGAATTGAAGCCCTCCCGCACGATCACGTGGCAGGTGGTGCACGCGCAGCTCATCTCGCACGCGTGCTCGATGTTGATGTCGTTGTCGAGCAGGGCCTCGCAGATCGAGGTGCCGGCCGGCGCGGTGATCTCGGCGCCTTGCGGGCAGTATTCGGGATGCGGATAGATCTTGATCGTGGGCATGTTGTTGTTCTAGAGAGATTCGACCTTGCGCCCGGCAAGCGCGCGCGCAATGCCCGCGTTCATGCGCTGGGCGGCGAAGGCCTCGGTGTCATCGGCCAGCTTCTTGGTGGCCGCGTCGATGGCGGCGGCCTCGTTACTGCCCTTGGCGGCCTCGCGCAACTGCGCCATCGATGCGTCGATGACCGCGCGCTCCTCGACGCTGAGCAGGTCGCCGTCGGCATCGAGCGCGCTCTGCGTGGCCAGCAGCATGCGGTCGGCATCGACGCGTGCTTCCACGAGTGCGCGGGTCTGCATGTCCTGCTGCGCGGTGGAAAAGCTTTCCTGCAGCATGGTCGCGATCTGGTCGTCCGACAGGCCGTACGACGGCTTGACCGCCACGCTGGCTTCAACGCCGCTGCCCTGCTCCTTCGCGCTCACGCTGAGCAGGCCGTCGGCATCGACCGTGAAGGTCACACGGATGCGCGCCGCGCCGGCCACCATCGGCGGAATGCCGCGCAGCGTGAAGCGCGCGAGGCTGCGGCAGTCGGACACGAGGTCGCGCTCGCCCTGCACCACGTGCAGCGCCAACGCGGTCTGGCCATCCTGATACGTCGTGAAGTCCTGCGCCATCGCGGTCGGGATGGTCTGGTTGCGCGGCACGATGCGCTCGACCAGCCCTCCCATGGTCTCGATGCCGAGCGACAGCGGGATCACGTCGAGCAACAGCAGCTCGCCCGCACCGTTGTTGCCGGCCAACTGGTTGGCCTGGATGGCAGCACCGAGAGCCACGACCTCGTCGGGATTCAGGTTGACCAGCGGTTCGCGGCCGAAGAAATCGGCAACGGCGCGCCGGACCTGCGGCATGCGGGTGGACCCGCCGACCAGCACGATGCCTTTCAGGTCGTCGGGCTTGAGCTTCGCGTCGCGCAGCGCCTTGCGCACGGCGGCGATGGTGCGGTCGGTGAGCGACTGGGTGGCGGTGTAGAACTGCTCGCGCGTCAGCTCGAGGCTGGCGGCTGCGCCTGCCACTTCCGCGCGGAATACGGTGGATTCCGAATCGGTCAGCGCCTCTTTCGCGGCCCGCGCGGCAACCAGCAACGCCGCCTTGTCGGCATCGCTGTCGGCGTGCAGGCCCGTCTGGGCAAGCACCAAGCCGGCCAGAGCATGGTCATAGTCGTCACCGCCGAGGGCGGAGTCGCCACCCGTGGCAATCACCTCGAACACGCCCTGAGTGAGCCGCAGGATCGAAATATCGAATGTGCCGCCGCCCAGGTCGTAAACCGCGTAGACGCCTTCGCTCGCGTTGTCCAGTCCATATGCGATCGCCGCGGCGGTAGGCTCGCTGATCAGTCGCAGCACGTTGAGGCCGGCCAGCTGCGCGGCGTCCTTGGTCGCCTGGCGCTGGCCTTCGTCGAAATACGCCGGCACGGTGATGACGGCGCCGTAGAGCTCGTCGTCGAAGGTGTCTTCGGCGCGAAAGCGCAGCGTGGCCAGGATTTCGGCGCTGATTTCGACGGGCGACTTCTCGCCGGCCGAGGTGTGCACCTTCACCATGCCGCCATCGTCGCCGCCGATGCGGTACGACATGGCGTCACGGTTCGCGATGTCGGCGAGGCCGCGGCCCATGAGCCGCTTGACCGAGGTGATGGTGTTGGCGGGGTCCTGCGCGCGCGCGGCCGCTGCATCGAAGCCGATCTGGCGGCGATCGCCTTCAAGGTAGCGCACCGCTGAAGGCAGCAGCACGCGGCCTTTGTCGTCGGGCAGGCATTCGGCCACGCCGTTGCGCACCGCGGCGACCAGCGAATGGGTGGTGCCAAGGTCGATGCCCACGGCGATGCGGCGCTGATGCGGGTCGGGCGCCTGGCCGGGTTCGGAAATCTGAAGAAGAGCCATGCCCTTATTGTCCCAATTGATCGAATTTGGCTTCGACGTCCTGTCCGAAGCGCTCAATGAACATGAGGGCTCTCACCTGCTGCGCGGCGGCGGGGTAGTCGCCTTTTTCGTCGATCAGCCAGTCGAGGGACGAGAGTGCGCGTGCGCGAGCAGCTTCGACCTCGGCCAGCAACTTGTCGAGCGCGGCGGTGCTGTCGATGTCGTCCAGCGCCTCGCGCCACTCCATCTGCTGCATCAGGAATTCCGCCGGCATCGCCGTGTTGTTCTCGGTGTTCAGCGGCGCATCGTGCAATTCGCAGATGTAGCTGGCACGGCGGATCGGGTCCTTGAGCCGCTGGTAGGCCTCGTTGATGCGCACCGACCATTGCATGGCCACGCGCTGCGCCGCGGCGCCCTGCGCGGCAAAGCGGTCCGGGTGAACCTCGCGCTGCAGTTCTTTCCAGCGCGCGTCGAGCGCGGCGCGGTCCTGCGCGAAAGTCGCCGGGACGGCAAACAGTTGAAAGTCGGTGTCGTTCAGGTTCATCAGACTGCCTGCCGGGCCGCCCCAAAGGCGGTCTGCGCCCCCTCGGGGGGCAGTGAGGACACAAAGTACCGAACGTGGGGGCTCATATGGATCAAGAAAAAACCGCCAGCACATGACATGGTGGCGGCTGTGGTCGCGCTCAGCGACGACGCATCAAATGCGAAAGCTTTCCCCGCAACCGCAGCGATCACGCTCGTTCGGGTTGATGAACTTGAAGCCTTCGTTCAGGCCTTCGCGCACGAAGTCGAGCTGCGTACCGTCGATGTAGGCCAGGCTCTTCGGGTCGACCAGCACCTTCACGCCGTGGTCTTCGAACACCACGTCTTCAGGCGTGAACTCGTCCACGTACTCGAGCTTGTAGGCCAGGCCCGAGCAGCCCGTGGTCTTCACGCCCAGCCGCACGCCCACGCCCTTGCCTCGCTTGCCGAGGTAGCGGGTGACGTGTCGCGCAGCGGCTTCGGTCAGCGTAACGGCCATGTCAGTGGACGGCTTCGGCAGCGGACTCGGCGGTCTTGACGCCGTGCTTGGCCTTGTAGTCGCTCACGGCGGCCTTGATCGCGTCTTCGGCCAGGATGGAGCAGTGGATCTTCACGGGCGGCAGCGCCAGCTCTTCGGCGATCTGCGCGTTCTTCAGCGCAGCCGCTTCGTCGAGTGTCTTGCCCTTGACCCATTCGGTCACGAGCGACGACGAGGCAATGGCCGAGCCGCAGCCGTAGGTCTTGAAGCGTGCGTCTTCGATCACACCGGTTTCGGGGTTGACCTTGATCTGCAGCTTCATCACGTCGCCGCAGGCCGGTGCGCCGACCATGCCGGTGCCGACCGAATCGTCGCCCTTTTCGAAGGAGCCGACGTTGCGGGGATTTTCGTAGTGGTCGATGACCTTGGAAGAATATGCCATGGTGTACCTCTCAAACTTTGTTCAATCGTGGAGCCTTGGGCTGCCCTGTATCAGTGGGCCGACCACTGGATCGTGCTGATGTCGACGCCGTCCTGGAACATCTCCCACAGGGGGCTCAGCTCGCGCAGCTTGGCAACGTTGTGCTTGATGGTCGAAATGGCGTAGTCGATTTCTTCCTCGGTCGTGAAACGGCCGATGGTCATGCGCAGGCTGCTGTGGGCCAGCTCGTCGCTGCGGCCCAGGGCGCGCAGCACGTAGCTGGGCTCGAGGCTGGCCGAGGTGCAGGCCGAACCCGACGACACCGCCAGGCCCTTGATGCCCATGATCAGCGACTCGCCTTCGACGTAGTTGAAGCTCATGTTCAGGTTGTGCGGCACGCGGTGCTCGAGGTCGCCGTTGATGAACACCTGTTCGACGTCCTTCAGGCCGTCGAGCAGGCGCTTTTGCAGGCTGCGTGCATGGGCGATGTCGTCCTTCATCTCGAGCTTGGCGATGCGATAGGCCTCGCCCATGCCGACGATCTGGTGCGTGGGCAGGGTGCCCGAGCGCATGCCGCGCTCGTGGCCGCCGCCGTGCATTTGCGCCTCGAGGCGGATGCGCGGCTTGCGGCGCACGTACAACGCGCCGATGCCCTTGGGGCCGTAGGTCTTGTGCGAAGCGAGGCTCATCAGGTCGATGGGCAGCTTCGTGATGTCGATCTCGACCTTGCCGGTGGCCTGGGCCGAATCGACGTGAAAGATCACGCCCTTTTCGCGGCAGGCATTGCCGAGCGCGACCACGTCCTGGATCACGCCGATCTCGTTGTTCACGAACAGCACGCTGGCCAGGATGGTGTCGGGACGAATGGCCGCCTTGAACTTCTCGAGGTCGACGAGGCCGTTTTCCTCGACGTCGAGGTAGGTGACCTCGAAGCCCTGGCGCTCCAGTTCACGCATGGTATCGAGCACGGCCTTGTGCTCGGTCTTCAGCGTGATCAGGTGCTTGCCCTTGCCCTTGTAGAAATGGGCCGCACCCTTGAGCGCGAGATTGATCGACTCGGTCGCACCCGAGGTCCACACGATTTCGCGGGGATCTGCGTTGATCAGCTCAGCCACTTGGCCGCGCGCTTTCTCGACCGCCTCTTCAGCCTCCCAACCCCAGGCATGGCTGCGCGATGCCGGATTGCCGAAGTGTTCGCGCAACCAGGGAATCATGGCGTCGACCACACGCGGGTCGACCGGCGTGGTGGCGCCGTAATCGAGATAGATCGGGAAATGAGGAGTTACGTCCATGGCTGGCTCGTGCTGGCGGGGGGTTGTTTCTTGATCTGGGCTGCTCGTGCCGGCGCCCGGAGGCGCCGCCGGAAATCAGGTCTCAGGACTTGGCGAAGGCGTTGCCGAGGGCGAACACCGAATTCGGCGCATTCACGCGAATCGGCTTGACCACCGGCTGCGCCGAGATGGCACGCTTGACGACCGGCTTGTTCTCGATCTGCACGCCCTTGGCGATCTGGTCGTCGACCAGCTTCTGCAAGGTGACGGAATCAAGGAACTCGACCATGCGCTGGTTCAGCGAGGCCCAGAGTTCGTGCGTCATGCAGCGGCCGGCTTCGCCCAGGCAGTTTTCCTTGCCGCCGCACTGGGTGGCATCGATAGGCTCATCGACGGAAACAATGATGTCGGCCACGGTGATATCCGCAGCCTTGCGACCGAGGCTGTAGCCGCCGCCGGGGCCGCGGGTCGACTCGACCAGCTCGTGGCGGCGCAGCTTGCCGAACAGCTGCTCGAGGTACGACAGCGAAATCTGCTGCCGCTGGCTGATCGCAGCCAGCGTGACCGGACCGGTGTTCTGACGCAACGCCAGATCGATCATTGCTGTGACCGCAAAACGGCCTTTGGTAGTGAGACGCATCGCAAGCTCCTTCAAGTGCTTACCGTTGAAATGACACCGTGGTCTGGACCGCGGTGACTTCGTCTCCGCCCTGTCCGATCCCTGACGCTGGTGAACCAGCCGGTGGGAGTCGGTCCTTCATCGCGAAGTTCTTTTTTTGTTGTTGAGTATTTCGGTCAAGTATAGCAGAAGGCCCTGAACCGCGCTGGGGTAAACCCCAGCGCGGTTCGCTTGAAGAATGCGAACCTCCGAACTAGCGCCGTTCGCCTACTGCGGCAGGATCGCGATGTTGTCGCCGCCCGACGCCCCGAATGCCTGCTCCCGCAGCAGCGCCAGTTGGTCGCGCACCCGGGCCGCCTTCTCGAATTCGAGGTTGCGGGCGTGTTCCAGCATCTGCTTTTCAAGCCGCTTGATTTCCCGGGCGACGTCCTTCTCGCTCATGTCCTCGACCTTGGCGCGTTCCAGGTCGAGCTTGGCCATTTCCTTGCCGGTCTTCTCGCTGTAGACGCCGTCGATCAGGTCGCGCACCTGCTTGACGATGCTGCGCGGCGTAATGCCATTGGCTTCGTTGTGGGCGATCTGCCTGGCGCGGCGGCGCTCGGTTTCGTCGATGGCCTTCTTCATCGAATCGGTCATCCGGTCGGCGTACAGGATGGCCTTGCCATTCAGGTTCCGCGCAGCCCGTCCAATGGTCTGGATCAGCGACCGTTCGGCGCGCAGGAAGCCCTCCTTGTCGGCATCGAGGATCGCCACCAGCGAAACCTCGGGAATGTCGAGCCCCTCGCGCAGCAGGTTGATGCCCACCAGCACGTCGAAAGTGCCCAGGCGCAGATCGCGCAGGATTTCCACCCGCTCGACGGTGTCCACGTCGCTGTGCAGGTAGCGCACCTTCACGCCGTTGTCGCCCAGGTAATCGGTCAGCTGCTCGGCCATGCGCTTGGTCAGCGTGGTGATGAGCACGCGCTCGTTCTTCTCGACGCGGATGCGGATCTCGCCCAGCACGTCGTCCACCTGGTGCGTGGCGGGCCGCACCTCGACTTCGGGGTCGATCAGCCCGGTGGGCCTGACCAGCTGTTCGACCACGTTGCCGGCATGGTCCTTCTCGTACTGCGCCGGCGTGGCCGAGACGAAGATGCACTGGCGCATGCGGGTCTCGAACTCCTCGAGCTTGAGCGGGCGGTTGTCCAGCGCGCTCGGCAGGCGAAAACCATATTCGACCAGCGTGGTCTTGCGCGCCCGGTCGCCGTTGTACATGCCGCCGAGCTGGCCGATCATCTGGTGGCTCTCGTCGAGGAACATCAGCGCGTCCTTCGGCAGATAGTCGGTCAGCGTGGCCGGCGGCTCACCCGGCGCAGCGCCCGAGAGGTGGCGGGTGTAGTTCTCGATGCCCTTGCAGTGGCCGATTTCGGCGAGCATCTCGAGGTCGAAGCGGGTGCGCTGCTCCAGCCGCTGCGCCTCGACCAGCTTGCCCGCGCCCACCAGTTCCTTGAGCCGTTCGCCCAGCTCGATCTTGATGGTTTCCACCGCCGCCATGACCTTGTCGCGCGGCGTCACGTAGTGGCTCGACGGATACACGGTGAAGCGCGGCACCTTCTGCCGGATGCGCCCCGTCAGCGGGTCGAAGAGCTGCAGCGACTCGATCTCGTCGTCGAACAGTTCGAAGCGGATCGCCAGTTCGCTGTGCTCGGCCGGAAACACGTCGATGGTGTCGCCTCGCACGCGGAAGGTGCCCCGGGCGAAGTCCTGCTCGTTGCGCAGGTACTGCATGCGGATCAGCCGCGAGATCAGGTCGCGCTGGCCGACCTTGTCGCCGACGCGGGCAATCAGCCGCATCTCCATGTAGTCCTCGGGCGTGCCGATGCCGTAGATGGCGCTTACCGTGGCCACGATCACCGTGTCGCGCCGCTCCAGCACGCTCTTGGTGGCCGACAGCCGCATCTGCTCGATGTGCTCGTTGATGGACGAGTCTTTCTCGATGAACAGGTCGCGCTGCGGCACGTAGGCCTCGGGCTGGTAGTAGTCGTAGTAGCTGACGAAGTACTCGACGGCGTTCTTCGGGAAGAACTCGCGGAATTCGCTGTAGAGCTGCGCCGCCAGCGTCTTGTTGGGCGCGAACACGATGGCCGGGCGGCCCAGCCGGGCGATCACGTTGGCCATGGTGTAGGTCTTGCCCGAACCGGTCACGCCCAGCAGGGTCTGGAACACCTCGCCGTCGATCACGCCCTCGACCAGCCCCTCGATGGCCGTCGGCTGGTCGCCGGCCGGCGGATAGGGCTGGAAAAGCTCGAAGGGCGAGCCCGGATAGCGGACGAATTCCCCCTGTTTCGCCGGGCCGATCGGGTCCAGTTTCTTCAGGTCTGCTATGGCTTCGTTGTTCTCTGGCATGGCTGTTCCCGACAGGTGGCGCTCGCGCCGGTAAAATTCAAGGCAACCGGAAAGGATAAAGCCTCCTCCGGTTGCAGCGCAGCTTTCATCCCAAAGGACCTTTCCATGTCTATGTTCACCGCGGTCGAAATGGCACCGCGCGACCCGATCCTCGGCCTCAACGAGCAATTTGCAGCCGATACCAACCCCAGCAAGGTCAATCTCGGCGTCGGCGTCTATTACGACGACAACGGCAAACTGCCCCTGCTCCAGTGCGTGCAGGCGGCCGAGCAGAACATGATGAAAGCGCCCACGGCGCGCGGTTATCTCCCGATCGACGGCATTGCCGCGTACGACAACGCCGTGAAGGCGCTGGTCTTCGGCGCCGACAGCGAACCCGTCACCTCGGGCCGCGTCGCCACCATCCAGGCCATCGGCGGCACCGGCGGCCTGAAGGTCGGCGCCGACTTCCTGAAGAGGCTCAACCCCAACGCCAAGGTGCTGATCAGCGACCCGAGCTGGGAAAACCACCGCGCGCTGTTCACCAACGCGGGCTTCGAAGTCGAAAGCTACCCCTACTACGACGCAGCCACGCGCGGCATCAACTTCGACGGCATGCTGGCCGCCCTGAACGCGGCGCCGGCCGGCACCATCGTCGTGCTGCATGCCTGCTGCCACAACCCGACCGGCTACGACATCACCTCGGCCCAGTGGGACCAGGTGGTCGCCGCCGTCAAGGCCAAGGGCCTCGTGCCCTTCCTCGACATGGCCTACCAGGGCTTCGGCTACGGCCTGAAGGAAGACGGCGCGGCCGTCGCCAAGTTCGTCGATGCCGGCCTGACCTTCTTCGTGTCGACCTCGTTTTCGAAGAGCTTCAGCCTGTACGGCGAACGCGTGGGTGCCCTGTCGGTGCTGTGCGAAAGCAAGGAAGAAGCGGGCCGCGTGCTGTCGCAGCTCAAGATCGCCATCCGCACCAACTACAGCAACCCGCCCACGCACGGCGGCGCCGTGGTGGCTGCAGTGCTCAACAACGCCGAGCTGCGCGCCCTCTGGGAAAAGGAACTCGGCGAGATGCGCGTGCGCATCAAGGCCATGCGCCAGAAGCTGGTCGACGGCCTCAAGGCTGCAGGCGTGAAACAGGACATGAGCTTCATCACCACGCAGATCGGCATGTTCAGCTACTCGGGCCTGACCAAGGACCAGATGGTGCGCCTGCGCAACGAGTTCGGCGTGTACGGCACCGACACCGGTCGCATGTGCGTGGCCGCGCTCAACAGCAAGAACATCGACTACGTCTGCGCGTCGATTGCCAAGGTCATCTGACGGTCAGCTAGATGTGAGGGAATTCGTTTCACGACAATTCCTTCACATTTGGTGAAAAATGGTCCCGGTGGGGGATCTACGTAGGGGTAAGGCCCCTGCACCTTGCCGACGGCGCTGATATATTGCACCGCAACATTCCACTCCAACACCAGCGATGCTCTACCAACTCTACGAAGCCCAGCGTTCCTTGATGGAGCCCTTCTCGGACTTCGCCCAGGCGGCCTCCAAGCTCTACGGCCAGGGCGCCGTGTGGGGCCAGGTGCCCATGGCCCAGCGCATGGCCGCCGGCTACGACCTGCTCTACCGGCTCGGCAAGGACTACGAGAAGCCCGAGTTCAACATCAAGTCGGTGAAGGTCGACGGTGAAGATGTGGTGATCCAGGAGGCCGTCGAGCTCGACAAGCCGTTCTGCGAGCTGCGCCGCTTCAAGCGCTTCACCGACGAGCCGCACATTCTCAAGACGCTCAAGAGCCAGCCCGTGGTGCTGATCGTGGCGCCGCTGTCGGGCCATTACTCCACGCTGTTGCGCGACACCGTACGCACCATGCTGCAGGACCACAAGGTCTACATCACCGACTGGAAGAACGCGCGCCTCGTGCCGCTGTCGGAAGGCGAGTTCCACCTCGACGACTACATCAACTATGTGCAGGAGTTCATCCGCCGCCTGCAGGCCGAATATGGCAACTGCCACGTGGTGAGCGTGTGCCAGCCGACCGTGCCGGTGCTGGCCGCCGTGTCGCTGATGGCCAGCCGCGGCGAGCAGCTGCCGCTGACCATGACCATGATGGGCGGGCCCATCGATGCGCGCAAGTCGCCCACCGCGGTCAACAACCTCGCGATGAACAAGAGCTTCGAGTGGTTCGAGAACAACGTGATCTATCGCGTACCGCAGGGCTTCCCCGGCGCAGGCCGCAAGGTCTATCCCGGCTTCCTGCAGCACACCGGCTTCGTGGCAATGAACCCCGACCGCCACGCCAGCAGCCACTACGACTACTTCAAGGACCTGATCAAGGGCGACGACGCCAGTGCCGAGGCGCACCGCAAGTTCTACGACGAGTACAACGCCGTGCTCGACATGGACGCCGATTACTACCTCGAGACCATTCGCACCGTGTTCCAGGAGTTCAACCTGGTCAATGGCACCTGGGACGTCAAGAACCCCAAGGGCCAGGTGGAGCGCGTGCATCCGCAGGACATCCATTCCACCGCCCTGCTCACGATCGAAGGCGAACTCGACGACATCTCGGGCTCGGGCCAGACCGAAGCCGCGCACAGCCTGTGCACCGGCATCGCCGACGACAAGCGCGAGCACTACGAAGTCAAGGGCGCAGGCCACTACGGCATCTTCAGCGGCCGCCGCTGGCGCGAACTGGTCTATCCGAAGGTGCTGAAGTTCATCGCGGCCAACGACCAGCCGCAAAGCCGTGCCGGCAACCGTGGCGGCCTCGCAGCAGAGGACACGATCAAGCCGGAGCGCAAGGCAGCCGCCGTCGCGGCCAAGAAAGTTCCAGTGAAGAAGGCCGCGAGCGTGGCCGTGAAGAAAAGGCCGACTGCGCGCTGAAGCGCGCGCAGCTTCACCCCATGGACGGGCTCGCCGCACGCATCAACGACGCGCTGCCTCAAACGCAGTGCACGCGGTGCGGCTACCCGGATTGCGCAAGCTACGCCCAGGCCGTGGCCGGCGGCGAGGCCGGCATCAACCAGTGCCCGCCGGGCGGTGCCGAAGGCATCGAGCGGCTCGCGCAACTCACCGGCCGCGCCGCCCTTCCCCTCGATGCCCAATTCGGCACCGAAGGCCCGCGCGCCATGGCGGTCATCGACGAAGCCTGGTGCATCGGCTGCACGCTGTGCCTCGATGCCTGCCCCACCGACGCCATCGTCGGCATCAACAAGCGGATGCACACCGTGATCGAAGCCCACTGCACGGGCTGCGAGTTGTGCATTCCGGTCTGCCCCGTCGACTGCATCTCGCTCGAAGTCGAGACGCCCGGCCTCAGTGGCTGGCAGGCCTGGTCGACTGAACAAGCTGTCAGCGCGCGGCGCCGCTACGAGGTGCATGGCCGGCACCGCAACACCGACGCGCGGCTGGCCGACAAGGCGCCCGAGCCCGAAGCCCTGCAAGACGCCGGCGCCCGCAAGCGCGCCATCGTCGAAGCCGCACTGGCGCGTGCCCGCGCCGCCTCGCAACAACGACAACGCCCGCCGACCACCACCAAGCCATGACACTCGACACCCTGCTCATCTACGTCGTCGCCTCGCTCGCGTTGGCCCTGATTCCGGGGCCGACGATGCTGCTGGCGCTGTCCAACGGCATCGAAGGCGGCATGCGCCGTGCAAGTTGGGGGATTGCCGGCGCGTCGCTCGGCAGCGTCACGCTGATCGCCGTCGTCGCGCTCGGGCTGGGCTCGCTGCTCGCGGCTTCGGAGTGGCTCTTCAACGCGATCCGCATCGCCGGCGTGGCGTACCTCGTGTGGCTGGGCATCAAGCTCTGGCGCAGCGAGGCCGCCGACCTCGGCACGGCGCTGGCCAAGTCGCCGCTCGAGGTCCGGCCACAGGGCCGCGTGGCGCTGATGCGCAGCCTCGCGGTGGCATTGTCGAATCCGAAGACGGTGCTGTTCTTCGCTGCCTTCCTGCCGCAGTTCATCGACATCGCGAAGCCGCAAGGCCCGCAGTACCTGCTGCTGGGCACGGTGTTCGTCGCACTCGACACCTGCGTGATGCTGGCCTATGCGTCGGCCGGCACGCAGGCCGTGCGCTTTCTCTCGCAGCGCGGCCTCAAGGCCATGAACCGCAGTTGCGCAGCCGGCATGTGGCTGCTCGCGGCTACGCTTGCGGTGTGGCGCCGCCCCGGCGCATAGCAAAGCTCTCCCCCAGGCTTCGCGCACTTCGTGTCGCTCCGCCACCCCCCTTCCGGGGGCAACACCTGCGGCCCGGCAAAGCCGGTTCCGCGGTGTTACCGGAAATCGAGTTTCATGCTCTTCGCTTGAAGAGCATCAGCAGCACACCAGCCAAGACGACGGCCACGGCGTACCACTCGAAGCGAGTGACCGTCTCGTTGGCGATCCACACGCCCAGCAGCATCGCGATCACCGGATTGACGAAGGTGTAGCTCGCGGCCAGCGCAGCAGGCGCCTTCGCGAGCAGGACCATGTAGGCGTTGAAGGCAATCAGCGAACCGAACACCACGAGGTAGATCCACGCGGCGACCGCTTCGGGCTGCAGCGGCCAGCTCATCGTTTCGCCGGACATCGCGGCAAGCCCCATCAGCACCAGGCCGCCGCAAAGCATCTCGCTCGCAAAGCCCATCGCGCCGGGCGCCAGCAGCAGGCTGCGCTGGCTCAGCACACTGCCCAGCGACCAGCAGACGCAGGCGATGCAGATGGCGATCAGCCCGTCGGGCGAGGAACGGAAACCGCTGCCCTGCGTCAGCATCAGCACGCCGACGAGGCCGAGCGCGATGCCAGCGGCCTCCAGCCGCGACGGCTTCACGCCCCAGATCAGGTTCATCAGCGCAATCAGCAGCGGGATCACCGCGATGAACGCCACCACCAGCCCCGAGCCGATCGACACCTCGGCATTCGCCGTGCCGCCCATGCCACCGCCGAGCATCAGCGCGCCGACGACGAAGGCATTGCGCCACTGCGCGAGCGATGGCCACGGCGCGCCGCGCCAGCGCATCCAGAGCGCCAGCAGCACGCCCGCGAACAGGAAGCGCGAGCCCATCTGCAGAAACGGCGGAAAACTGATCAGGGCGTACTTGATCGCGAGGTAGGTCGAGCCCCAGACCACCCACGTGGCGGCGAGGCAGAGCCACAGCAGCAGCGGCGGCAGCCCAGGGCGCGCGGCAATGGGTGCAGCTTGGGCGGGAGAAGCGAGAGTCGGCATGTGGAGAGTGTTTCTTCTTGGTGTGAGATGCCGGTCATGGTATGAAAGCGATCCCCCGGCAGCCATGCAAGATTCATGGTTCTGCCCTCGCCAAACCGTCGATTTAAAGGAGTTGCATGGACTTTTCCTTGAATCCCGCCCTGGACGCCCACGACACCCGCATCCTCGCCGAACTGCAGAACGACGCGCGCCTGACCATGGCAGAACTGGGCCGCCGCGTGCACCTGAGCCAGCCCGCCGTGACCGAACGCGTGAAGAAGCTGGAGGCCGCGGGCGTGATCAGCGGCTACCGCGCGACGGTGAACCTCGGCAAGCTCGGCTACGGCATCCGCGCGATCATCCGCGTGGGCCGCGCCGACTACGCGCGTGTGGTGGAACTGGTGCAGCAGACGCCCGAATGCGTCAATGCCTACAACGTGACCGGCGACGACAGCTGGATCCTCGAGATCGCGGTGATCGACGTGAGCCACCTCGATGCGGTGGTCACCAAGTTCTGCATCCTCACCGAGACGGCGACCTCGATCATCCTGAACCCGGCGCGCGAGCACCAGCCGATGCTGCCGCCTCAGCGTTCGGACGTCAGGCCGCCGATCAAGAAAGTACTTAACGCGTAGCGGCCAGCGCGCTGAAGGCTGCCACCACCTCGGGTGGCGCCTGCACCATCTCGATCAGCACGCCCTCGCCCGCGATCGGAAACTCGTCGCTCGCCTTCGGATGCAGGAAGCAGATGTCGAAGCCGGCCGCGCCCTTGCGGATGCCACCGGGCGCAAAGCGAACGCCCTGCGCCGTGAGCCACTCGACGGCCCTGGGCAGGTCGTCGATCCACAGGCCCACGTGGTTGAGCGGCGTGGTGTGCACGGCGGGCTTCTTCTCGGGGTCCAACGGCTGCATGAGGTCGACCTCGACCTTGAACGGCCCCGCGCCCATCGCGCAGATGTCTTCGTCGACATTCTCGCGCTCGCTCTTGAAGGTGCCCGTGACTTCGAGCCCCAGCATGTCGACCCAGAGCTTCTGCAGCCGCAGCTTGTCGGGTCCGCCGATGGCGATCTGCTGGATGCCCAGGACCTTGAAGGGGCGTGCGTTGGTGCTCATGCCGCGCAACCTTCCGGCTGCTCCTGCACCTGCCGCGCATTGAGCCCGAGCTTGCGCAGCAGCACCGTGTCGGCCTCGACGTCGGGGTTGCCGGTGACGAGCAGCTTGTCGCCGTAGAAGATCGAATTCGCGCCGGCCATGAAGCACAGCGCCTGCACCGCATCGCCCATCTGCTGGCGCCCGGCCGAGAGCCGCACGCGTGCGGTCGGCATCGTGATGCGCGCGACCGCGATCATGCGCACGAAGTCGAAGGGATCGACCGGCTCCGAATCGGCCAGCGGCGTGCCGGGCACGCGCACCAGGCTGTTGATCGGCACCGACTCGGGGTACGGGTTCAGGTTGGCCAGCTGCGCGATCAGCCCCGCGCGGTGCACCGGCGCCTCGCCCATGCCGACGATGCCGCCGCAGCACACGCTGATGCCGGCGCTGCGCACATGGGCCAGGGTGTCGAGCCGGTCCTGGTAGGTGCGCGTGTCGACCACGTCGGTGTAGTACTCGGGCGCGGTGTCGAGGTTGTGGTTGTAGTAGTCCAGGCCCGCAGCCTTGAGCTGGTGCGCGTGGTGCGGCTCCAGCATGCCGAGCGTGGCGCAGGTCTGCAGGCCCAGCCCCTTGACGGCCTCGACCAGCACGGCGACCTTCTCCACGTCGCGGTCCTTGGGCGCCCGCCATGCGGCGCCCATGCAGAAGCGCGTGGCGCCGGCGTCCTTGGCGGCCTGCGCGGCGCGCACCACCTCGTCGACTTCCATGAGCTTCTGCGCCTTCACGCCGGTGTCGAACTCGGCCGACTGCGGGCAGTAGCCGCAGTTCTCGGGACAGCCGCCGGTCTTGACCGAGAGCAGCGTCGCCAGTTCGATGTCGCCTTCCGGGAAGTGCTGGCGATGCACGGTCTGCGCCTCGAACAGCAGATCCATCAGCGGCTTGTCGAGCAGCGCCTGTATCGCTTCGACCGTCCATGGCCCTTGCGGCGCCGCGGCCTTCGCAGGCCGGTGCAGCGTGATCGTTTGTTGCAAGTCGTTGGCACCCATCAGCTGAACTCCAGAATGATTTGATCGACGGCGAGCGACTCGCCCTTTTCCGCCGAAATCTTGCCCACCACGCCGTCCTGCGAAGCGAACAGCACGTTTTCCATCTTCATGGCCTCGATCACGGCCAGCTTCTCGCCGGCCCGCACCTGCTGCCCCGGCTGCACCGACACCTCGACCAGCAGGCCCGGCATCGGCGACATCAGGAACTTGCTCAGGTCCGGCGGCGCCTTGTAGGGCATGAGTTCGAGCAGCCGCGCGCCCAGCGGCGACAGCACCATCGCCTCGATCTGCGTGCCGTCGTGCGACACGCGCAGCGCCAGCGGGTTCTTGCCCGCCCCGCGCTCGACCTGCGCGGTGAAGGGCCGGTCGTTGACCGTGCCCTGCACGCGGATGGCGCCGAGCGCAAAGCCGCTGTCGATCTTGTAGTTCTTGCCGCCCACGGCAATGGCGCTGGCGCCCGTCTTGCCATGGAAGTCGGTGACCGAAACAGGGTGATGCACATGCTTGCCCTCCGGCCCCAGTTCCACCACCACGAACTGCTCGCCCACCTTCACGCCGTGGCCTTCGAGCTGCCCGCTGATGCCCGATGCGCGCGCGCGGTAGCGGCGGTGCACGTAGGCCGCGAGCGCAACCAGGAACGACGGATCGGTGTGCGGCACGTCTTCCGCATGGAAGCCCTTGCCGTAGTGCTCGGCGATGAAGCCCGTGTTGAAGTCACCCGCCACGAACTTCGGATGCGCCAGCAGCGCCGCCTGGAACGGAATGTTGCTGCTGATGCCGCGGATCACGAAGCCGTTGAGCGCCTCGCGCATGCGGGCAATCGCATGCTGACGGTCCTTGCCGTGCACGATGAGCTTGGCGATCATCGAGTCGTAGTACATCGGGATCTCGCCGCCGTCGTACACGCCGGTGTCCACGCGCACGCCGTTCAGATGCTCGGTGTCGCTTGCGAACATGGTCTCGGCCGGCGGCTGGAACTTCACAAGGCGGCCGGTCGAAGGCAGGAAGCTGCGGAACGGGTCCTCGGCGTTGATGCGGCATTCGATGGCCCAGCCATTGCGCTTCACCTGCTCCTGCGTGAGCGGCAGCGCCTCGCCGGCCGCCACGCGGATCATCAGCTCCACTAGGTCGAGGCCGGTGATGCACTCCGTGACCGGGTGCTCCACCTGCAGCCGCGTGTTCATTTCCAGGAAGTAGAAGCTCTGGTCCTTGCCGACCACGAACTCCACCGTGCCCGCGCTCTGGTACTTCACGGCCTTGGCCAGTTGCACCGCCTGCTCGCCCATCGCGCGGCGGGTGGCATCGGAGATGAAGGGCGACGGGGCCTCCTCGATCACCTTCTGGTGGCGGCGCTGGATGGAGCATTCGCGCTCGTTCAGGTAGATCACGTTGCCGTGCGAATCGCCCAGCACCTGGATCTCGATGTGGCGCGGCTCCTCGACGAACTTCTCGATGAACACGCGGTCGTCGCCGAAGCTGTTGCGCGCCTCGTTGCGGCAGGAGGTGAAGCCCTCGAAGGCCTCGTTGTCGTTGAAGGCCACGCGCAAGCCCTTGCCGCCGCCGCCGGCGGAGGCCTTGATCATCACCGGATAGCCGATGTCCTTCGCGATCTCGACCGCGCGCTCGGCCGTCTCGATGGCGTCGTTCCAGCCCGGAATGGTGTTGACCTTGGCCTCGTTCGCGAGCTTCTTGGAGGCGATCTTGTCGCCCATGGCGGCGATCGAATAGTGCTTCGGCCCGATGAAGGCGATGCCCTCCTCCTCGACCTTGCGCGCGAAAGCTTCGTTCTCCGAGAGGAAGCCGTAGCCCGGATGCACGGCCTCGGCGCCGGTCTTCTTGCAGGCCGCGATGATGCGGTCGGCCTGCAGGTAGCTCTCGCGGCTGGGCGCGGCACCGATGTGCACGGCCTCGTCGGCCAGCTCGACGTGGCGGGCTTCCTTGTCGGCGTCGGAGTAGACGGCGACGGTGAGGATGCCCATCTTCTTGGCCGTTTGAATGACGCGGCAGGCGATTTCGCCACGGTTCGCAATCAGGATCTTCTTGAACATGTTCTTCTTCTCCGTGCCCGTCACAGGGGGATGTTGCCGTGCTTGCGCCACGGGTTCTCGAGCTTCTTCTCGCGCAGCATCACCAGCGAGCGGCAAATGCGCTTGCGCGTCTCGTGCGGCAGGATCACGTCGTCGATGTAGCCGCGCGCGCCAGCCACATACGGGTTGGCGAAGCGGGCCTTGTACTCGGCCTCGCGGGCGGCGAGCTTTTCCGGATCGTTCTTGTCCTCGCGGAAGATGATTTCCACGGCGCCTTTGGCGCCCATCACCGCGATCTCGGCGCGCGGCCAGGCGAGGTTGACGTCGCCGCGCAGGTGCTTGGAGGCCATCACGTCGTAGGCGCCGCCGTAGGCCTTGCGGGTGATGACGGTGATCTTCGGCACCGTGCATTCGGCGTACGCGTAGAGCAGCTTGGCGCCGTGCTTGATGATGCCGCCGTACTCCTGGCCGGTGCCGGGCATGAAGCCGGGCACGTCGACGAAGGTAACCACGGGAATGTTGAAGGCGTCGCAGAAGCGCACGAAGCGCGCGGCCTTGATGCTCGACTTGATGTCGAGGCAGCCCGCCAGCACCAGCGGCTGGTTGGCCACGATGCCGATGGTCTGGCCTTCCATGCGGGCGAAGCCGATCACGATGTTCTTCGCATAGTCGGGCTGCAGCTCGAAGAAATCGCCATCGTCCACCACCTTGAGGATCAGCTCCTTGATGTCGTAGGGCTTGTTCGGGTTGTCGGGCACCAGCGTGTCGAGCGAATAGTCGGGCCGGTCGGCCGGATCGCCCTGGCCGTTGTTGCCCAGGCGCACCGGCGGCTTCTCGCGGTTGTTGAGCGGCAGGTAGTTGTACAGGCGGCGCAGCATCATCAGCGCCTCGACGTCGTTCTCGAACGCCATGTCGGCCACGCCGCTGCGCGTGGTGTGGGTGACGGCGCCGCCGAGCTCTTCGGCAGTGACGCTTTCATGTGTCACGGTCTTCACCACCTCAGGGCCGGTGACGAACATGTAGCTCGAGTCCTTCACCATGAAGATGAAGTCGGTCATGGCCGGCGAGTACACCGCGCCGCCCGCGCACGGGCCCATGATCATGCTGATCTGCGGCACCACGCCCGAGGCCATCACGTTGCGCTGGAACACGTCGGCATAGCCGCCGAGCGAGGCCACGCCCTCCTGGATGCGCGCCCCGCCCGAGTCATTGAGACCGATGACTGGTGCACCGACCTTCATGGCCTGGTCCATCACCTTGCAGATCTTCTCGGCATGGGCCTCGCTGAGCGCGCCGCCGAAGACAGTGAAGTCCTGGCTGAACACGAACACGAGGCGGCCGTTGATCATGCCGTAGCCGGTGACCACGCCGTCGCCGGGGATCTTCTGCTCGGCCATGCCGAAATCGACCGAGCGGTGCTCGACGAACATGTCCCACTCTTCGAAGGTGCCGTCGTCCAGCAGCAGCTCGATGCGTTCGCGCGCCGTGAGTTTGCCCTTGGCGTGCTGCGCGTCGATGCGCTTCTGCCCCCCGCCGAGACGCGCCTGGGCGCGACGCTTTTCGAGTTGTTCGATCAGTTCTTGCATGGTGTGCTTCCGAAGCTGTGGTCCTGAATTTCGTGTGGTGTCATGGCCTGGCGGTGATGGCGGCCGCCGCAAGCAATTGGCGCGCCGCGGTCGATGCGGGCAACGTGCCCTGTGCCACCTGCTGCGTGAGTTCGGGCAGCAGCTCGCGCACCTGCGGGTGATGCCTGAAGGCGTGCTTGAGCCCCGCGTCGATGCGCTCCCACATCCACGCGGTGGCCTGCTTCTCGCGGCGTTTGGCGAGCCTGCCGTTGGCGGTCTGCAGTTGCCTGAACTGCGTGACGGCGTCCCAGAACGCGTCGACGCCCGTGCCTGCCAACGCGCTGAGCTGCAGCACCTTGGGCAGCCAGAAGCGCACCTCCGTGCCGCTATGCGCGTCGTGCACCGCATGCGCGTGGTCCGGGTTGCCCTGGTGGCCGAAAAGGCGCAGCGCCGAGGTGATCTGCGCCTGCGCGCGCGTGGCGGCATCCTTGTCGATGTCGGCCTTGTTGATGACGACCAGGTCGGCGAGCTCCATCACGCCCTTCTTGATCGCCTGCAGGTCGTCGCCCGCGTTGGGCAGCTGCATCAGCACGAACATGTCGGTCATGCCGGCCACCGCCGTTTCGCTCTGGCCCACGCCCACGGTCTCGACGATCACGATGTCGTAGCCGGCCGCCTCGCACACCAGCATCGCCTCGCGCGTCTTCTCGGCCACGCCACCCAGCGTGCCGCTCGACGGGCTGGGCCGGATGTAGGCGCGCTCGTGCACCGAGAGGTGCTCCATGCGCGTCTTGTCACCGAGGATGGAGCCGCCCGACACGGTGGACGAAGGATCGATGGTAAGCACCGCCACGCGATGCCCCTTGCCGATCAG
This sequence comes from Variovorax sp. 10L421, assembly GCF_056395365.1. NCBI lineage: Bacteria > Pseudomonadati > Pseudomonadota > Betaproteobacteria > Burkholderiales > Comamonadaceae > Variovorax > Variovorax sp. 10L421. The sequence continues at coordinate 63,033 of NZ_JBFTJJ010000028.1, forward strand.
CAGCAGGCCCAGCGTCTCGATGAAGGTCGACTTGCCCACACCGGGCACGCCCGAGATGCCGAGGCGAAACGAGTTCCCGGTGCGCGGCAGCAGCGCGGTGAGCAGCTCGTCGGCCTGCGCGCGGTGGTCGTCGCGGGTCGATTCGAGCAGCGTGATCGCCTTGGCGATCGCGCGGCGCTGCGACATGCCCGACGTATCGACGACCGCGCTTTCCAGCGCTTGCACGGTGTTCAGCACGCGTCCTCCGGAGACACGCGCCAGCGGTAATGCAGGTCGACGCCCTCCTCGCCTTCGAGCACGAAGCCGTGCCGCAAATAGAAGCGGTTGGCGTCGCTCTGCACGAGCGCAGTGAGCTTGATGTCGAGATGCTGCTCGCGCGCCTGCGACTTGGCCCACTCCAGCACCCATTCGCCGATGCCCAGCCCCTGGAAGCCTGTGCGCAGGTAGAGGTGCTCGAGGCGCAGCGCGTCGCTGCCCTCGGGCTTGAGTGTGACGAAGCCGATGCGCTGGTCGCCGTCGAGCACGATGTGGTGCATGTAGGGCACCACGAAGCCCGCGTTCAGGCGTTCGCGCGAACGCGCCGGGTCGAAGCGGCCCACGCGCTCCAGGCTCGGGCGCATCGCGTCGATGCGCAAGGCCAGCATGGCCTCGAAATCGCTGGAATCCACCGGCTGCAGCGACAGCCGCGACAAGAGATCGCCCACGTCGCTTCTCAGGCCGAGACCGCCGCGCGGATCTGTTCCAGCACGTCCTTGGCGCTGGCCGGAATCGGCGTGCCCGGGCCGTAGATGCCCTTGACGCCGGCCTCGTAGAGAAAGTCGTAGTCCTGCCGCGGGATCACACCGCCGACGAAGACGATGATGTCGTCCGCGCCCTGCTTCTTCAGCTCGTCGATGATGGCCGGCACCAGCGTCTTGTGGCCGGCGGCCAGCGTGCTGACGCCGACAGCGTGCACGTCGTTCTCGATGGCCTGCCGCGCGCACTCTTCGGGCGTCTGGAACAGGGGGCCCATGTCGACGTCGAAACCCAGGTCGGCAAAGGCCGTGGCCACCACCTTGGCGCCGCGGTCGTGACCGTCCTGCCCGAGCTTGGAAATCATCACGCGCGGACGGCGCCCCTGTTCTTCGGCGAAGGCGTTGATTTCGGTCTTCAGCGCTTCCCAGCCCTCGGCCGAATCGTAGGCAGCAGCGTACACACCGGTCACCTTTTGCGTGTCGGCCCGATGGCGGCCGAATGATTTTTCGAGCGCATCCGAAATCTCGCCCACCGTGGCGCGCAGGCGCACCGCATCGATGCTGAGTGCGAGCAGGTTGCCGGTGCCGTTCTCCGCGGCTTCGGTCAGCGCGTCGAGCGCGGCCTGCACCTTGGCGCCGTCGCGCGAGGCGCGGATCTTCTGCAGCCGCGCGACCTGCTGCTCGCGCACCATCACGTTGTCGATGGAGAGGCTGTCGATCGCATCCTCGGTCTTGAGCTTGTACTTGTTGACGCCCACGATCACGTCCTTGCCCGAGTCGATGCGCGCCTGCTTCTCGGCGGCGGCCGCCTCGATCTTGAGCTTGGCCCAGCCGCTGTCGACCGCCTTGGTCATGCCGCCCATCGCCTCGACCTCTTCGATGATGGCCCAAGCCGCATCGGCCATGTCCTGCGTGAGCTTCTCCATCATGTAGCTGCCGGCCCAGGGGTCGATCACGCTCGTGATGTGCGTCTCTTCCTGGATGATGAGCTGCGTGTTGCGCGCGATGCGGGCGCTGAACTCGGTGGGCAGAGCGATGGCTTCGTCGAGCGCATTGGTGTGCAGCGACTGCGTGCCGCCGAACACCGCGGCCATCGCCTCGATGGTGGTGCGCACCACGTTGTTGTACGGGTCCTGCTCGGTGAGGCTCCAGCCCGAGGTCTGGCAGTGCGTGCGCAGCATCAGGCTCTTGGGGTTCTTCGGGTTGAACTCCTTCATGATGCGGCACCACAGCAGGCGCGCTGCGCGCATCTTGGCGACTTCAAGATAGAAGTTCATGCCGATGGCCCAGAAGAAGCTCAGGCGACCGGCAAAGCCGTCCACATCGAGGCCCTTGGCCAGCGCGGTCTTCACGTACTCCTTGCCGTCGGCCAGCGTGAAGGCCAGTTCCAGCGCCTGGTTGGCGCCGGCTTCCTGCATGTGGTAGCCGCTGATCGAGATCGAGTTGAACTTGGGCATCTTCTGCGCCGTGTACTCGACGATGTCGCCGATGATCCGCATGCTCGGCGCTGGCGGAAAGATGTACGTGTTGCGGACCATGAACTCCTTGAGGATGTCGTTCTGGATGGTTCCGCTGAGCTGGTCTTGCGCCACGCCCTGCTCTTCGGCCGCGACCACGTAGCCCGCGAGCACCGGCAGCACGGCGCCGTTCATCGTCATCGACACGCTGACCTTGTCCAGCGGGATCTGGTCGAACAGGATCTTCATGTCTTCCACCGAATCGATCGCCACGCCGGCCTTGCCGACGTCGCCCGTCACGCGCGGGTGGTCGCTGTCGTAGCCGCGGTGGGTGGCGAGGTCGAAGGCCACGCTCACGCCCTGGCCGCCGGCAGCCAGCGCCTTGCGGTAGAAGGCGTTCGATTCTTCGGCGGTGGAGAAGCCTGCGTACTGGCGGATGGTCCAGGGGCGCACCGCGTACATGGTGGCCTGCGGGCCGCGCAGGTAGGGCTCGAAGCCGGGCAGCGTGTCGGTGTACTTCAGGCCCTGCAGGTCGGCGGCGGTGTACAGCGGCTTCACGGCGATGCCGTCGGGCGTGATCCAGTTCAGCGCATTCACGTCGCCGCCCGGCGCTGACTTGGCAGCGGCCTTGGCCCAGGCTTCGAGATCGGCGGGCTTGAAAGAGGGTTCGGGTGTGCTGCTCATGAAGGGGCCGTTCGCAGGGTCTTTCAGGGTATTCGCAAATTCGCCTGCACGGATTTGCAAGCCGGCCGCGAGTCTAACCGATCCATAATTATTAATTCAAACCCCATTTTTGCAGTACAGTCCGGCCCATGTCCGCCGTTACCCTCACCCCCCGCGCCCTCTACGAAGAGGTGGCCGAGCTGCTGCGCCAGCGGATCTTCCGCCGCGAGCTGGAGCCCGGCAGCTGGATCGACGAACTCAAGCTGGCCGAGGAATACGGCATCAGCCGCACGCCGCTGCGCGAGGCCTTGAAAGTGCTGGCGGCCGAGGGCCTGGTCACGATGAAGGTGCGGCGCGGCGCCTACGTCACCGAGGTGTCGGAGCAGGACCTGGCCGACGTCTACCACCTGCTCTCACTGCTGGAAAGCGATGCCGCCGGCGTGGTGGCCGAGCGTGCCACCGACGCGCAGCGTGCGGAGCTGAAGGCGCTGCATGCCGAGCTGGAAGCCGCGGTCGGAAACCGCGAGCATTTCTTCGCGATCAACGAGCGCTTCCACATGCAGCTGCTGGCCATCGCCAACAACAAGTGGCGCGACCAGATGGTGGCCGACCTGCGCAAGGTGATGAAGCTCAACCGGCACAACTCGCTGTTGAAGGCGGGGCGCATTGCGGAGTCGCTGGCGGAGCACCGCTCGGTGATGGCCGCCATCGAGGCGCGCGACGCGGAAGCCGCCATGGCCCGCATGCGGGAGCACTTCCAGAACGGCCTCGAAGCCGCGAACTGAAACCTGCCAGCGCGGCGCCGTGCCGGCGAGGAACACCTCCATGGCGCATTGGAATGCGGCCGGGGCTACGTGCTGAAGCTGAGCAATCAGGGCCGAGCGCCCCTCATTCCTGGCTCGAGGTTCCTGCTTCCCCGGCGAGACGCTGCGCCGTCTCCAGCAGCAGCGGCGCGATGCGCACCACCATCGTGTCCTTGGGCAGCAGGTATGCGGGGCCGGCACAGCTCACTGAGTAGCGTTCGCCGCGCGGGCCCTGCAGTGCGAAGGCGATGGCGTGGATGTGCGGATTCCATTCGCCGAAAGAGCCGCAGTAGCCCAGCCGGGCGTACTCGTCGAGGCCGGCCATCAGGCTGGGCTCGACGGCGCTCCAGCTCTCCCCGCTCTCGGCTCGGATCTGCGCCAGCAGTTCGGCCTGGTCCTGCGCCGGCAACGCCGCCAGGTAGGCGCGCCCGGCGGCCGAGGTGGCGATGGTCATGCGCGTGCCCACCTCGATGCGCGAGCTGATGACCATGGAACGCGGCCGCACCGAATCGATGATGAGCATGTCGAGTTCGTCGCGCACGCCCATGTGCACGCTCACGCCGGCCGATTCCGACAGCGCCGCCAGGTGCGGCCGCGCCACCGTGCGCAGGTCGAATTGGCGCAGGTAACGGCTGCTCATGTCGAGCAGCGCCGGGCCGAGGCTGAAGCGCTCGCTGTCCTGCGACTGTCGCAAATACCCCGCACTCACCAGCGTGGCGGTGAGCCGCGACACCGTGGCCTTGGGGATGCCCGTGGTGTCAGCCAGTTCGCGATTGCCTATGGGTGCCGATGCCATGCCGATGACCCTGAGGAGAGCCAGGCCCCTGGCGAGCGCACTTACCTCTTCTTTGCCGCCAACCGCGTCATTCATTTATCCAAACCTTTTTATGTCCCTGATGCTCCTCATTTTTCAGCAAAAAACGGTTGACGCGCCACTTATCGCGAAGTAGAGATTTCGGAACAATGTTTCAACAAAAGGCAGCAAGCCGCGGCGGGCCTGCTTTTGGGGAAAGCGTGCGATGCGTGTGGGGCTTCAGGCGGCTTGCGCAGCCGGCTCGCGCGCCATCGCCATCACCTCGTGCGCAGGCAGCATCTTGAGCCGGTGATCGCTCCAGACCTGGCGCCAGCGCCGCGCGCCCGGCAAGCCGTTGCGCAGGCCCAGCATGTGCCGCGCGATCGACCACCACTGCGTGCCATGCTCGGCCGCCTCGCGCGCCATGTAGTCGCACATCAGCGACTCGACCTCGTCGCGCGTCAGCGATTGCGCTTCTGCGCCGTAGAACTCTGCGTCCCACTCGGCCAGCCACCAGGGGTTGTGATACGCCTCGCGCCCGACCATCACGCCGTCGAGCAGGCGCAGGTGTTCGTGCACCTGTGCGCTGACCGAGATACCGCCGTTGATGGAAAACCGCAGCGACGGAAACTCGTGCTTCAGCCGGTGCACCAGCTCGTAGCGCAGCGGCGGAATCTCGCGGTTCTGCTTCGGGCTCAATCCCTTCAGCCACGCATTGCGCGCGTGCACGATGAAGGTCTGGCAACCAGCCTCGCTCACCTGGCCCACGAAGTCGCGCACGAATTCGTAGCTCTCGATCTTGTCGATGCCGATGCGGTGCTTGACCGTGACGGGCACGCTCACCACATCGACCATCGCCTTCACGCAGTCGGCCACCAGTTGCGGCTCGTTCATCAGGCAGGCGCCGAAAGCGCCGCGCTGCACGCGCTCGCTCGGGCAGCCGCAGTTCAGGTTGATCTCGTCGTAGCCCCACTCTTCGCCGAGCTTCGCGCAGTGCGCCAGGTCCGCCGGCTCGCTGCCGCCCAGCTGCAGTGCGACCGGATTTTCCTCGGCGTGGAAGCGCAGGTGCCGGGGCACGTCGCCATGCACCAGCGCGCCGGTCGTCACCATCTCGGTGTAGAGCAACGCGTGGCGCGACAGAAGGCGATGGAAGTACCGGCAATGGCGGTCCGTCCAATCCATCATAGGAGCGACAGAGACAGTTTTCTCTTTTAAATTCAACGACTTAGCGATATCATTCATACACTTAGACCCCCTCGTGTGCACGCTCGTGTGCACTCCAAAACGCCCGAATACGCCCCATTTCGCCCTGTCAGTGCACACATAGCGCACACGAAATGCCCACCTTCAAGCAGCTTCCGTCCGGCAACTGGCGCGCGCAAGTCCGCCGCAAGGGTGTCTACGCGAGCGAAACCTTTCGAAGACACAAGGACGCCCAGGAATGGGCTCTCGCGACCGAGCGCCGCATCGATCTGGGCGAGCCTGCCACCCGTTCAAAGGTCAAGGACCCGACCACCTTCGGCGATCTGATCGATCTGCACGTCACCGACATGAAGGAAGTGTTGCGAGCGCCACGGCGTTCCAAGGCCTTCACCCTCGATGCGCTGAACACGAAGCTGGGCAAGCTGAAGCTGAAGGACCTCACGCGCGAGCGGCTCATCCAGTTCGGCAAAGACCGCGCCAAGGAAGGCGCCGGCCCCGTCACCATCAGCATGGACATCGGCTACATCAAGCTGGTAGTTTCGCACGCGGCGGCCGTTCACGGGGTTCGCGTTCCGGTAGAGCCCATCGATCTGGCCCGCATCGCGCTCAAGCGCCTGGGCTTGGTCGGCAAGGGGCGGGAACGAGACCGCCGCCCTACCCTCGACGAACTGCAGGCGCTTGCCGATTACTTCGCCAGCAATTCACGGCAGATCATCCCGCTGGGGCGAATCATGCGGTTCGCGGTCGCCACCGCGATGCGCCAGGACGAGATCTGCCGCATCCGATGGGAGGACATCGATGCCAAGACTCGTACCGTGATTGTGCGTGACCGGAAAGACCCACGAGACAAGAACGGCAATGACCAGAAAGTGCCGCTGCTCGATGTCACGGGATTCGATGCCTGGGCCATTCTCGAGGAGCAGAAACCGTTCTCCGGGAACAGCAGCCTTGTCTTTCCGTACAACGGCCGCTCCGTCGGGACCGCGTTCCGTCGAGCTTGCAAGGAATTGAAGATCAAGGACCTCAAGTTCCATGATCTACGGCACGAAGCAGCCAGTCGTCTGTTCGAGGCGGGGTTCACCATCGAACAGGCTGCGCTGGTGACTGGGCACAAGGACTGGAAGATGCTCAAGCGATACACCCATCTGAGGCCGGAACACCTGCGCGGCGTCCGGCCCAAGCACATTCCACCGTCGCTTGATCTACCCACTGGCCCCACGCCTGCGGACATCGCTTTGGGCGCGTGGAACAACCCAGAGCGCCGTGCCCCACAGCCCAACTCGGCTCACCCCTCGCAAGTTGCAAAGCCGCATCATGAACATGAAGCCCTCGGCCTGAGCGCTTCAATCTAGTTTGACTTCGGATCGTGCCACTTCAACAGACGCCCTTCTATCGATCACACCTGGCCGACTTGCACCAAGTCCTGCTTGCCCACGAAATCACACGGAGCTACCTGACCGGCACGCGCGTCAGGTTTGATGGCGTTGAGCTGGGCCCAACCAACAGTTTTGACTTCGCTTTCGGTACGTTGTCGACGCTGGAGTTCGTCCACCTATTCTCCGTTTTCGACGGCAGCCGTGTGCACGGACAGGCCGAAAGACGGCCGGGGCGCGACGATGCGCCGCCAGGCATGTACTTCACGGTGATCAATGCCAAGGTCATTCAGGCGGGCCACAAGAACAGATCGGGGATCTTCAGTGAAGAGACCGGCACCGCAGGTCTCTTCATCGAGGGAATACACATCGACCATTTTTTCCTGGACAAGCACCAGACGCCCCACGGTCTGGGCGCGGTTGCGTTCACCTTGGGTGCCATCACCGCCCATTTGGCCGGGCTGGACGAGATCTCACTGATCGCCGCGGGCGGCAAGGGGTTCCAGGAGCGCCATGTCGGGTTCAAGGTATGGCCGAAGCTTGGCTTTGACGCTGCGCTCTTACCCGATGAGCAGCGCGGTGCGCCGCACCTGCAGGGCTGTCGAACTGTCCAGGATATTCTGGACGTCGATCCGACATGGTGGGAGACGGAAGGATCACAGCGCCTGATGACCTTCGATTTGCGGCCCGGCAGCAGGTCCTGGCGCAAACTGCTAACCTATACGGGTGAGAAATTCTCTGTCGGAGGTCCCCATGACTAGCCCTACAGCCATCAGGAAGCCCGCAAAGGCAGCGAAGGCCGCGCCCGGCCGCGTGTTCAATGTCTCAAGCAAGGGCATCCCGCGCGTTACCACTCAAGTCAGGGCGAAGATCGAAGCGGCGGCAAGGTCTGCAAGCACCAAGCGTCGTAGTTTTCCAGAGTTGGCTTCGGATTCGTAGTTCGCAATGTTCGGCGTTCGAATTGCTCGAAGCGCGGCCCCTGGTCACCTTTTGAAAGCCTGCTATTGATGAAATAGCAGGCTTTTCTCCTTCTTTGCTCGAAGGGCTCAAGTGGAAGCTACGCGTTCAGCCGTTCCATGTTGAACGCGAATGCTGGAATCCCAATTACCCGCCTGGAATTCTCCAACTGGCGCCGACCCTTCTTTCGCCTGACTGATAATCCACCGCATGCCTGCCCTGCGTCACGCCCGCAATCTCGTCCGCTTCGTGCTGGCCTGGTTCGTGTTGTCGCTGGGCGTGGCAGTGGCATCGCCCCTGGTCCATCCACAAGAGATGGAGCTGGTATGTTCGGCTGCCGGCGCCATCAAGGTGATTGTGCAGACCGACGACGGCGCACGCGAACTCGGCGCCAGTCACCTCGATTGCCCGATGTGCGTGCTGACCGGCGCACCGCCGCCTGCGGCGCAGGTCGGCGATCTCCCTGGCATCTTGCCGCTGGGCCACGCTGTCCAGTCGATTCCGGCCGCGCGTCTCGCTGCGGCCACCGCCGCGCCGTTGTCCGCGCGCGGCCCTCCTGCTCTCTGCTGACCCGATCGGAATTCCGACGCGCGTGACGCCTGCACCGGTCTTCTGACCACTGCGGCGCGCGCAGCCTCTTTCGTTTCCGCAGACAAACCGGCACCCCGAGGGTGCCGCAGAGAGCATCCATGAAGAAGACCATTTTTCCGCTCGCGCTGGGCGCGGCGTTTCCCTGGCTGGCCACGACGGCCCACGCCGCCGACGAACAACAACCCGCGCTTCCCGCCGTGTCGGTCACCGCCACCCGCGACAGCGGCCTTGGCGCGCCCGTCGCAACAGGTTCGAACCTGGGCATCACGGCCTTACAGACACCCGCGAGCGTGGGCACCATCACGCGCGAGCAGCTTGAGCAGCGCGGTGATGCGAGCGTCGTCGAAGCCGTCACCCGCTCGACCGGCATCAGCAGCCTGGCCCATCCCGGCAACGGAGGCTCCTCCCTCGCCGCACGCGGATTCACCGATTCGACCTCCGTGATGCGGCTGTACGACGGCACGCGCCAGTACGGCGGACTCGGCGTGACCTTTCCGTTCGACACCTGGTCGCTCGATCGCATCGAAGTTCTTCGCGGGCCGGCATCGGTCATCTACGGCGACGGCGCCATCGGCGGCGTGGTCAACGTGATCCCCAAGAAGCCCCACCGCGGGCCGATTGAGAACGAGGTGCAAACCACCATCGGGACCGACAACACGCGAAGACTCGGCTTCGGCAGCGGCGGAGCCATCAACGACAAACTGTCGTACCGGCTGGATGTCAGCGGCGATCGCTCCGACGGCTGGGTGGACAGTGGCGATTCGCGCAACCGGGCGTTCTCGGGGGCGGTTCAACTCGACGTCTCTCCCGAGTTCAGCCTGCGGCTCAGCCATGCCGAGGGCAGGCAGAACCCGATGCGCTACTTCGGAACACCGCTGGTCAACGGGCAGCAGCTCCCGGCACTGCGCGAGAAGAACTACAACGTCGGCGACAGCACCATCCAGTACCAGGACCGCTGGACCGAGCTGGCGGCGCAATGGACGCCAAGCGCGGACACCACGGTGCGAAGCCGCCTGTACCGCATCGACAGCCAGCGCTACTGGCGCAATGCGGAGTCGTATGCCTACAACCCGCGAACAGGCCTCATCGACCGATCCGGCAACACGCAGATCCGGCACGACCAATCGCAGACGGGAAACACCACCGATGCGACCTTCAAGGGCACCCTGTTCGGCTTGAAGAACCAGGCGTCGGTGGGGTTCGACATCAACTCCAGTTCTTTCACGCACACGAACAACACCTATGTCGGCTCGTCTCCATCGGTCGACCCACTGAACCCAACCCCTGGCTACTTCGCCAGCAGCGTGCCCTTCATCCCGCGCTACCGCAACGAGGCGAGGCAGTCGGCGGTGTTCGCGGAGGATCGACTCGAACTGAGCGATCGGTGGTCGCTGGTGGCGGGCCTGCGCCATGACCACGCACGCATATCGCGCCGGGACCTGGTGGCCGGCACAGCGGCGTTCGGCAAGTCCTTCTCCCACACCGGGTGGCGCATCGGGACCGTGTTCGAGATCGTCCCGAACCTTGTGCTGTACGCGCAGTACGCCAAGGCCGCGGACCCGGTGAGCGGGCTGCTCATGCTGTCGCCGGCGAACAGCAAGTTCGATCTCGCCACGGGCAAGCAGGCCGAGGTCGGAGTGAAGCAGACCTTCTGGGACCAGCGCGGTGAATGGAGCCTGGCGGCGTACCACATCACCAAGAACAACCTGGTCACGCGGGATCCCAGCAACCCGTCGCAGAGCATCCAGGTCGGTGAGCGCTCATCGCGCGGCCTCGAAGCCAACGTCGCAATGGCCTTCGCTTCCGGCTGGCAGCTGGATGCCAACGCGGCCGTGCTGCGCGCGCGGTATGACGACTTCTCCGAAGCGGTGCGGGGCGTTGCCGTTTCGCGCGCGGGGAATGTGCCGACCGATGTGCCCGAGCGGCTTGCGAATGTGTGGGTGAGCTGGAACTTCCTGCCGAAATGGACGCTGAGCTCCGGCCTGCGCTATGTGGGCAAGCGGTATGCGGACACCGCCAACACCCTGACGCTGCCCGCCTACACCACGACGGACCTGGCGCTTAGGTGGCAGGTCACGCCCGACACCACGGTGACGCTTCGCGGCTTCAATGTCTTCAACAAGCGCTACTACACGACGGCGTACTACACCAACACGCAATGGTTTGTCGGAGAGGGGCGCCGGGTCGAGCTGACCGCCCATCACCGGTTCTGAGCGCAGGGGCTTCAAGATGTCGCTGGGCAAGCGTATGAAACGCCTGACCTACCTCGTCCACCGCTGGACGGGCGTGGGGGCATGCGTGCTGATGGCACTGTGGTTCGTGAGCGGCGTGGTGATGCTGTTCGTGGGCTACCCGAAGCTGACGCCATGGGAACGGATGCGGACACTGCCCGCGCTCGATCCCACCCGGTGCTGCGTGCCGGTCGACGTAGCGCTGTCCGCGACCGGCGCAAGCGGACGCGCGCAGGAGGTCATCCTGACCAGCGTGGATGGAAGGCCGACTTACCGCCTCCGCACGGCTGATGGCAAGTACCTGCTCGTCGACGCCGCCGAAGGGAAGCCGGTGCCACCAGCCGATGCCGGTTCGGCGCTAGATGCGGCGCGGCTCTTCGTCAGCGGCGGCGAGGGTGAATACGTGGGCCTCGTGCGGGAGGACCGATGGACGCACTCGCGCGGCCTCGATGCACACCGTCCGCTGCATGTCCTCGAGATGGGCGACGCAGCGCACACGCGGCTGTACGTTTCTTCCGCCACTGGCCAGGTGGTGATGGATGCGCCGCGCGCGCAGCGGATGTGGAACTACGTCGGCGCGTGGCTGCACTGGGTCTACATGTTCCGCGACCGCTCCGTCGACCCGGGCTGGAGCTTGATCGTGATCGTGCTGTCCGCCGTGTGCGTCCTCACGTCGGTCACGGGCACCGTGGCCGGCATCTGGCGCTGGCGCTTCAGCGGTCGCTACAAATCAGGCTCGCGTTCTCCCTATCGCGAATTCCATCTGCATTGGCACCATGTGCTGGGGCTGGCCTTCGCGTCGATCGTCTTCACCTGGATCTTCAGCGGCCTGATGTCGATGAACCCGGCAGGTATCTTCGACGCCAGGGGGCCCCGTCCTGACATGGCGCAGTACCGTGGAAATGTTCCCGGGACGGCGCGGCTGGATATTCCGGTCGCACAGGCCCTCAGGCTTCTGGAAGCCTCGCGCTTTGCTGCAAGCGAATTGGAATGGCGGGTCCTCGACGGCCGCCCGTTCATTCTTGCGCGCAATGCCGCCAACGACACGCGCCTGGTCGTGCAGGAGAACGACCGGTATCGCGTGCTCGACAGGTGGCCTCGGGCGGACCTCGCGCATGCGGCGAGACAGCTGCTTGCTGCGCCCATCCTGACCCAGGAGGAACTCGAGCACTACGACGCGTACTACTACGAGAGACAGCCCGAGGCGATGATGGGCGCCGCCGAGCGCCGTCTGCCGGTGGCGCGGCTCCGCTTCGGCGATCCTCACGACACCTGGGTGTACCTCGACGCCCGAACCGGAGACGTGGCGCTGAGCGCGGACCGCTCGCAGCGCGCGGGCCGATGGCTTTTCAGTTTCCTGCACAGCTGGGACCTGCCGGCAATGCTGCGGGCGGAGGCCTTGCGAGACGCCGTGCTGATCGTCTTCAGCCTGGGAGGACTGCTGGTCAGCGTGACGGGCATCGTGATCGGGTATCGGCGTGTGTCGACCTGGATCGCGCACGCCAGGGTAAGCCGCCCGAGCCCTGGGGACCGGTCCAAACGTCCGAAGCTCAGCTGAACGCCAGCAGAAGGAACTGACACTTGAGCCAAGACAGCCCTGAACTTGCAAGACTGAATGGAGACTTCGAGCGTTGAACTGCCTGTGCTCGCACCGGCAGTATCACTTCTACCCGCAGGCGCGCACGTTCTTCTCGCTACCGCGTCGCGACCGGTCGGAAGTGGGAGAAATCTCCAAGTCCACCGGTAGGAATCCCGAGGGCGGTAGTCGAGCCGTCCAATATCGGCGATCTGCTTGTTGGCTCGTGGCATTGGCTCGTTCGTCTCAGCGGTTCGACGCTGCCCCAGCATGTCCAAAAATGATCATTTCTTCTCCGAGAGCTACCGTGACTTCGCTCGCCCGCGCTTCGACAATGACCAGCAACAACACAACCGAAGGACAAGAAAGCCATGTCACAAATTGATATTGCGAAGAACTACATTCACGCGGCGCAATCCGGTGACCAGGCCCTGCTGGCCAGCCTCATCTCTCCTGATGTTGTCTGGCATCAACCTGGCAAAAACCGGTTTTCCGGTACGCATCGCGGAATGTCCGCAGTCGGGGCAATGCTCGGCGGCATGATGGAAGTATCGGGCGGGACTTTCACGATTTCGCGCGCTGATCACTTCATGGAGAACGGCAGCTGGGTCGCTATCAACATTGAGTTCAAAGCTGAGCGCGACGGCATACAGCTCGACCAAGCGGGAGTGGATCTTTTGCGCATCGAAAACGGCCAGATCGTCGAGGTCCGCTTGTTTTCGAGTGATCAAGCGCTTGAAGATGCATTCTGGGGAACCTGAGAAATATTCAGCAGAGTGCGAGGACACGAGGGCCAGCAGATTCAGCGGCCGCGGTTTGCGTTGGGGCCCGGCGGCGGGCGAGACGCTAGCGGACATTGCGCCCTATCGCCTGAGCGAACTTGGAACATCTCCAGTCGGCCAAAACCTCTCGTTCGTCGAAAGGCCCTGACTACCGCACACCGGCCATTCGTAACAACCCAACAAAACTGACGTCCTCCATACTTCGCGTCGCTGACTACATTGGATCATTTGTGTCCTCGTCTTTTGCCCTGCTGGGAGATGTTGATCCGTGGGGACTCATCTCTCGGTCAGCCGCGATCGTTCAACAGCAAATAGCATCGCTTTCGGACGGGGACTTCATAGTCAAAGGCGAAATTGCCCGGCACAAGAGCGCGACTGTCGAACAGGGCGCAGTCCTGAAGAGCCCCCTTGTTCTCGGTGCTCTCTACGGCGCCACGCAGGCGAAGCTGGCAGCGTCCTTCACGTCACCCGCTCCCTTGTACTTCGCGAGCTGAGGGTACGGGCACAGCGGCATCGTGCGGTTCACGACTGCTCCAGTTCGATGGCTTGCCAGAACAGAGGTTGGTGCCATGCCCGATTCCACCCATTCGACCATCTTGTCGAGCAGGTCGAATGGGTCCGGTTGAGGGCCCTCGCCGCCGCCGCAATGATTGACGCCGGGCGCAAAGAAAGTCCGCAGGAACCCGGTGGCGCGGCTCGCGCCGTACCGCGCGTTGACGGCCTCAACGTAATCCTGCGTGTGATAGGCCGATACGGCGGGGTCGTTATAGCCGTGCCAGATGATCAGCTTGCCGCCGCGGTCCTTGAATCGGGTGAGATCCGTACTCACAGCGTCAAAGTGCGCACTGAGCTTGTTCGACGCGAAGTTGTAGTCGACGTCGGTGTCCACGTTGAGGTTGGCAACGATGCTGTACGACGGGTTCTCGTAAACCACGTTGGGCCAGAAACCGGCCCAGTTGCCATTGGGAGCCGTGGCGCCGAGCCAAGGGGAACCGCCTTCGGAACCGTGGGGGAACGCAGCGTACATCTGCCGTCCATCGGGCCGCGTCACGCGTGCGAAGTAGCGCTGCATGGAAGTCACCTGCCCGGGGGTGAGGCAGCTGTTGCTGTCCGTGCCCGCCGGACACGCCATAGACGATGGATCGAACGTGCAACGCTGCGGCTGCTGCAGGAGACCATCGACCAGGCCATCGTCCTTGTCACACGCGGCGAGAACGGCGTCGTGGATCGCGGGCAGCTTCGCTCGGGGCACCAGCAAGCTCGGGTCCCGCATCCCCTTCACCGCCACCCATGGCGCGGCGAACTGGCTTCCAACTCAATCGAACACCGGGGCTCCTGCCACGATGCCGTCGAAGTTCTCGGGGTATCGCTGCGACTGCATCATGCCCTCGCCGCCGCCTTGCGAGCAGCCGAGCCAGTAGGCCTTCTTTGCAGTCTTTCCGTAGAACGCCTGGGTCACCGCCTTACCCGCCACCGCGGTGACCGCTTGCGCCCGATGCCCGAAGTCGATGACCTTCTCGGGATGTCCCACGGCGAATATCTGGTCCTGACCCTGGTGGCCGTTGTCCGTGGAAAGGGTGGCATACCCTTTCGTCAGGCCGGAGCCCATGTCCGGGTACATGATGGAGCCGGAACTACCCGAGCCGCCGATGGCCAGGAATCTCTCGTTCCAGAAGCCGAGCGCCGGCATCCAGATCTCGGACGTGATCTCCGAGTCGGCGGACGGCCTGGACGTGAGTTGCACACGGCAAAAGGGCTGCGTCAGGGCGGTTGACGAACCGGGCGGGACGAATCCCGCCGGAAGGTATGCCGCGGCGTTAACGGCGCTGCCTTCAAGTCTCAAGTCTTTGGCAAGGGCTTGGCATGCCTGCGCGGCGTTTGTTTCGACGAGCCGAGGCGCCTGCAATGAAGCGCTGCCGCCACATGACGCAAGTAGCAAAGCCGCCGCTCCTGCAACAAGGCAGCGCGCTGGGGAAATTGACACTTGGCAGTCTCCTAGAGAAAAAGCGGATGGCAGAAGCGGCTCAAGGACGTTCGCGGTCGCCAAGGAATGCACCTTGCTGAACCAGCCGGTCCTGCAACTTCCGGTTGCTCAGGTCATACAGCGAGCAGCCGTCTCGCAGTGCCAGAGCGGCCGCAGTGCCGGCTGCTTGGCCCATCACCAAGCAGGCACCCGTCACGCGGGCCGCAGACTGACCATCGTGAGTCATGGAAGCGCAGCGCCCGGCGACCAACAGGTTTTCCACGCCATGCGCGCTTGACCGGCGCGGCAACAGCATGCGATACGGCAATTGGTTGTAGCCGCGACAGTTGGGGATGGGAGGCCACATCCACTGCACATCACCGGCGACATGCTTCTCGAGCGGCCAGCCGTTGACACCGATGCTGTCGTCGAAATCCGCGCATCCCAGGACATCGTCCGCGGTCAACATGTATTCGCCCACAAGGCGCCGTGTTTCCCGGATACCGAGTTGCGGCGCGATGTCCAACGCATACGCGTTCTCGAAGCCTGGTACCTTTTCGCGCAGGAAGCGTATGTAGTCAACGATCTGACGGCGCCCTTCGATCTCGCCCTCACTGAGCGAGCGTGCATCCGTGCCGTCCGTGGCCGAACCGTCCGGCTTTTTCAGCTGAGTCACGTTGACGCGCCATTCATAGGCTCGCTTCATCGGCCGCACGATGGCGCCGCGACGCGGAAACGTGAACTCGCGCGACGCCTCTGCTTCATCCATGAGCGTGGGGATCGTCTTCCATGCCTCCCCGGCGCGCTCAGCATCCACCTCGCCCACCCGAAACATCAAAGTGGGATAGAGCAAGTGGCCCGACTCGTCACCCTTCTCTGTGGGCACCCCGGCCCAGTGCGCCAGATCGGCGTCGCCCGAACAATCAATGAACGTTCGCCCGCGCACCGCGACGCGGCCGGACTTGGTCTCGAGCAGAACCGCGTCGATCTTGCCGTCCTCCGCCTTGACCATGCCGGCGGCGAGTGCATGAAACAGCAGCTGAACCCGGTGGTCGGACACGAGCAACCCATCCGCCGCGCACTTGAACGCGGACATGTCATAGGCCTGGGCGAACGTCTTTCCCATGATCAGGTGCGGCTCGTTCAGGCCGTCCAAGGCGCGCATCCGCTCAAGCAGGTCCGAGGCGACTCCATGGACTACTTGGCGAATGTCACCGAACACGTTCGCGTGCAAGCCGCAGAAGTTGGTGACGCCAGCGGCCGTTCCCATGCCGCCCAGGAATCCATAGCGCTCGGCCAGCAGGACACTGGCCCCATTGCGAGCCGCAGCACTCGCTGCAGCAATGCCGGCGGGCCCACCCCCCAGCACGACGACATCAAACTCTCCGAAAAGCGGAACGGAGCGGGCGGGCTCGGCCACGCCAACGCGATCGGGTGTCATGGAGTTCATGAAATTCTCCTGCCTCAGTCCAACTGGATGTTGTGTTTCTGGATCACGGGCTTCCAGCGCGCCATATCCGCTGCCAGCAACGCGCGGAACTCGGCCGACGTGTTGCCAACGACGTCCATGTACTGCAAGCGCAACCTGTCCTTGACGGCCGGCTCGGCCAAAACTTGGGTGATCTGCTCTTGCAGCTTTTGCACGATCGCAGCCGGTGTTTTTGCAGGTGCGATGAAGCCGATCCAGGCATCGGCCCGAACATCGGGAAGGCCGCTCTCGGCCAGGGTCAGCAGGTCCGGGAGCGAAGGAGAGCGTTTGGCCGAAGCTACGGCCAAGGCGCGGATCTTTCCAGCTTTCACATGAGGCATGACCGCAGCGGCGGGCAGCAAGGCCATGTCCACTTCACCCGCCAGCACCGCAGTCACTGCGGCGCCAGAGCCCCGATAGGGCACATGGACCACATCGGCCCCACTTCCGGCTCCGAGAGTCTCCATGGCCAGGTGAGAAACGGACCCTGCGCCGATCGACGCAAAGGTGAAATTCGCCTTGCTCAGCTTCATGAGGTTGAGCAACTCCTTCGGGCTGCTGACGACATGCTTGAGAGCAACAACCAGCACCGATGGCTGCGAAACGGCCACGGTCAGCAGCTCAAAGTCCCGGGCCGGGTCGTAAGGCATCTTCTTGAAGAGCAGCGGGTTGATCGCCAGCGGGCCCGCGATGCTGACCCCGATGGTCTGCTCATCAGGCGCCGCTTTCGCGACGGCATCGGTGCCGATGTTTCCTGCGGCGCCGCTCTTGTTTTCGACAAACATGGGCTGACCAAGGCGCGCCGACAGCCTGTCCGAGACCGCACGGGCTACTTGGTCGGGGGTTGAGCCGGCATCGAAAGGTACGACCACCCGCACGGGGCCCTTGGGCCAGACCTGCGCCGATGCGATGGATGCTGCGGTCATCAGTGCGGCGCTTGCCAATACCAGAATGGCTCTGCGGTTGCCCATGTGTGTCTCCAGAGGTGGAAGAAGCGGGTCGGGACGGTCCGTGGTCGACGCCCGGCAAGTTGCTTCGAATTTATCGATAGAGCATCATTACGGCGATGCAGGTGGGGTAATAGTCGATAACGGGAAACTTAATAATGGACATGAAGCTTCTTGCCGTCTTTGATGAGATCTACAAGACGCGCAGCGTTTCGCGTGCTGGAGAGAATCTCGAGATCGCTCAAACCTCGGTCAGCTTGGCGCTTGCGCGACTGCGTCGGCAATTCAATGACCCTCTGTTCGTACGGACAGGCCGCGGCATGATGCCTACGCCGCACGCGGTGGCACTGGTGCATCCCCTGCGGCAGGCGCTCGAGCTACTTCGATGGCCAGCGACAATTATCTTGAGCGGTCGACGACAACTATCCTGAGCGGTTGACGCACGCGCCCGGGGTGCGTTTGCGGTCGGGTCTTAAAGTGGTTTGCCTCAAGAGGAGGCAGCCACATTGCCCGGCAAACGCATATCGG
>NZ_JBFTJJ010000029.1:0-78333 GCF_056395365.1 Variovorax sp. 10L421
TGCCCCCACCCCGGCCCTCCCCCAGCGGGGGAGGGAGAAATGCAGGGAACACCGCGGAGCCGGCTTTGCCGGGCCGCTGGTGTTGCCCCCGGTGAGGGGGGTGGCGAAGCGACACGAAGTGCGCGAAGCCTGGGGGAGAGCTGACTTCACACGGCCTCCTTCGGCGACAGGCGCTTCACAAGCCCGATCAGCCCCTTGGGCAGCAGCGCCACGAACACGATGATCGTCAGGCCCAGCGTCAGCTGCCAGTGGTCTGCCATCGGGCCCATCACCGCATGCGTCGAGAAGATCTCCTTCAGCAGCGTGAACGCGATGGCGCCGATCACCGCGCCGCGCAGGTGGCCGAGGCCGCCGAGGATCACCATCAGCAGCACCTCGCCCGAGTTGTGCCATGCCATCAGTTCCGGGTTGACCACGCCATCGCGCGAGGCCAGCAGGAAGCCGGCAAGCCCGGCCAATGCACCCGCCAGCACGAAGGCCGCGAGCTTGTAGGCATACACCGAGAAGCCCGCGGCGCGCATGCGCTGCTCGTTCACGCGGATGCCCGCCAGCGCCGCACCGAAGCGCGAGCGGCGGATGAGCGCCAGCAGCCCGTAGGTGAACACCAGCGAGGCCAGCACCACGTAGAACAGCACCGTGCGGTTCTCCATGTCGAGCGCGCCGAGGGCGGGCCGCACGTACATGTAGATGCCGTCGCTGCCGCCGCCGACCTTGGTGTCGTGGAACACGAAGAAGGCCATCTGCGCGAAGGCCAGCGTCACCATGATGAAGTACACGCCGCGCGTGCGCAGGCTCAATGCACCGACGAACAGCGCATACAGCGCCGCCGCACCCATGGCCAGCGGCAGCAGCAGCGCGAAGTTGCCGCCTTCGCTGCCTGAAGCGAGCACCGTGACGTATGCGCCGATGCCGTAGAAGGCCGCATGGCCCAGGCTCACGAGCCCGGTCATGCCGACCAGCAGTTCGAGGCTCAGCGCGAAGATCGACAGGATCATGATCTTCACGACGAAGTCGGAAACGTAGTTGCCCATGAACGGGCCCGCCACGCCGATGAGCACGGCGCACAGCACCGGCACGAGGAATGCGGTCTTCTTCATGGCCGCCTCCCCATCAGCCCTTCGGGCTTCCATATCAGCACGATGGCCATCAGCAGGTAGATGCCGATGCCGCTCAGGTCCGCGAAGAACACCTTGCCGAAGGTATCGACGAAGCCCACCAGCAGCGAGGCCACCAGCGCGCCCGTGATCGAGCCGATGCCGCCGATCACCACCAGCACGAAGCAGATGATGAGCACGCTCGCACCCATGTTCGGGTACACCGAGGACATCGGCGCCGCGATCATGCCGGCCAGCGCCGCCAGCGCCACGCCCGCCGCGAACACGATGCGGTAGAGCCGCTTCACGTCGATGCCCAGGCCGCGCACCATGTCGCGGTTGCTCGCACCAGCGCGGATCATCATGCCCAGCCGCGTGCGGTTGACCACCCAGTACAGCGCCACGGCCAGCACGATGCAGGCGGCCGAGGCGAAGAGGCGATACCACGGATAGCTCATGACGTTGCCCAGCGCGAAGCTGCCGTCGAGCCATGCCGGCACCTTCACGCCGTGCACGTCGTTGCCCACGAGGATGGAGCGCAGCTCCTCGAACACCAGGATGAGCCCGTAGGTCATCAGCACCTGCTGCAGGTGGTCGCGCTGGTAGAGGTAGCTGAAGAAGGCCCATTCGAGCAGGTAGCCGAAGACGGCCGCCAGCACCACGCCGGCCACCAGCATCAGCAGGAACTGGTCGCCGAACAGCGGCGCAAGCGCGAACGCCATGTACGCGCCGATCATGTAGAAGCTGCCGTGCGCAAGGTTGATGACGCCCATGATCCCGAAGATCAGCGTCAGCCCCGAGGCCACCAGGAAGAGTAGGAGCCCGTACTGAACCGAGTTCAGGCACTGGACCAAGAAGGTTCCGAAATCCACGTTAGGTCATCCCTGTGAGACCGAAAGAGAGCGTGGCGCGATAGCGCCCGCGATGTTCGGGAGACACCGCGGAACCGGCTTTGCCGGGCCGCAGGTGTCGCCCCCGGAGAGGGGGAAGGCGAAGCGACACGAAGTGTGCGCAGCCTGGGGGAGTGCCTTGTCTACATCCGGCAACCGCGAGCGGGGTCGGCGAGACCCTTGATCGCGGTGCTCACCAGCTTGTTTTCCTTGCCTTCTACCTTGCGCAGGTAGATGTCCTGCACCGGGTTGTGCGACTTGCTCACCGTGAAGGTGCCGCGCGGGCTGTCGATCTTCGCCTTCTCGATGGCGGCCGTGAACTCGGCCTTCTTCGAGATGTCGCCCTTGGTGGCGGCAAGGCCCACGCCCAGCATCTGCGCCGCGTCGTAGCCCTGCACCGCATACACGTCGGGCTGCAGCTTGAAGGCCTTGGCATAGCCGACGCGGAAGGTGTTGTCGCGCGCGGTGTTCAGGCCGTCGGCATAGTGCAGCGTGGTGAGCATGCCCTGCGCAGATTCACCCTGCGCGTCGAGCGTGCCGTCGGTGAGGAAGCCGGGGCCGTACAGCGGAATGGTCTTGTTCAGGCCGGCGGCCTGGTAGTCCTTCACGAACTTCACCGCGCCGCCGCCGGCGAAGAAGGCGTACACCGCATCGGGCTTGGCCGCCGCGATCTCGGTCAGCAGCGCCTGGAATTCCACGTTGGGGAAGGGCAGCGTGAGCTGCTTGTCGACCTTGCCGCCGTTCTTCTCGAAGCCTTCCTTGAAGCCTGCAACCGACTCGTCGCCGGCCGCGTACTTCCAGGTGATGGTCATCGCCTTCTTCTTGCCCTGCTGCTTGGCCGCCACCTCGCCCATCGCGTAGGCCGGCTGCCAGTTGCTGAACGAGCTGCGGAAGATGTTGGGCGCGCACATCGGGCCGGTCACCGCGTCGGCACCGGCATTGGGCACGATCAGCACGGTGCCGCTTTCCTTCGCGGCCTTGGCCATGGCCATGGCGACGCCCGAGTGCACGGTGCCCACGATCACGTCGACGTTGTCGCGCTTGATGAGCTTGTTGACGTTGTCGGTGGCCTTGGCAGGGTCGGACTCGTCGTCGACCTTGAAGTATTCGATCTCGCGGCCGGCGAGCTTGCCGCCGTGCTCGTCCACGTAGAGCTTGAAGCCGTTCTCGATGGCCACGCCCAGGGCGGTGTAGGTGCCGCTGTAGGGCAGCATCAGACCGACCTTGAGCTTGCCTTGCTGGGCGTGGCCCAGCGTGGCGATGCAGGCCAGGGCGAGGGCCGTCAGGGTGGTGCGGGCGATGCGGGTGCTCATGTGATCTCCTGGCGTGGTATTGAAATGAAAGGGGAACGGCTTGAAGACGGGGGCGACGGGTTGGGGCGCGTGTCTTCACGACGCGCCGCCGCTGGCGCAGATACTTTAAGGGTAAATCATTTATCTCTCAAACACGAGTTTTCCCTGACCGGGGATTCCGGTCGCCCATGAATGAAACGGTCGCCACTATCGCTTTTTCGGGCTGGTCGCGATGCGGGGAATGCCCGCAGTCAGGCAGCTCCAGCAGCTCGGTGCCCGGCACGCGCCTGGCGATGCCGCGAATCTGCGCGAGTGTGCCGTACTCGTCGTCGATACCCTGCATAGCAAGAATCGGGCAACGGATGCCATCGAGCTCGGCTTCGATGTTCCATTGCCTGAAAGGCGGATGGAGCCAGACGCGGTTCCAGCCCCAGAAGGCCGAATCGACGTCGTCGTGATAGCGGCCCAGCTTCTTCGGCAGGTCGGTCTCCAGGTAGGCCAGCCGGGCCTGCTCGATGTTGGCCAGCGTCACGTCCTCGACGAAGATGTGCGGCGCCAGCACCACCAGGCCGGCCACGTGCTCGGGAAAGCGCGCCGCATACAGCAGCGAGATCGAGGCGCCGTCGCTGTGGCCGAAGAGCCAGGGTTTCTCGTCGCCGAGCTCGAGCGCGGCGAAGAGGGCGGGCAGCACTTCATGTGCCTGGCGGTGCATGAAGTCGACGTCCCAGGTCTCGTCGCCGGCGCGCGGGGTGGAGCGGCCGTAGCCCGGGCGCGAGAAGACAAGGCCGCGGGCGCCGGCGGCTTCGCACAGCCGCGTCGGGAAATCCTTCCACATGGCGACGGAACCGAGGCCTTCGTGGAGGAAGACGATCAATGGCGCATCGGTGCGCTCCGGGGCGATCCATTGGCACTCGATGCGGACCGGGCGGCCGCGCCAGGTGATGTTGGCGAACGCCGTGCTCATCATGTTGCCTCCGGCTGTTGCTCCTTCCCCCTTTGGGGGAAGGTTGGGATGGGGGCAAGCGGCGCCTGCAAGGGCTGCGCGTGCATGAAGGCCGGTGCCCCCACCCCGGCCCTCCCCCAGCGGGGGAGGGGGAAAGAGGAAGACGGGGTGCGTATCACGCCTGCTTTTCCCTCTCGCGCAACCTGAACCGCTGGATCTTCCCCGTCGCCGTCTTCGGCAGCTCGCTCACGAACTCCAGGAACCGCGGGTACTTGTACGGCGCGAGGCGTTCCTTGACGAAGGCCTTCAGCTCTTCCTCGGTCACCGCGGCGCCATCCTTCAGAACGACGAAGGCCTTGGTCTTCGTCAGCCCTTCGGCGTCCTCCTTGCCGATCACCGCGGCTTCCAGCACCGCCGGGTGCTGCATCAGCGTGGCCTCGACCTCGAAGGGCGACACGTAGATGCCGCTGACCTTCAGCATGTCGTCGCTGCGCCCGGCGTAGGTGTAGTAGCCGTCGGCATCGCGCGTGTACTTGTCGCCGCTCTTGGTCCAGCCGCCCTGGAAGGTCTCGCGCGACTTCTCGCGGTTGTTCCAGTACATCAGCGCCGAACTGGGGCCGCGGATGTAGAGGTCGCCCACCTCGCCGTCGGGCACGGTGCGGCCGTCCTCGCCGCGCAGCTCGACCTCGTAGCCCTCCACCGGCCGGCCGGTGGTGCCGTAGCGCACGTCGCCGGGGCGGTTGGAGATGAAGATGTGCAGCATCTCGGTCGAGCCGATGCCGTCGATGATCTCGCAGCCGAAGTGCGCCTTGAAGCGCTGCGCGAGTTCGCCGGGCAGCGCCTCGCCGGCCGAGGAGCACATGCGCAGCGCCACGGCTTCGCGCGCCGGCAGCTTCGGCGAGGCGAGCATGCCGGCAAAGCCGGTGGGCGCGCCGAAGAACACGGTGGGCTTGTGCTCCACCCAGCGGCGGAAGGTGGCGTCGGGCGTGGGCCGTTCGGCCATCAGCACCACGGTGGCACCGACCGACAGCGGAAAGGTCAGCGCGTTGCCCAGCCCGTATGCGAAGTACATCTTGGCGGCCGAGAAGCACACGTCGTTCTCGGTGAGGCCGAGCACGGGCTTGCCGTAAAGCTCGGCCGTCCACCACAGGTTGGCATGCGTGTGGACCGTGCCCTTGGGCTTGCCGGTGGAGCCGGAGGAGTAGAGCCAGAAGCCGGGGTCGTCGGAAGCGGTCTGCGCCGGCGATGCCAGGGGCGGGGCGGCGGCGAGCGCGGCTTCGAATTCCTGTGCGCCCTCGGGCAGCGTACCCGTGGGCTGCGACACGATCAGCGCCTGCACTTCATGGTCGCCGCGCGCCATCGCCTGCTGCAGCGTCGGCAGCAGTGCGCCGGACACCAGCACGGCCTGCGCGCGGCTGTGATCGAGCATGTAGGCGTAGTCGTCGGGCGTGAGCAGCGTGTTGACGGCCACGGGCACCACGCCGGCATAGAGGCAGCCGAGAAAGCTCACCGGCCAGTCGTTGCCGTCGAGCATCAGCAGCAGCACGCGCTCTTCGCGGCGGATGCCTGCCGCCTTCAACGCGGCGGCGAGGCGGCGCGCGCGGTCTTCGAGCTGGCCGTAGCTCAGCGTGCCGCGGTCGTCGATGTAGGCGGTGCGATCGGCGCGGCCGCGGTTGAGGGCGAACAGGTGCTCGGCGAAGTTGAATCGTGTGGGCAGGGTCATGGTCTTGTCTCCTTCGGCCGTGTCTCTCGTTCTAGAGGCCGAGTGCGGCGAGCACGCCGGGGCTTGCCTGCACCGCGCTTCGGCGGTGATAGAAATCGAGCGCGCGCAGGCCGCCCAGTTCGGCGCCGCCGCCCGCGCGGCCGGGACCGCCGTGCATCGACATCGGCATCACGTTGCCGTGGCCGGTGTGGGCCTGCGCCACCTCGGGGGTGATGACGTGCACACGGCCGTGGCTCGGTGCGACCGACAGCGCAGCCTGCGCGAGCGCGGCGTCGTCGCTGCCATACAGGGAGGTCACGAGCGAGCCCTGGCCGCGGTGCGCAAGTGCGATGCCGTGCGCGAGATCGCGGTACGGCAGCAGCGTGGCCACCGGCCCGAACACTTCCACATCGTGCACGCGCTGCGCCGCATCGGCGTCGCGCGTGCCCAGCAGCACGGGTCCGATGCAGGCGGCGACCTTCGGGTCGGCATCGATGAGCGGCTTGTTGCGGCTGTCGTGCAGCACGGTGGTCTGCGTGGCCAGCGCGTCGAGGCCGTCGCGCACCACATTCAGCTGTGCGCGGCTCACGAGCGAGCCCATGCGCACGCTCTCGCTGCGCGGATTGCCCACCGTGATGCCCGCGAGTTTGGCGCCGATGGCTTCGGCCGCGGCGTCGTACACCTCGGCCGGCACCAGGATGCGGCGGATGGCGGTGCACTTCTGGCCCGACTTCACCGTCATCTCGCGCACCACTTCGCGCACGAGCAGGTTGAAGGCCTCGCTGGCAGGCGCTGCGCCGGGCAGCAGCAGGGCGCTGTTGAGGCTGTCGGCCTCGATGTTCACGCGCACCGAGCGTTCGGCCACCGCGGGGTGCGAGCGGATCACCGCGGCCGTCTCGGCCGAGCCGGTGAACGAGGCCACGTCGAAAGGTTGCAGCGCATCCATCAATCCGGCCGAGCTGCCGCAGACGATGGACAGCGCGCCTGCGGGCAGCACGCCCGCGTCGACCACGTCCTTCACCATGCGCTGCGTGAGCCACGCGGTGGCCGTGGCGGGCTTCACGATCACGGGCACGCCCGACAGCAGTGCGGGCGCGGCCTTTTCCCACAAGCCCCACGAAGGAAAGTTGAAGGCGTTGATGAACAGCGCCACGCCATGCGTCGGCACCTGCAGGTGCTGCGACTGGAACACCGGCTCCTTGCCGAGCTTGACCGCGTCGCCGTCGCGCAGCGCACGCACGTCGCCGAGCGTGTCGCCCCACTTGGCGTACTGGCCGAGCGTGAAGATCGCGCCGTCGATGTCGACGGCCGAGTCGTTCTTCACGGTGCCGGAGTTGGCGGTGGCGATGTCGTAATAGGCGTCGCGGTTGGCCTGCAGCATTTTCACGATGGCTGCGAGCAGCCCGGCGCGCTGGCGGTAGGTGAGGGCGCGCAACGCATTGCCGCCCTGTTCGCGGGCGAAGGCAAAAGCTTCGGGCAGGTCGAGGCCGGTGGCGTCGACGCGTGCGAGCTCGGTGCCCAGGACCGGGTCGAACAGGGGCGTGCCGGCGCCCGATCCGCTTTGCCAGCGGCCGGCGACGTAGTTGGGAAGGAGTTCGGTCATGGGGTGAACTTGATCTGCCCTTCGGGCAGCAGATAGAGAACGAGCGCGCGGCCTTGCGCCACGGTCGGGCGGTGCGCGGTGCCGGGCCCGTAGACGCACCAGCCTGCCGGGCGCCCGTCGAAGGTGGCGTCGGCGCTGCCCTCCAGCGGCATGATCAGGTCGATCTCGCCGTTGGGGTGCGTGTGGTGCGGGCCGGCGATGTCCTGCATGTCGACCACGTCGACCGAGAAGCGGTGCAGCGCGTCCTCGGCCTTGAAGACGCGGCCGTACCGGATGCCGCCGCCCTCGCGCTCGCACAGCCAGCCTTCGGCGACGCCGCCGATGCAGGCCTGGCGCAGCTGCTCGAAGCGGGCGCTGCCTGCGCCGTGGGTGGCGTTGAGCCACTGGTCGAGCGCGCTGTCGAGCGGCCTGCCGGCGATCTCGGCGGTCAAGCCTGCAATCAGCTGGTGAAATGCTTCCTTGCCTGTGGCGGCGGTGCTTCGGTCGGACATCGTGGGGCCTCGAACTTTTGAACTACCTTGCAGAATCTCTGCGCGTGCAGTATCTTGCGTGTGGCCGAACGATAAGCATCGAGACAATGAGTGTCAAGCAATATAGTGCATCTATGGTGTTTACCCTGAGCGCGCACAATTCCGGTGAAGAACGAGGAATTGCATGAACGAGCATGTAGACGCGGTGCTGGCCACCGCGCCGGAAAGTGGCGACCCCGGCAACGGCCTTGCGCCTGCAGGAGAGGCGAAGAACCCGCTGCTGGCGGCATTGGGCGATCGGGTGCGCAACCTGCGCGCGCAGCGCGGCCTCACGCGCAAGGCCGTGGCCGTTGCAGCGGAGGTGTCGGAGCGCCACCTCGCCAATCTCGAATACGGCATCGGCAACGCGTCGATCCTCGTGCTGCAGCAGGTGGCCGGCGCGCTGCACTGCTCGCTGGCCGAGCTGGTGGGCGACGTGACGACCAGCTCACCCGAGTGGCTGCTGATCCGCGAGCTGCTCGAACACCGCAGCGAAGCCGACCTGCGCCGCGTGCGCGTGGCGCTCGGCGAACTGCTGGGCACGGCCTCGGTCGATCCGGCGCGGCATCGGCGCATCGCGCTCGTGGGGTTGCGCGGCGCGGGCAAGTCGACGCTGGGGCAGATGCTGGCGGAAGACCTGGAGATCCCGTTCATCGAGCTGAGCCGCGAGATCGAGAAGCTCGCGGGCTGCAGCGTGCGCGAGATCCACGACCTGTACGGCACCAACGCCTACCGTCGCTACGAGCGCCGCGCGCTGGAAGAGGCGGTGCAGATCTACAGCGAGGTGGTGATCGCCACGCCGGGCGGCATCGTCTCCGACCCGGCCACCTTCAACGAGCTGCTCGCGCACTGCACCACCGTGTGGCTGCAGGCCGCGCCCGAGGAGCACATGGGCCGCGTGGCCGCACAGGGCGACACCCGCCCGATGGCCGCCAGCAAGGAAGCGATGGAAGACCTGCGCCGCATCCTGAACGGCCGCGCCGCCTTCTATTCGAAGGCTGACCTGTCGGTGGACACCAGCGGCAGGACCTTGTCGCAGAGCTTCCAGGCGCTCCGTGCGGCGACCCGCCAGTCGATGGGTCTGGGCGCCTGAGTGTTCAGGGCGCGCTCAGGCCGACGGGGTACCTTGCTCCGCGAATGTCCTCCGGCCTGCGGCCTCCCCCTTTATTTCGCTGCGCAAGGCACCCCGCCGGCGTGAGCGTTCAGAGCACTGGTTGATTGGCTGCAAACCAGCAGCGTGCCCTGTGCGCAGGGCATCGGGTGCTCCCCGCAGCGAAATAAAGGGGGAGCCCGAAGGGCGGAGGACATTCGCGGAGGGGAGTACCCGGTGGCCTGCGCACTTCCCCGAATCCCCAGCCCAGCCCTAAATCTGAAAAAAAGTGCAGCAGGCATTGACTTGCCTACATGCATGCAGCATGATGCATGTCATCGGAGCAGTAAAGTGCACTATCTTTCCTGTTCACGGTTTCCGAACACTGCCCCACAGGAGACTTCCGCATGACCGACACCACCACGCTCCAGGCGCCCCCGCGCGTCGACTACCGCACCGAACCCGGCCAGTACCGCCACTGGTCGCTGAGCTTCGACGGCGCCATCGCGCGCCTCGTGCTCGACATCGCGGAAGACGGCGGCATTCGCCCCGGCTACAAGCTCAAGCTCAACAGCTACGACCTGGGCGTGGACATCGAGCTGAA
Source organism: Variovorax sp. 10L421 (assembly GCF_056395365.1). Classification (NCBI taxonomy): domain Bacteria; kingdom Pseudomonadati; phylum Pseudomonadota; class Betaproteobacteria; order Burkholderiales; family Comamonadaceae; genus Variovorax; species Variovorax sp. 10L421. The sequence goes on from NZ_JBFTJJ010000029.1 coordinate 9,728, forward strand.
CGACGCGCTCAACCGCGTGCGCTTCGAGCACCCCGAAGTGCGCAGCGTGATCGTCACCAGCGGCAAGGACCGCATCTTCTGTTCGGGCGCCAACATCTTCATGCTCGGCGTTTCGGGCCACGCCTGGAAGGTCAACTTCTGCAAGTTCACCAACGAAACCCGCAACGGCATCGAAGACACCTCGAAGCACTCGGGCCTGAAGTTCCTCGCGGCCGTGAACGGCGCCTGCGCCGGCGGCGGCTACGAGCTGGCGCTGGCCTGCGACGAGATCCTGCTGGTGGATGACCGCTCGTCCGCCGTCTCTCTGCCCGAAGTGCCGCTGCTCGGCGTGCTGCCCGGCACCGGCGGCCTGACCCGCGTGACCGACAAGCGCCACGTGCGCCATGACCTCGCCGACATCTTCTGCACCAGCGTCGAAGGCGTGCGCGGCCAGCGCGCGGTCGACTGGCGCCTGGTCGACACGGTGGCCAAGCCCGCGCAGTTCGCCGCCGCCGTGCAGGAGCGCGCCTCGCAACTCGCGGCCGGCAGCGATCGTCCCGCCAACGCCAAGGGCGTGGCGCTGACCCGCCTGGAACGCACCGACAGCGCCGACGGCATCGCGTATTCGAACGTCAACGTGCAGATTGACCGCAGCAAGCGCACCGCGACCATCACCATCAAGGCGCCCACCGGTGCGCAGCCGGCCGACATCGCCGCCATCGAAGCCGCGGGTGCCGCCTGGTGGCCGCTCGCGATGTGCCGCGAACTCGACGACGCCATCCTCAACCTGCGCACCAACGAGCTCGACATCGGCACCTGGCTGCTCAAGACCGAGGGCGACGCCGCCGCAGTGCTCGCGTCCGATACGGTGATGCTCGCCCACAAGGACCACTGGCTGGTGCGCGAAACCATCGGCGCGCTGCGCCGCACGCTGGCGCGCCTGGACGTGTCCTCGCGCAGCCTGTTCGCGCTGGTGGAAGCTGGTTCGTGCTTCGCCGGCATGCTGGCCGAGCTGGCCTTTGCGGCCGACCGCACCTACATGCTCGCGCTGCCCGACGACGCCGAGCGCGCACCGAAGCTCACGCTGAACGAATTCAACTTCGGCTTCTTCCCGATGGTCAACGACCAGAGCCGCCTGCAGCGCCGCTTCTATGAAGAGGCCGCGCCGCTCGAAGCCGCACGCACCGCCGCCGGCAAGCCGCTCGACGCCGACGAGGCGCTGAAGCTCGGCCTCGTGACCGCCGCACCGGACGACATCGACTGGGACGACGAGATCCGCATCGCCATCGAGGAGCGCGCCGCCATGTCGCCCGATGCGCTCACCGGCCTCGAAGCCAACCTGCGCTTCGCAAGCAAGGAGAACATGGCCACCCGCATCTTCGGCCGGCTCACCGCCTGGCAGAACTGGATCTTCAACCGTCCCAACGCCGTTGGCGAAAAGGGCGCGCTGAAGGTCTACGGCACCGGCCAGAAAGCCGGCTTCGACATGAACCGCGTCTGACAGAACAGCAGTCCGTACAACCCAAGGAACAACGATGAGCACGATCAACTACAGCGAGAAGATCCCCAACAACGTCAACCTCGGTGAAGACCGCACGCTGCAGCGCGCGCTCGAGGGCTGGCAGCCCAACTTCATCAACTGGTGGGACGACGTGGGCCCCGAGGGCTCGACCAACCACGAGGTGTACCTGCGCACGGCCGTGAGCGTCGATCCGCAGGGCTGGGCCCAGTTCGGCCACGTGAAGATGCGCGACTACCGCTGGGGCATCTTCCTGAACCCGGGCGACGCCAACCGCGAGATCCATTTCGGCGACCACAAGGGTGAAAAAGCCTGGCAGGACGTGCCCGGCGAGCACCGCGCCAACCTGCGCCGCATCATCGTGACGCAGGGCGACACCGAGCCCGCGTCGGTCGAGCAGCAGCGCCACCTGGGCCTCACGGCACCGTCGATGTACGACCTGCGCAACCTGTTCCAGATCAACGTGGAAGAAGGCCGCCACCTGTGGGCCATGGTCTACCTGCTGCAGAAGCACTTCGGCCGTGACGGCCGCGAAGAAGCCGATGCGCTGCTGCAGCGCACCTCGGGCGATGCCAACAACCCGCGCATCCTGGGCGCCTTCAACGAGAAGACGCCCGACTGGCTCGCGTTCTTCATGTTCACCTACTTCACCGACCGCGACGGCAAGTTCCAGCTGGCCGCGCTGGCCGAGAGCGCGTTCGATCCGCTGGCGCGCACCACCAAGTTCATGCTGACCGAAGAGGCGCACCACATGTTCGTGGGCGAGAGCGGCGTGTCGCGCGTCATCGCGCGCACGGCACAGGTCATGAACGAGCTGAAGACTGACGACGTGCAGAAGATCCGCGCTGCCGGCTGCATCGACCTGGGCACCATCCAGCGCTACCTGAACTTCCACTACAGCGTGACCATCGACCTGTTCGGCGCCGACCAGTCGAGCAACGCCGCCATCTTCTACAGCTCCGGCCTGAAGGGCCGCTACGAAGAAGGCAAGCGCACGGACGACCACATCCTCAAGGGCCAGACCTACAAGGTGCTCGAGGTGAAGGACGGCCAGCTTGTCGAGAAGGACGTGCCGATGCTCAATGCGCTGAACGAAGTGCTGCGCGACGACTTCATCAAGGATTCGGTGGCCGGCGTCGGCCGCTGGAACAAGGTGCTGGAGAAGGCCGGCATCCCGACGCGCCTGACGGTGCCGCACAAGGCCTTCAACCGCCAGATCGGCGCGCTCGCCGGCATCAAGATGTCGCCCGAAGGCCGCGTGGTGAACGACATCGAATGGGCCGCCAAGCGCGACGAATGGCTGCCGAGTTCCGAAGATTTCGCTTTCGTGGCATCGTTGATGGGCCGCGTGGTCGAGCCAGGCAAGTTCGCCGGCTGGATCTCGCCGCCGGTGATGGGTATCAACCGCCAGCCGGTGGATTTCGAGTACGTGCGGTTCGGTTGATCTGGGATTTCGGTATTGCTCCTTCCCCCGCTGGGGGAAGGCTGGGATGGGGGCAMGCGGCGATAGCGCCCACGACAGAGGCCGCTTGCCCCCACCCAACCCTCCCCCAAAGGGGGAGGGCTTCAGGTTAGGAGAACAACATGGACATGGCCGTTGAAGCCGGGATCATCAAGCAGCACCTGATCGACCCCGAGATCTGCATCCGCTGCAACACCTGCGAGGCGACCTGCCCCGTCAACGCGATCACGCACGACGACAACAACTACGTCGTGCGCGCGGACGTCTGCAATGGCTGCATGGCCTGCATCTCGCCGTGCCCGACGGGTTCGATCGACAACTGGCGCACGATGCCGGTGGTGCGCGCGTACTCGATCGAGGAACAGCTCACCTGGGAGTCGCTGCCCGCCGAACTCTCGCCGGAAGAGCTCGAAGCCGCCGGCGTGTCCGCTGAAGTGGCCGGCGACCCCGCGGCCGCCTTGCCCGCCCAGACGCAAGCCCAGGCGGCCGCCGAATCGATCGAGCCGGCCTTCAATTCGGCGCAATACGGCGCCACCGTGCCGCCCTGGTCGGCCGCGCACGCGTACACCAATCTCTTCCCGCCGAAGACCCCGACGACTGCCACGGTGGTCGGCAACTTCAACTGCACCGAGGCCGGCTTCGACAGCGAGACGCACCACATCGTGCTCGACTTCGGCGTGGTGCCGTTCCCGGTGCTCGAGGGCCAGTCGATCGGCATCGTGCCGCCGGGCGTCGATGCCATCGGCAAGCGCCACCATGCACGCCAGTATTCGGTGGCCAGCCCGCGCAATGGCGAGCGGCCCGGCTACAACAACGTCTCGCTCACCGTGAAGCGCGTGACCGAAGACCACCAGGGCGACGCCGTGCGCGGCGTGTGCTCCAACTACGTGTGCGACCTGAAGGTGGGCGACACGGTGCAGGTGGTGGGGCCCTTCGGCTCGTCGTTCCTGATGCCGAATCACCCCAAGTCGCACATCGTGATGATCTGCACCGGCACCGGCAGCGCTCCGATGCGCGCCATGACCGAATGGCGCCGCCGCCTGCGCAAGAGCGGCAAGTTCGAGGGCGGCAAGCTGATGCTTTTCTTCGGCGCGCGCACGCAGCAGGAGCTGCCGTACTTCGGCCCGCTGCAGTCGCTGCCCAAGGACTTCATCGACATCAACCTCGCGTTCTCGCGCACGCCGGGGCAACCCAAGCGCTACGTGCAGGACCTGATGCGCGAGCGCGCCGCCGACCTGGCCGCGCTGCTGAAAGATGGCGCGAGCCACTTCTATGTGTGCGGCCTGAAGAGCATGGAAGAAGGCGTGGTGCTCGCACTGCGCGACGTGGCGAAGGAAGCGGGGCTCGATTGGGACACGGTCGGCGCTGCCTTGAAGCGCGAAGGCCGCCTGCACCTCGAAACCTACTAGGCCGCGGCGGATGAAGTTCGCCGACTTCCACGCGGGGCAGGTCATCGAGGCCGGGCCCTACGTGCTCACCGAAACGGAGCTCCTGCAGTTCGCACGGGCCTATGACCCGCAGTGGTTCCACACCGATGCAGAGGCGGCGGCCGGCAGCTCCTTCGGCGGGCTGATCGCCAGCGGCTGGCACACGTGCTCGATCGCGATGCGGCTGGCCGTCGACGCAGCGCTTGCCGGTTCTGAATCGTTCGCCTCGCCGGGGCTCGATCATGTGCGCTGGCCGAATCCCGTGCGGCCCGGCGATGTGCTGCGGCTGGTGGCCGACGTGACAGAGGTGCGCCGCTCCGAAAAGCGCCCGACGCTCGGCATCCTGCGCTGGCGCTGGCGGCTGTTCAACCAGCGCGAGCTGATGGTGCTCGACGTGGCGGTCACCAGCCTGTTCAAGCTCAAGCCGGCCAACTGAGGCGTTCGCCCGAAAAAAAGCCCGCAACGCGCGAGCGCTGCGGGCTTTTGTCCGGCCGGGGCCGGCGGGCCGATTACTTCTTGATGTCGACGGCGCCCGAGCCCTGCGCCTTGCCGCTCGCCTTCGCGCCAGCGCTCCCCGGCTTCACGGCATTGGTGGCCGAGCCCACGGCGCCGGTTGCGCCATTCAGCGTGCCGCCCACGGTGTTCGTTACGCCGCCTGCCGCATTCGTGGCACCGCTGACGGCGCCAGTGGCACCGCCCAGCACGCCACCGACGGCGTTGCCCACACCGCCTGTCGCGCTGCCGGCCGTGTCGGACGTGGCAGCGCCGGCATTCGTGTTCGCGCCTGCGGCCGCACCTGTGCGTGCCGCGGCACCGCCATGGGTGGAGCCAGCGCCTGCGGCGCCCGAGGTGTTCACGTCTGCATTGACCCCCACGCCGACCCCGACGCCTTGCGCCTGGGCTGCGCCGCCGATGGCCAGGAGGCCGGCGAGCACGGCGCCGAGGAAGATGCGGTTGTGTTGCTGTTGCTTCATGGGTGACTTTTCCTTTCGTAGCTGGTCACGATTTCAAGAACCGACCGGGGTTCGGTCGGCTCGGGTGCAACCATGGCCGGGCCGGCCTTTGTCGCCATGTGCGCCACAGCCGCCCACGCGTGTGGGAACTGGCTGTCGGCGAAACAGGAGGCTCGAACGTTGCCCCCGCGGTGCGAATCATGGCAGCAGATGCGTGCTGAAGAAGGCCGTTGTCTTCTGGTTAACTTCTGGTAACACGCTGGCGCGGTCGAAGCCCGCCGGGTCGTTGAGCAGGTCGCCGATCAGTCCCGTGAGGTCCGGCGGTAGCGGAGACAACAGCGAGCCGTGCCCGCCGGTCGGCATGTCCGCGATCAGCTCGCAGCGCGGCAGGCAGGCCGCAAGCACCCGGTCGCTGTGGAAGCGCGGGATCAGCCAGCGGTCCTGCGCGGCGGTGATCAGGCCAAGTGGTACGCGCGGCGCCGCGAGCGAGGCCATGTCGAAATCGGCCGAACCCGGCACGCCTGCAACGATGGCGGCGATGCGCGGATCGGTGTGCTTGCGCGGCGCGGCGTCGTCGCCGAAGCGGTGGCGGATGAGGAGCAATGCGGCCCATTTCTTGATGCCGTCGAGCGGTCCGCCGGTCAGCCGCGTGATGAGGCCGACGCAGGACTGGAAGTCGTTCACCAGGTCGACCTCGCAGTGCCGCGCGAACGCGGCCGGCGACCAGCGCCCGCCCGCGAGGCTCAGGGCCGTGTGGCCGCCCGCCGACATGCCGTACATGCCGACCCTGTCGAGCCGCAGCAGCGGCGCGAAGCGTGGGTCGCGCGCCACCGCGTCGATGGCGCGCGACACCTCGGCCGGGCGCATGGTCCAGCTGTCGGGACCGGGGTTGCTGTCGTCCTTGTAGTTGTCGGCCTTGTGCTCGGGCATGGCGACGACGAAGCCGGCCTCGACGAGGCCGCGCGCGATGTCCGCGTGCACCCAGGGCGCGCCGCCCGAGCCGTGCGAGACGATCACCAGCCGGCCATTGCCGGGTGCCGCCTTGCCCTGCGCGGCCACGTCGAGCGTGAAGCGGGCACGCCGGGTCGGCTGGGGCGCGTCGGTGGACGGATAGAACACCGTGACCGGGCCGTCGCCGGGCGCGGCGGGAAGTTCCGCCATGCCCATCGAGGCTCGCGCCCAGCCGCAGCAAAGCGCGAGGAGCAGGAAGAAGAGAGAGGAAAAAGAAAGACGTCGCATGGGGTGGTTCCTTGCCTTTGAAGGCCCGCACGATGCCGGGACGCCGCCGTCGAGTCTTGCCGAAAGCCGCAAGCGCGGCTTTCGGCAAGAGATTTCAGGATCCGGCCAGCTTCTGCCTGCGGAATTCGGTGGGCGTGAGGCCGGTGGCGGCCTTGAACGCGCGGTTGAACGGGCCGATGGACTGGAAGCCCGCGGTCAATGCGATGGTCAGCACCGGCAGCTCGCGCTTGGAAGAATCGGCCAGCGCCGCCATCGCCTCGGCCAGGCGGAGGCCGTTGACGAAGGCGTTGAAGTTGCGATGCCCCAGCCGCTGGTTGATGAGGCGGCGCAGGCGGTATTCCGGCACCGACAGCCGGGCGGCCAGGCCGGCGATGCTCAGGTTTTCGCTGCGGTAGGCATGTTCCACCGCCATGGCGTGCCGCAAGGACTCCGCGAGGCGGTCCTCGGCGGGGTCGGGGGCTTGTTCGGGCTCGGGTTCCGCAGGCGCGACGGGGACTGGTGCGACGGTCTCTTGCGCAGGAATCGCAACGGGCGCCCGTGAGGCCGGAAACAGCTCCGACCCCGCCAGTCGCACCATCCGCCATGCCACCACGGCCACGATCAGCAGCAGCATCGCCACATCGGCCGTCGCCGACAGGCTCGACAGCCGGCCCTGCGGCGAGGCCAGCCGCACGGCCAACATGCCGATGCTGTAGCCGGCGCCCGCCACCACGATGAACGCGCGCAGCCGGCGCCGTCCCTCCACCAGGTCTGCCCGCCACTGCGAAGCCGCCGCCATCGCGGCCAGCACCGCGAACACCAGCGGCACCGCGCGCTGCAGGCCCAGCGTCACCGGCGCGAGCACCGAGGCGCTGCCTGCCACGACCGCGCAATTGAGCGCGGCCAGCGCCGCCACCGCGAGCCACGCGGCGACGTGCATCGGCCGCAGCCGGAAGTTGTCGTCGAACAGCGCTTGCACGAACACCCAGAACAGCACGGCGTTGCCGACGGAGACCGCGACAAAGGGCGCCTGCCACCCGCGCGGCACGAGCGCTTCGAACAGCGGCGTGGAGCCGATGGCCTGCACGCACAGGCCGAGCGCGAGCAGCACGCCCGCGCGCGCGACCGGCAGGCGAGGGCGGTCGCGCCCGAGGACCAGCGCGAGCACCAGCAGCAAGGCCAGCAGCACGCCGCGCAGGGCAGCGTCGAGAAGGGTGGTCGGTGTGGGCGTCATGGCGGGGTCGATTCTCGTGCCTGTGCCGTGACAAGCGATGCGGCATGCCGAACTCCCGAAGACCCTTCGGCATGTCATGGAAAACTTATGCAACTAATAATGTTGCATGAAACGAGACAGCAAGCTTTCGGGCGTTCTCCATGTGCTGCTGCACATGGCCGAGATGAACGGCCCCGTCACGTCCGAGGCGCTCGCGGCCGCGATGCACACCAACCCGGTCGTCGTGCGCCGCGTCATGGCCGGCCTGCGGCAGTCGGGCTTCGTCAGTTCGGCCAAGGGCCATGGCGGAGGCTGGGTGCTGTCGTGCTCGCTCGCGGCAGTCACGCTGGGCGACATCCACAACGCCGTCGGCGCGCCCGCGCTGCTGGCCATGGGCAACCGCACCGAGAGCCCGGGCTGCATCGTCGAGCAGGCCGTGAACGCGGCGCTCGACGGCGCCTTCCAGGAGGCCGAGGCGCTGCTGCTGAAGCGCTTCGACAGCATCACGCTGGCCGATCTTTCCAGGGGCTTCCACCGCCGCATGACAGGCGGTGGCTTCACATTGAAGGACATCGAACATGCGCCATGACGCTCTGGTCGTGGGCGGCAGTTTTGCCGGCCTTTCCGCTGCGATGCAACTGGCTCGCGCGCGCAGGAACGTGTGCGTCGTCGACGCGGGCGCGCCGCGCAACCGCTTCGCCGCCGCGTCGCACGGCTTCTTCGGGCAGGACGGCACGCCGCCGCTGGAGATGATTGCCGGCGCGCGCGACAAGCTGCTCGCCTATCCATCCGTCGAGTTCATCAAGGGCAGCGTGGTGGCCGGGAGCGCGGACGGCGCCGGAGGCTTCACGGTGTCGCTGCACGGCGGGGAAGAGATCTCGACGCACAGGCTGCTGCTGTCGTTCGGCGTGCAGGACGGCCTGCCCGACATCGGGTTGATGGCCGGCGTGTCGATGCACCGGTCGCTGGTATTCGGTACTTGAACGAACTTTTTTCTCGGGCTCGGTAAAAACGGTCTCAATTCACCCTATAATCGAGGGCTCCACGCGGGAGTAGCTCAGTTGGTAGAGCGCAACCTTGCCAAGGTTGAGGTCGAGAGTTCGAGACTCTTCTCCCGCTCCAGATTAAAGAAAAGGCCACCTCATCGGGTGGCCTTTTTCTTTGGTGCTTCTGCTCAACTCCTGGCTGGCAGCACCGTTCCACGGCTCTCCCCGAAACCGATGCGCGCATGCCCCGGCTTCTCGCACCAGCCGCGCAGCAGCACCGCATCGCCGTCTTCAAGAAAACCACGCTGTTCGCCATTGGCCAGCGTCACCGGGCTTTGCGCTGCGCGCGTCAGCTCGATGATTGCGCCTGCCTCGTCCGCGCCGGGCCCCGAGATCGTGCCGCTGCCGAACAGGTCGCCCGGGTTCAGGCTGCAGCCGCCCATCGTGTGGTGCGCCACCATCTGCGCGACGCTCCAATACTGGTGCCTGAAGCTCGTGGACGACAGGCGCGACGGCCCGGCCTTGTCCTTGCGTGCCTTCTCGCTTTCGAGCCAGACCTCCAGGCGGATGTCGAGCGCGCCGCTCTCGCGGTTCGCCGCACTTTCCAGATACGCGAGCGGCTGGGGCTCGTGGGCCGCCCGCGTCCAGGCCTGGCGGTAGGGCGCGAGCGCTTCCATCGTCACGATCCATGGCGAGATCGTGGTCGCGAAGTTCTTCGCCAGGAACGGCCCGAGCGGCGCCATCTCCCAGAATTGGATGTCGCGCGCCGACCAGTCGTTGAGCAGGCAGATGCCGAAGATGTGTTCGTCCGCGCGTTCGAGCGGAATGGGTTCGCCCTGCGGGTTGCCGATGCCGATCCACACGCCGAGTTCCAGCTCGTAGTCGAGCCGCGCGCAGGCCTGGTACGTGGGCGCCTTCGCGCCCGGCGCCATCGCCTGCCCCATCGGCCGGTGAAAGCGCTGGCCGCTCACGCCGATGGTCGACACCCGCCCGTGGTACGCAGTCGGAATCCAGCGGAAGTTGGGCGTCACGTCGCCGTCGGGGTTCATCAGGCGGCTGATGTTCAGCGCATGGTCGATCGATGTGTAGAAGTCGGTGTAGTCGCCGATGCGCGCGGGCACGGTGTATTCGACCTCGGCCTGCGGCACCAGGCATTCGCGCACGGCCTGCACCGAGGCCACGGGCGCGTCGTTCTTCAGCAGGTCGAACAGCACGTGGCGCAACGCCTTCCACGCGGAGCGGCCGAGCGCGAAGAAGTCGTTCAATGCCGGCAATGCGGCGGCGCGCGCCGCGTCGAGCGCCAGGCCGTCGAGCTGATGGCGCGCGACCAGCGCGGCGAGGTCGAGCACCTCGCCGCCGATGGCGATGCCGCCGCGAAACGGCTCGGCGCTGCCCGCGCGGCGGAACACAGCGTGCGGCAGGTTCTGGATCGGAAAGTCGCTGCCCGCGACGTTGGCCGAAGCGACCCAGCTGCGGGCGCCGGCGTCGTGCGTGTGGTTGAGTTCGATCATGTTCACACTGACGCCATCAGCGCGTCATCGAAGATCGCCACCGCGCGCGTCCAGCCCGCCGAGGCGCCGCGGATCTTGTGCGGGAAGCAGCTGATGAAGAAGCCCGTGGGCGGCAGCGCCTCGAGGTTGTGCAGCTTCTCGATGTGGCAATAGCCGATGTCGCGCCCGGCCTTGTGGCCTTCCCAGATCAGCGAGGCGTCGTGCGTCTCGCCGTACTTCTTTGCGGTGTGCACGAAGGGCGCGTCCCAGCTCCATGCGTCGGTGCCCGTGAGGCGCACGCCGCGTTCCAGCAGGTACATCGTCGCCTCGTAGCCCATGCCTGCGCCGGCCGACACGTAGTCCGGATGGCCGTAGCGCGAACCGGCGCGCGTGTTGACCACCACGATCTCCAGCGGGCTCAGCGTGTGGCCGATGCGCTTGAGTTCGGCCTCGACGTCGTCGGCCGTGACCACGTAGCCATCGGCGAAGTGCCGGAAGTCGAGCTTCACGCCCGGCTGGAAGCACCATTCGAGCGGTACGTCATGGATGGCGATGGCGGGCTTCTTCTCACCCAGCGCCTTGTCCATGGTCGAGTGGAAGTGATAGGGCGCATCGAGGTGCGTGCCGTTGTGCGTCGACAGCTGCACCAGTTCCACGGCCCAGCCTTCGCCGTCGGGCAGGTCTTCCTTTTTCAAGCCGGGAAAGAAGGGTTCGATCTGCTCGTAGGTCTGCTCATGCGTGAAGTACTGGATCTTCGGCGCGAAGGCCGGTGGATCGGAGAGCACATCGTTTTCGAGAAAGATCGAGAGATCGACGAATTTGCGTGGCATGAAGAGGCTCCTTGTGGGGTGTTCGTGTTTGGGGAGAGAAGCAATCGGGGAGTCAGGGGCGCTGCCAACGCAGCAGCCGTCGCTCGGCAAGGGCCAGCAGCGCGTTGCTCACGAAGCCGATGAGTCCGAGCAGCACGATGCCGGCGAACAGGTCGCTCGCGCGGAAGGCGCGCGCCGCCAGCAGGATGGCCTGGCCCAGGCCGTTTTGCGAGGCGATCATTTCGCCCACCACCGCGACCACCAGCGCGATGGTCAGCGCGAGCCGCATGCCGGCCAGGATGTCGGGCATGGCGTTGGGCAGGCCCATCTTCCAGGTGTACGCCGCGCGCGACATCTGCAGGCAGCGCGCCACTTCCGAAAGGCGTGGCTCCACGGCCGCGAAGCCGTGCACCGTGGCCAGCAGCACCGGCCACATCGCGCCGAATGCGACCACGAAGAGCACCATGCCGGGGTTCAGCCCGAAGATGGAGATGGCCAGCGGCAGCAGCGCCGAGGCGGGCAGCGGGCGGATGAATTCCAGCGTCGGCTGCACCCACGCACGCACCTGGGGCGATACGCCGATGGCCGCGCCCAGCAGCACGCCGAAAAGCGACGCGAGCAGCCAGCCTTCGACCATGCGGCCGACCGTGGCCTGCGTGAAGGCGAGCAGTTCACCGTTGCCTGAATTGCCCGAAGAGAGATTGAGCCCTTCGAGCAGGCTCGCAAACGTGGCCTGCGGCGTCGGCAAAAACACGCGGCTGACCCAGCCCGCGTTGCTCGCCACCCACCACAGCGCGACCAGTGCGAGCAGCATGCCCACCGACCCCAGCCACCCCAAGCCGAACCGGTCGTTGCGGTGGTTGTTCATGGCTGCACCCCCATGCGGCGTGCGACCCAGGCCTGCAGCCGCACCATGCCCGCGTTGACCGCGAAGCCGACTACGCCGATCCAGCCCAGCCACGCGAGCATCAGCGCGGGGTCGAAGCTCTGCTGCGCGATCATCATCGCGTAGCCCATGCCGTTCGGATTGGCCGCGATCTCCACCGTCACGGCCACCACCAGCGCCACCGCCACGCCCAGCCGCAGCGCGACGAACAGGCGCGGCACGATGGCCGGCAGCACGATCTTGAAGGCCCGCTCGCGCGACGACAGGCCCAGCACGCGGCTCACCTCGAGCAGCCGCGGCTCGACCTGCTGCACCGCCGACTGCACCAATACCAGCAGCGGCCAGAAGGTGGCGAATGCGACGATGGCCAGCTCCATGCGCACGCCGAATCCGAAGCCCAGCATCGCGAGCGGAATCAGCGCGACGGATGGCACGGGCCGAAGTACTTCGATGGAGACAGAGCCGAGCTGCGCCGCGCGGCGCGAGAGCCCGAGCACCAGCCCCAGCGCAATGCCGAGCACGGCGCCCAGCAGCAGGCCGAGTGCCGCCGTGCCGAGCGTGAAGCCCGTGGCCTGCCAGAGCGAGCCGTCCATGGCCGCGCCGACGAAGGCCTTCGCCGCCGCGCTCGGCGGTGCGAGCGCATCGCTGCCCAGCGCGGCCGCGCGCCGCGCGTACCACTCGAACAGAGCCAGGAGCAGCAGCGGCAGTACAAAGGGACGGACCTTGCCAGGAACACCGCGGAACCGGCTTCGCCGGGCCGCAGGTGTTGCCCCCGACGAGGGGGTAGGCGAAGCGACACGAAGTGCGCGAAGACTGGGGGTGTGCCTATTCATGGCCCTGCTCGATGAAGGCGAAGAGTTCGCGCCGCAGGTGCAGGTATTCCGGATGCTCCTTGGTCGTGAGCTGGTCGCGCGGGCGCGGGATCTTCACGTCGATCATCCGCGCGAGGCTCGGCCGCCCCGGCCCGGGGTTGGCCTGCAGCGCGATCACGCGGTCGCCGAGGTAGATGGCTTCTTCGAGGTCGTGCGTGACGAACAGCACCGTGAGCCCGTCGTCGCGCACCAGCCGCGCCAGCTCGTCCTGCAGGCTCTGGCGCGTGAGCGCGTCCAGCGCGCCGAAGGGCTCGTCCATCATCATCAGGTCGGGCTTCTGCGCGAGGCAGCGGGCGATCTGTGCGCGCTGCTGCATGCCGCCCGACAACTGCACCGGAAACTTGTGCGCATGCTTCGCGAGGCCGACCTTGGCGAGCACATCGGCAATGCGCGGCGCGCGTTCCGCTGCCGGCACGCCGGCCGCTTCCAGTGCGAGGCTCACGTTGCCTTCCACCGTGCGCCAGGGCAGCAGCGCGCGGCCGTAGTCCTGGAACACGAAAGCCACTTCGCGCGAGGGCTCGGTCATCTTCGCGCCGTTGCGCCGCACCTCGCCCGCGCTCGCGCTGACGAGCCCGCTGGCCGCGCGCAGCAACGTGGTCTTGCCGCAGCCGCTGGGGCCGACGATGCAGACGAACTCGCCGCGCGCCACGTCGAACGAGGTGGGCGACAGGATCTCGCGTCCGCCGAGGCGGATGGTCACGCCGTCGAAGCACAGGAAGGGGGTGGCTTGCATGGTGGGGACGGTCGGCGAACGAAAGGCGCTCGCCGACAGTGCGGCGCGCGCGGTGACGGGGGCGGGTGCTGCGATCACTTCGCCACCAGCTTCGCCACGTCGATGCTCGTCTTGAGCATTTCCTGCTCCTTCATCAGCCCGGTCCAGTAGGCGAGCTGCTTTTCCGTCACCACGGGGCCGGGCGGCGAGATCTGCACCTTGGCCAGCACCTCGGGCGGGAGCTTGATGTACTTGCCGATGGCCGCGCGCACCTTGGCGTCGTTCCTCGGCTGCTGCATGAAGGCGGCCGATTCGACCAGCGCCTCGCGGAACGCGCGCGCAGCGGCCGGGTTCTTCGCCACCCACTCGCGCTTGGCCGCATGCACGATGGTCTGGTTGTTCTCCGGCAGGAAGGTCGAGTAGTACGAGGCCACGTAGCCCGCACCGCTCTCGGTGATGCGGCTCATGAACGGGTCGGCCGACACCACCGCATCGACCGAGCCGCCGCGCAGCAGGTCGGCGTGCTGCGGGAACGCGGCCTCGACGAAGTTCACCTTGCGGTAGTCCACGCCGCTGTCCTTCAGCCACGCGCGGAAGGTCACGTGCAGGAAGGCGCCGAGGCCCGGCACGCCGATCTTCTTGCCCACGCAGTCCTGCGGCCCCTTGATGCCCGAGCCCGCGCGCGCCACCAGGCCGAAGCCGGTGATCGTCTTCGAGGTGAGGCCGCCGCCGGCCACCAGCACGAGGTCCAGGCCGCCATCCACCGCCTGCAGGAAGACCGAGGGCGTGGGTCCGCCAATCTGCAGCGAGTCGGACTGCAGTGCCGCCGGGATCGTCGAATTCAGCGGAATGAACTTGAGCTCGACGTCGAGGTTGCGCTTCTTGAAGTAGCCCTCTTCGGCCGCCACGAACACCGAGGCGAAGTCGGTCACGGCCGTGTAGCCGAACACGATCTTCGGGTTGGACTGGGCGCGCGAAGGCAGTGCGGCGGCGGCCGATGCTGCGGCAAGCGCCGACAGCAGGGTGCGTCGTTTCATCATGTCTTTTGTCTCCTGGGGGTGGTTCTCGTGCGTGGGGTTCTGGCGGTCTTCGGGCGCGGCAGTGCGGCGCGCAGGCCGCCGACGATGAAGTTCACGAGCATCGGCGCCACGGCCGGGTCGGCGCGCCTGTTCTCGCCGCGCGTGAGGCGTTCGATGCGGCTGTCGTTCAGGTGGTGCAGCAGCGCGCCCAGCGCGAACTGGTAGCCCCAGGCCGCCTGGCTGCGCGTGGCGTGCGGCAGCGCGAGGTGCAGCGCGTCGATGTAGGCCTCGGCCAGCGGGTCGAAGTAGCTGAGCAGCACGCGGTCGGCTTCCTCGGTGGCGTGGTAGAGCTCGCGCGCCACCAGCAGCGCGTAGTACTCGCCCTCGGCGCTCGCGCGCAGCGCCAGCACGGGCGCGGTGAAGGCATCGATGATGCGCGGCAGCGTGCGCGCGTCGTCGGGGTCGACGTTTACCGCTGCCAGTCCCGCGAGCCGCGCCTCGATGGAATGGCTCCAGTGTTCGAAGATCGCGTGAAACAGCTCGTGCTTCTGGCCGTAGTAGTAGCCCACCAGCGCCAGCGGCACGCCGGCCTCTTCGGCGATCTGGCGGATTGTCACCACGTGGTAGCCGTGCTGCGCAAAAAGTTTCTCGGCCGCCAGCAGGATCGCCTGCTTGCGGTCGGGCCGCGCAGTCTCGATGGTGACTGTGGCGGGGGCTGGCGTCGCGGCACGCGAGGTGCTGCGCCTTGCGGTGGGTGTGCGGGTGCTCATCGGGGCGTATTGAACGCTTGTACAAAAACATTGAACACGCGTACAAACCCTGAGGTCAACCCCCATTGAGCACGCTCGTTCGCGGCGCTACGCTCGTGCCATGCCCGCCCCCAACATCCCCCAGATCCGCCTCTATCAAGACTGGCTGCGCGAGACGCGCGGCCTTCGCTTCGACAGCTACGACGCCCTGTGGCGCTGGTCCGTCACCGAGCTCGACGCCTTCTGGCAGAGCATCTGGGATTACGCCCGCATCGAGTCGCCCACTCCGCACACGGCCGTGCTCGCCGAGCCGCGCATGCCCGGCGCGCGCTGGTTCCCCGGCGCGCAGGTCAACTACGCCCGCGAGGTGCTGCGCCATGTCGACGCGGCGCACGCGGCCGGCATGCCCGCCATCGTGAGCGACAACGAGCGCGGCGAAGTGCGCGAGATGTCGTGGCCGGAGATGCGGCGCCAGGTCGCGTCGGTCGCGCTCATGCTCAAGTCGCTCGGCGTGCGGCGCGGCGACCGCGTTGCGGCCTACATGCCCAACGTGCCCGAGACCATGGTCGCGTTCCTCGCATGCTCCAGCATCGGCGCGATCTGGAGCGTGTGCGCGCCCGACATGGGCACGGCCGCCGTGGCCGACCGCTTTCGCCAGATCGAACCCAAGGTGCTGATCGCCGTCGACGGCGTGCACTATGGCGGCAAGCCGCTCGACCGCAGCGCCGTGCTGCAGGAGCTGCGCGGCCAGCTGCCGAGTGTGCAGAAGCTGCTGCTCGTGAAGTCGCCGTATGCCGCCAGCGCCGTGCCGCACGACGTCGAATGGACACAGGCCATCGCGCGCAACGATGCCGAGGTCGCCGCCTTCGAGCCCGAATGGCTGCCCTTCGACCATCCGATCTGGATCGTCTATTCGAGCGGCACCACAGGCCTGCCCAAGCCCATCGTGCACGGGCAGGGCGGCATCATCCTCACCATGCATGCCTGCGGCCTGCACAACGACGTGGGCGCGAGCTACGGCGCCAACAACTTCGGCGAGCGCTACCACTGGTACAGCTCCACGGGCTGGGTCATGTGGAACTCGCAGCTCTCGGGCATGGCCTTCGGCGCCACCATCTGCATCTATGACGGCAACCCGGCTGGCAGCAAGGAGAAGCCCGACTGGGGCGTGCTGTGGCGCTTCGTCGCGAAGCACCGCGTCACCTTCTTCGGCGCGGGTGCGGCCTATTTCACCAACTGCATGAAGTCGGGCCTCGTCGCGAAGGAATGCGGCGATCTCTCGCGCGTGCGGGCGCTCGGCAGCACCGGCTCGCCGCTGCCCGAGGAGGTACAGCGCTGGGGCTCGCAGCAGATCCTCGACGCGGGCTCGAAGGAGGTGTGGTGGTGCAACATCTCCGGCGGCACCGATTTCTGCGGCGCTTTTGTCGGCGGCAACCGCGACCTGCCCGAAGTGCCGGGCCAGATGCAGTGCCGCGAGCTGGGCCATTCGGTCGAGGCCTGGAACGAGAACGGCCAGCCCGTCGTCGGCGAGGTCGGCGAGCTGGTGTGCACCAAGCCGATTCCGTCGATGCCGCTCTACTTCTGGGGCGACGAGGGCAACGCGCGCTACCTGTCGAGCTACTTCGACACCTATCCCGGCGTATGGCGCCACGGCGACTGGATCAAGATCGGCACCGACGGCGGCTGCATCATCTACGGCCGCAGCGACGCCACCATCAATCGCCAGGGCCTGCGCATGGGCACGAGCGAGATCTACAGCGCGGTCGAGGGCCTGCCCGAGGTGCTCGACTCGATGGTGGTCGATCTCGAATACCTGGGCCGCGACAGCTACATGCCGCTGTTCGTGGTGCTGCGCCCCGGCGTGGCGCTCGACGAGGCCATGCGCGCGAAGATCAACAACGCCATCAAGACTTCGCTGTCGCCTCGCTTCGCGCCCAACGACATCTTCCAGGTGGCCGAGATCCCGCGCACGCTCTCGGGCAAGAAACAGGAGCTGCCGATCAAGAAGCTGCTGCTGGGCCAGCCGATCGAGAAGGTGGTCAACCGCGAGGCGATGGCCAACCCCGGCAGCCTCGACTGGTTCGTGGCCTTTGCCGCGCAGCGTGCCTCCGCATGATGGGCGCGTGAGCTTCGCGCCCACGAGCAAGCTCAGGCCGTGAGCTCATAGAGCACCATGCGCGTCTGCCGGCCGCGCAGCTCCACCAATTCCTCGATGCGGCGTGCATGAAGCCGGCCGCCGAGCCCCGCGAAGGTGGCCTCGGAAATCAGCGTCTGCGTTCCGAGCTGTTTGTTGATGCCTTCGATGCGGCTCGCCACGTTGATCGCGTCGCCGAACGCGGTGTAGGACAGCCGGTCGTTCGAGCCGAGCACCCCCGCGATCACCATGCCGGTGTGGATGCCGATGCGGGTGCGGAACCTCGGCAGCCCCTGCTCGTGCCACTTGCGGTTGAGTTCGTCCATCTCCACGTGCAGCTCCAGCGCGGCCACGCAGGCCTGGTATTCCGCGTCCTTCAGGTCGGAGGGCGCGCCCCACAGCACCATGATGCCGTCGCCGATGAACTTGTCGACCACGCCGCCGTGCCGCGCGAACACGCCCGCCGCCAGGTTGAAGTACTCCGTCAGCATGCCCACCAGCACGTCGGTGTCCAGCGATTCCGAGATCGAGGTGAAGCCCTCCACGTCGGTGAACATCACGGTCACGCGGCGCGACGAACCGGAGGGCGCGAGCGCATGGCCCTCGTCGATCAGCTGGTTGATCACGTCCACCGGCACGAACTTGCTGAAGGCCTTCAGGCTGCGCGCCGAGTCGTCCAGCGCCTGGTCCAGGTGCTGGATCTCGAGCACGCGGCTCGGTTCGCGCGGCAGGTTGTCGAGTTCCAGCAGGCCGATGCTGCGCGCGATGTGCGAGAGGTTCTCCACCGGCGAGGTCACCAGCTTCGACAGCTTCAGCGAGATGAACAGCGCGATGGCCAGGAAGGCCAGCGCCAGCAACAGGCCCCACAGCACCGCGCGGTTCAGTTCGCCCAGCAGCATGTCTTCGGGCACCCAGCTCACGAGCTGCCATCCGGTGCTGGGAATGCGCGAGGCCTGCACCAGGTAGCGGCGACCTTCGTAGGTAAAGGAGAACTTCTTGTTCGAGCCACTGTCCGCCGTGCCGCCGATCACCGTGTTCGCGTACAAGGCGCCGAGCACGCCGGCCGGCGGCTCCAGCTGATGCAGCACGCCCGGCATGTCGCTGCGCGCGAGCACCCGGGCGTCGGCGCTCAGCAGGGCGCTGTCGCCGTAGCCGTCGCTGCTGAACTGGCGCACGAATTCCGACAGCCGCCCCAGCGACACATCGCCCGCCACCACCATGGCCTGCGCCGCGCTGTCCGCGTAGCTGCGCTGGCTCGGCAGCGCGTAGGTCACGCCCAGCTCCTGCGCGGCGGCGAATACGTACGGCTGCGTCCAGACCGGCCCCTGTGCCTTGTGGGCCTGCACATACCAGCCGCGTTGCGTCGGGTCGTAGCTGCTGCGGAAGGCCGCGAGGCGCTGCGTGGCGAAGCGCTGCTGCACGTCGGCCTCGGCGTCCAGGGGCAGCATGTACTGCCACGTCTCGGTGGTGAATCCCGCGCCGCGCTCGATATGGCGCATGGCCGGCACAGGGTAGCGCAGTGCCATCAGCATCTGGCCCTTCTCGTTGCTGACGTAGATGCTGTCGAGCTCGGGCGACTGCTGCAGCAGCGTCCAGAGCAGCTCGGCTGTTCTTTCGGCGTGTTCGCCCGCTGGGCGCAGGCTGGGGGCTGTGCCCACAGCGTTGACGACCGACTCGGCCTTCTGCAGGAAGGCCAGCACCTTGTCTTCGGTGCGGTGGTGGTTGGCCTTGTGCGCGGACACGCCGATGCGCGACACCAGCCGCTGCGACCCCCAGTAGCCCAGCGAGACCAGCAACAGCGACTGTGTCAGCGCCACGGCACTGACGATGGTGCCCACGTCCACCCTGAAGCGGCGTGAACGCCCGGGCGGTGCGGCCGGCGCGGCCGCAGTTTCGATCGACGGCTTTCCCGCCGCTTCCGGATTCCCGGACGACTTCTTGTTCATACAGCTCCCTGACGACCATTCGAGCGCGCCCGCTGCATCGAGGCCGCGGGCCGCTTCCGGCGGGCTCACGGCCCCGATCATTGGTGTCGGGGATCCTGGTGGGCGCCGGAGGCAGGCGTGATTTTCGCTCGACTTCGCCCTTCGGGCGCGGCGGCCCGGGCCTGCCGGGACCGGCCGCGGCAGCGGCTCGTCAGCGGGCGTCGTGAAAGATGATGCCCAGCGTATGCCGCCGCCCCGAGCGCACGCGGCTCACGCCGTGGCGCATCGTCACGCGGTAGCTGCCGCGCGTGCCCGCCACCGGCCGCTGATTGACCGCGAAGATCACCGCCTCGCCCTGCGCGAGTGACACCACCTCGGCGCGCGACTGCATGCGCGGGCGCCGTTCGGTCAGCACGAACTCGCCGCCGGTGAAGTCTTCGCCGGGCCGGTTCAGCAGCACGGTGAGCTGCAACGGGAACTGCAGGTCGCCGTACAGGTCCTGGTGCAGGCAGTTGTAGTCGCCCTCGTCGTAGCGCAGCAGCAGCGGGGTGGGGCGCAGCTGGCCCGCCGCGTGGCAGCGCGCGAGGTAGGCCGCGTGGTCCGGCGGGTAGTCGGCCGGAAGGCCCATTGCCGCGGCCCATGCATTGGCCAGCGGCGCGAGGCGTTCGTACAGCGCGCCGCGCCATGCCGCGAGCTTTGGCGGCAGCGGGTTGGCGAAGTACTGGTACTCGCCCTGGCCGAAGCCGTGGCGCTGCATGACGACGCGGCTGCGGAAGTGGCGGGGCTGGTCGTACATGGCCACGAGGGCGGCGCATTCCTTCGGAGTGAAGAGCGCGGCGCCGGTGGTGGCGCAGCCGCGGGTGGCAAGGTCGTCTTCGATGCGGGGCCAGTCGAGGGCGTCGACCTGGGAGGCTGGGGCTGTCATGCGCGCAGTGTCTCGCCTGCGGGCCTGCGAGGCTCGCCGTTTCCGGACGCGGGTATGCGGCGGTGCGGGCTTTGGCGCAGCAGGTGGCAGGCGGCTTCCGTTTTGAGCGATCATCCGGCCATGGCAAGAGCAAAAACCATCGCACGCGAAGGCTCGGCAGGGCAAATGGTCCAGGGCCGATCGGTTGCGACCCTGGGGCGCGGCATGGCGCTGGTCAAGGTCGGCAAGGCTCCGCGCGCCGTGGTCCGCCCCGAGGACAACACGACGGAACTGTTGAAGAAGGCGGCCCGCGCACTCGACAAGCCCGGCATCGACAGGTCGGTCGTCTTCCGCGGACCCAACGCGGCCCGGATATTCGCCTACTCCGCCTACCCGCAGGACCCGACCCAGGTCGTTCGCGAAGCAGCCGACGGCACCAAGGTCATTGGCCGCCTGGTCGACGGCAGGTTCCGCGCGAGCAAGGCGTGAGCCGCCGCCCACCGAAGCTCGGGAAGCTCCTCGAGCAGACGCGCGGCCCGCGTCCGGTGGCCTTCGTCCTGGCGGGCCACAACGGCTCCGGAAAATCCACGCTCTGGTATTCGCGCCTGGCGGCATCGCTGCAGATGCCGCTGATCAACGCCGACCGGATGATGATGTCCATCCTGCCGGACGCCGACCCCGCCACCGGGCACATCCCCGCCTGGGCCCAGCGCCTGCGCGACGACGACGAGAAATGGCAGGTCCTGTCGCAGGAAGGCGTGCGCGCCTTCAAGAGCCTGGTGATGGACCAGCGCATGCCGTTTGCGTTCGAGACGGTGTTCTCCCACTGGAAGCCGCTGCCCGGCGGCGGCCATGCGTCGAAGGCGGACGACATCCGCGCGATGCAGGAGGCGGGGTATTTCGTCGTGCTGCTTTTCGTCGGCCTGGTCTCGGTGGACATGTCCATCTTCCGCGTGAGCACCCGCAAGCAGCAGGGCGGCCACGACGTGGACCGCGGGAAGCTGGTCGAGCGCTTTCCCCGCACGCAGGCAGCGGTCGGCCATGCGGCACAGATCGCGAACATGACGCTGATGTTCGACAACAGCCGTTCCGGGAAGAGCGCTTTCGCACTGGTGCGGGCGCAGGCGAAAAAGTCGGTCCTGTTCGATGCGCGCGATCCCAAGTTCGACATGGACCCTGAACTGCGGGCCGTCTGCGATCCGTGGCTCGAGAAGGTCGCCGGCCCCTTCAAGCCGTCTCGCGCCCGGGCTCCTGCCGTGCCTGCGCCAGCAGCCAGTCGCTGAAGAACTTCAGCAGCGGCCGCTGGTCGGCGCGCTCCGGCGTCACGAGGTAGTAGTTGCGCTCGCCCGACAGCGGCCGCGCGCAGGCCACCACCAGTTCGCCGCGCGCCAGTTCGTCGGCCACCAGCATCGTCGGCATCAGCGCCACGCCGAGCCCGTGCGACGCGGCCGCGGCCAATATCGAGAACAGCTCGTAGCGCGGGCCGCCGCGCGCATTGGGCGCGTCGATCTGCTGCGCATCGAACCACTGGCGCCAGCCGTCGGGCCGGGTGCTCTGCTGCAGCAGCGGCATCTTCGCGATGGCTGCCGGCGCCACGGCCTTGCCGCGCGGCAGCAGGGAAGGGCTGCACACCGGCACCACGTCTTCATGCATCAGCAGCAGCGCGTGCGTGCCGGCCCAGTTCTCGACCTGTGCGGGCGTGCCGGCATACAGCGCCGCGTCGAACTCCGCATCGGCGAACAGGAAGGGGCGGGTGCGCGTCTCGATGTGCACCACCACGTCGGGCTGCAGTGCCGCAAAGCCCTTCAGGCGCGGCATCAGCCAGCGCGTCGCAAACGTGGGCACGGCCGCCAGCGACAGCGAGCCGCCTTCGCCCTGGTGCGCCATGGCGTCGAGCGTGTCGCGCTCCATCGCCTCGAGCCGCTTGGTGATCTGCCGCGCATAGGCCGCACCGCTCGCCGTGAGCGCCACGCCGTGCCGCGTGCGGCGAAACAGCGCCACGCCCAGGAAGGCCTCGAGCGTGCCGATCTGGCGCGACACCGCGCTCTGGGTGAGGGCAAGTTCCTGCGCGGCGCGCGTGTAGCTCTCGTGGCGCGCCGCGGCGTCGAAGCACACGAGGGTTTGCAGGGGTGGGATCTTGCGGCGCATGTATGCCGGGAGTGTATGACTGGAATCAGGACCTCTTCAATGAAGGTGCCTCACCAACATCTTGCAAGACATTCTTTCACCGCATATCTGGGTGCGGATTCCTCGTTTGCGTCATGGTCCCTGCGTGGCTAGCATCGGCCCCATTCCCTCTTTTCTCTTTTCCTCTTCCGGAGACAGCACATGGCCGCCAAAGCGCAATTCCACTGGGACGATCCCCTTCTTCTCGACCAGCAACTGACCGACGAAGAACGCATGATCCGCGACGCGGCCAATGCCTACTGCCAGGAGCGCCTCGCGCCCCGCGTCATCGAGGGCTTCCGCACCGGCGAGACCGACCCCGCCATCTTTCGCGAAATGGGCGCACTCGGCCTGCTCGGCCCAACCATCCCCGAACAGTACGGCGGCCCCGGCCTCAACTACGTGGCCTATGGCCTGATCGCCCGCGAAGTCGAGCGCGTCGACTCCGGCTACCGCTCGATGGCCAGCGTGCAGAGCTCGCTGGTGATGGTGCCCATCTTCGAATTCGGCACCGAAGGCCAGAAGCAGAAGTACCTGCCCAAGCTCGCCACCGGCGAATGGATCGGCTGCTTCGGCCTGACCGAACCCGACCACGGCTCCGACCCCGGCAGCATGGCCACGCGCGCCAAGAAGGTGCCGGGCGGCTATTCGCTCAGCGGCTCGAAGATGTGGATCAGCAACTCGCCCATCGCCGACGTGTTCGTGGTGTGGGCCAAGGAAGTCAGCGAAAGCGGCACCGTGGGCCCGATCCGCGGCTTCGTGCTCGAGAAGGGCATGAAGGGCCTGAGCGCCCCCGCGATCCACGGCAAGGTCGGCCTGCGCGCCAGCATCACTGGCGAAATCGTCATGGATGGCGTGTTCTGCCCTGAAGAAAACGCCTTCCCCGAAGTGCAGGGCCTCAAGGGCCCGTTCACCTGCCTGAACAGCGCCCGCTACGGCATCTCGTGGGGCGCGCTCGGTGCCGCCGAAGACTGCTGGCACCGCGCCCGCCAGTACACGCTGGACCGCAAGCAGTTCGGCCGCCCGCTGGCCGCCAACCAGCTCATCCAGAAGAAGCTGGCCGACATGCAGACCGAGATCACGCTGGGCCTGCAAGGCAGCCTGCGCCTGGGCCGCATGAAGGACGAAGGCATTGCTGCCGTCGAAATCACCTCGATCATGAAGCGCAACAACTGCGGCAAGTCGCTCGACATCGCCCGCATGGCGCGCGACATGATGGGCGGCAACGGCATCAGCGACGAGTTCGGCGTGGCACGCCACCTGGTGAACCTGGAAGTGGTCAACACCTACGAAGGCACGCACGACATCCACGCGCTCATTCTGGGCCGCGCCATCACCGGCATCGCAGCGTTTTCGAACTAACCCCCAGTCTTACTCACTTCGTGTAGACGCCAACCCCCTTTCAGGGGGCGATGCCAGCGGCCCGGCAAAGCCGGTTCCGCGGCATCCCTCGAACTGCAAGACAACACTGACGTAGATGACGATGAACAAACCTGCTGCGGCACTCGACGGCATCAAGGTCCTCGATCTGTCCCGCGTGCTCGCGGGCCCGTGGTGCACGCAGATCCTCGCGGACCTGGGCGCCGACGTCGTCAAGATCGAACGCCCCGGCGTCGGCGACGACACGCGCACCTGGGGCCCGCCCTTCATCAAGGACGCGGACGGCAACGATACCGACCAGGCCAGCTACTTCACGTCCTGCAACCGCAACAAGCGCTCGGTCACCATCGACATGGCCACGCCCGACGGGCAGGCGCTGCTCAAGCAGATGGCGGCGCAGGCCGACATCGTGGTGGAGAACTTCAAGACCGGCGGCCTGAAGCAATACGGCCTCGACCACGAGAGCCTGCGCGCGGCCAACCCGCGCCTCATCTACTGCAGCGTGACCGGCTTCGGCCACGATGGCCCGTACGCCGAGCGCGCGGGCTACGACCTGATGATCCAGGCCATGACCGGCATGATGAGCATCACCGGCCGTCCCGACGACGTGCCCGGCGGCGGCCCGCTGCGCGTGGGCGTGGCGCTGACCGACCTGTTCACCGGCGTCTACGCCAGCACGGCCATCCTCGCGGCGCTGCAGGTACGCGACCGCACCGGCGAAGGCCAGCACATCGACATGGCACTGCTCGACGTGGGCATGGCCATCCTCGCGAACCAGGCCAGCGCCTTCCTCAACACCGGCAAGGCGCCCGGGCGCCAGGGCAACACGCACCCGAGCCTCGCGCCTTATCAAGACTTTCCGACGCAGGATGGTTCGATGCTGCTGGCCATCGGCAACAACGGGCAGTTCGCGCGCTTCTGCGAAGCGGCCGGCCACGCGGAATGGGCGAGCGACGCACGCTTCGCGACCAACACGCTGCGCGTGAAGCACCGCCTGGTGCTGATCCCCATGATGGAAGAACTCACGCGCACCCGCACCACGGCCGCGTGGGTCGCGCTGCTCGAGGACAAGGCCGTGCCCTGCGGCCCGATCAATGACATCGCGCAGGCCTTCGACGACGCGCAAGTCCAGGCGCGCGGCCTCGCGGTCACGCTGCCGCGCAATGCGGGCGACGGCATCGCCAGCATCTCCGGCGTGGCAAGCCCGCTGCGCCTGTCGGCCACGCCGCCGGTGCTGCGCCATGCGCCGCCGGCGTTGGGGCAGCACACGCAGGAAGTGCTGACGGAAATGGGCATCGACGCTGCCCGCTTCGACGCCCTGCGCTCAGCCGGCGTCGTCTGAAGAAGAGGCCGGCATGACGAACCCGATGCGCCCGCCACCGTTCTCGGTGCTGCGCATCGACCACATCGTGCTGCGCGTGAAGGACATGGAACGCGCCGTCGCGTTCTATGTCGACGTGCTCGGATGCAACGTCGAGAAGCGCCGCGACGACCTGGGCCTGGTGCACCTGCGTGCCGGCGCCAGCCTCATCGATCTCGTCACGCCCGACGGCCCGCTGGGCCGCCAGGGCGGTGCGTTGCCCGGCGCCGAGGGCCGCAACGTCGACCACCTCTGCCTGCGCATCGAGCCCTTCGACGAAGCGGACATCCGCGCGCTGATGGCGCGCCACGGCGTGGCCCTTCACGGCGATGTGCAGAACAACTTCGGCGCCGAGGGCTACGGCCCGTCGATCTACCTGAGCGACCCCGACGGCAACACCGTCGAGCTCAAGGGCCCGGCCGCCTAGCTGCAGCCCGGCCGCCAGGCTGCTCCTGAGCGCCCGCTCCTCGGTTTTCTCTTTCGGTTTGTACGCCACTGTGTCTGGCCGGCGCAGCGTACACACGCGCATGCAAATCTGCCGGTGGCTCGACACATCGTGGATACAGCCCGCCGATGTAATTCATACATCGCCACCGACGACACATGCACCGAGGAGGCGATGGTGTTCAACCGACTCCTTCACCCTTCATCTTTGAAAGACATTGCCATGAAAACCACCAAGCTCCTGATCGCCGCCGCCGCTCTTTCCGCTTTCGCCATCGGCGCCAGCGCAGAGGACTACCAGGGCGTCCTGCAATTCCAGTCGTCCGCCAGCCGCACCGTCGTGCAAGCCGCGGGTGTGGTCGCCGCCCACGGTGCCGACCCGTACGCCGACGGCGCCACCGCAGGCGTGCCCGCCGTCATGGCCGGCCTGAGCGACCGTGCCCAGGCTCGCGCCGGCGCCATCGCCGCGGCCCGCGCCGGCAACATCTACGCAGACGGTGCAGGTGCCGGCCCCGACGAGCGCTTCACCAGCACGCTGGACCGCGCCGCGGTGCGCGCCCAGGCCGTTGCCACGGCCCACGGCATCGACCGCCTGGCCCTCTGAGCCCGGCCCGCACAACGCCACTTCCACCACGATCCCCTCTCATCCAAAGAAGCACCATGACCGACAAGCAAGTTCTCTACACCGGCAAGACCCACACCACCGGCGGCCGCCAGGGCGCATCGCGCAGCAGCGACGGCAACCTCGACATCCAGCTGTCGCCCCCCGGCGGCAACGGCACGGGCACCAACCCCGAGCAACTGTTCGCGGCCGGCTGGTCGGCCTGCTTCATCGGTGCCATGGGCAAGGCCGCGGGCGGCCTGAAGGTCAAGCTGCCGGCCGACCTGGCGGTGGATGCCGAGGTCGACCTGGTGCTGCAGGAGGGCCAGTACGTGCTGCAGGCGCGCCTGGACGTGAGCCTGCCGGGCCTGGACCGCGAGACCGCGCGCGCCGTGGTCGACACCGCACACCAGACCTGCCCGTACTCCAAGCTCACGCGCGGCAACATCTATGTCGAGCTGAATCTGGCCTGAGCCTTTTCGCCGATATGCGCGAGCCCGCCCCCTGTTTGCAGCGGGCGGGCTCGCGCATAGACTCCGCCTTCTCTGCAACCCAGGCCGGCCTCGCCGCCGGAAAGCGACGTATGAGCAGCAAGGTCTTCTTCGACGTGGGCATCTCGCTCGACGGGTACATGGCCGGCCCGAACGCCAGCCCCGGCAATCCGATGGGCGACGGCGGCCGCGCCATGCACGGCTGGATCTTCCAGACCGCCACCTTCCGCGAAATCCTCGGCATTCCCGGCGGAGGTGGCGAGCAGGGCACACCCGACGACGCGCGGGTCCAGCATGTGTTCGCACGCACCGGTGCCTACGTCATGGGCCGGCGCATGTTCGACGAAGGCGAGGTCGGCTGGCCCGAGAACCCCCCGTTCCGCGGGCCCGTGTACGTGCTCACGCATTCGCCGCGCGAACCCTGGGTGCGCCAGGGCGGCACCACCTTCCATTTCGTGACCGACGGCCTCGCGAGCGCGCTGGCGCAAGCCAAGGCCGCGGCCGGCGGCAAGGACGTGCGCATCTCCGGCGGCATCGACACCGTCCGCCAGGCCATCAGGGCAGGCTTGCTCGACGAATGCACGATCCACGTCGCGCCGAACCTGCTGGGCGCGGGAAAGCGGCTGCTCGACGGCCTCGCACCCGGCGAGATGAAGCTGGTGCCCGTGCGCGCCGACGGCTCGGCGCTGGTGACGCACCTGGACTACCGTTTCGCCCAGGCTTCGTGAGGCAGGGGGGCGTGGCGGGCGCTGCCTACCCCGCCCGTCCCATGGTCGCCACCCCGAACACCACGACCCCCAGCGCCAGGTTCACCATCACCAGCTGGCGCACGGTGTTCAGCCGCGCGGCCGCCGCTGGCCATGCGCTTTCGTCCACCGCGCGCCGCAGCGCCCTGAACACCGACGCGCGGATGTAGACATAGATCGCGGCCATCACGATCGCGATGCTCATCATCGCCTCGATGCGCCAGTGCACGGCGCGGAAGCCGCCGGCCGAGAGGATCATCGTCACGCCGGTCACGAACAGCAGCGTGACGGCCGCATCCACGCCGACGAAGAAGCGCCGCAGCGTCGCGGCCATCATGCGCAGCCGCAGCGGCGGCTCCAGCGTGGCGACTGCTGAAGGGCGCACCGCGAAGTGCATGGTGGCCATGCCGCCGACCCAGAAGGCGGCGCACAGCAGGTGGATGAAAAGTGCAATGACGTAGGACATGGGGCGCGATCAGACACCGAAATGCCGGACTGTGCAACGTCGTGACGTGCGGACAGGGCCGCGTCAGAATGCGGAGCTCGCCGTCGCGCATACCCAAAGAAAGCCAGGCTCCCATGACCCGCACCATCGCCCAGAAACGCGCCGACTTCCGCGCCCTTCACGAACGAGGCTGCTTCGTCATTCCGAACCCCTGGGACACGGGCAGCGCGCGCTACCTCGAAGGCCTGGGCTTCAAGGCACTGGCCACCACCAGTTCCGGTTTCGCGTGGTCGCAGGGCCATGCCGACGGTGCGATGTCGCGCGAATCGATCCTTGCTCATCTGCGTGAGCTGGTGGATGCCACCGACTTGCCCGTGAACGCCGACTTCGAGAACGGTTTTGCCGTCGACGCGCAAGGCGTGGCCGAGAGCGTGCGCCTGGCCATCGAGACCGGCGTGGCGGGCCTGTCGATCGAGGACTCGACCGGCAACGCGGCCGATCCGCTCTTTGCCATCGACGGGGCGGTCGAGCGCATGCGCGCCGCGCGCCAGGCCATCGACGCCTCGGGCGCCGACGTGCTGCTGGTGGGCCGCGCCGAGAACTTCTTTGTCGGCCGGCCCGACCTCGACGACGCCGTCGCGCGGCTCAAGGCCTACGCGAACGCGGGCGCCGACTGCCTCTACGCGCCCGGCATCAAGACCCGCGAGCAGATCGCGGCGGTGGTCGCTGCCGTGGCGCCCAAGCCGGTCAACCTGCTGGTCGGCGGGGCCAGCGAACTGCGCATGGTGGACATCGCCGAACTGGGCGTGCGCCGCGTCAGCGTGGGCGGCGGCATGGCGCGCGCGGCCTGGGGCGGCTTCATGCGCGCCGCGCGCACGCTCGCGGACGAGGGCCGCTTCGACGGTTTCGCGGATGCTGCGGCGGGAAGCGAACTCAACGCCTTCTTCCGTCCGTTCGCCGGCTGAGGCCCGTGGACGCGCTGCTCGCCGAGATCCGCAGCTGCCGCGTCTGCGCCGAACACCTGCCGTTGGGGCCGCGTCCCGTTGTGCAGGCCAGTGCCGGCGCGCGGCTGCTGATCGTCGGGCAGGCGCCCAGCCTCACCGTTCACAAGACCGGCGTGCCGTGGGACGACAAGAGCGGTGAGCAACTGCGCCGCTGGCTCGGCGTCGACCGCGCCACTTTCTACGACGCGGCACGCATCGCGCTCATGCCGATGGGCTACTGCTACCCCGGCCGCGGCAACAGCGGCGACCTGCCGCCGCGCAAGGAATGCGCGCCGCTGTGGCAAGACAGGCTGCTCGCGCAGATGCCGCGCATCGAGCTGACATTGCTCATCGGCCAGTACGCGCAGCGCCACTTCCTGGGCAAGACCGCGCGCGCCAACGTGACCGAGACGGTCGAGGCCTTTGCCGACTACGCACCGCGCTTCATTCCGCTGCCGCATCCGTCGCCGCGCAACACGGGCTGGTTCAAGCACCACCCGTGGTTCGAGAGCGAGGTGCTGCCGGTGCTGCGCGAGCGCGTGCGGCACGCGTTGGGGCCCGTCTTGTCTTATGGCGCCGTGGCCGCCGAAGTGCCCGCCGCCTCGAAAGGCCGCGCGGCGTAGACCACACGCCCGCCTACCACCGTCATCAGCGACACCGTCTTGCCGATGCGCTCCAGCGGCACGGTGAAGAAGTCCTGGTCGAGCACAGCGAAGTCCGCGAGCTTGCCGACCTCCAGCGTGCCGCGCCTGCCCTCGTCGAAGCTGAACCACGCGCTGCCCGCCGTGTAGAGCCGCAGCGCCTGCTCGCGAGTGGGTGTCTCGTCGGGCCCGCGCATCATCTTGCCGCTCACCGTCTTGCCGTCGAGCATCCACTGCAGCGCGACGAAGGGGTTGTACGAGGCCACGCGATGCGCATCGGTGCCAGCGCCCACGTTCACGCCGGTGCGCAGGGCCGTGCCGATGGGCGGCATGCGCCTTGCCGCGTCGCCACGCACGGCGAGCACGCGGTCGCCCTGGAAGTACATCGCGTCCTGCATGGTCCAGCCGATGCCCAGCGCCTTCATGCGCGCGAGCGTCTCGGGCGAAGCATCGTCCAGGTGCGCGATGGACCAGCGCAGGCCGTTGATCGGCACCTCGGCGTTCAGCTTTTCGTACAGCCCGAGCAGATGATCGGCCGAGCCGTTCTCCTGCCAATGGATGGTGACCGCGAGCTTCTTCGTGGCCGCCCACCTGATGAGCTCGTAGAACTTCGCCTTCACCGCTTCGTCGGGGAAGTTGTTGTTGTACATCGCGAGCGTCACGCGCTCGCCCAGGCCGTTGAACTTCAGCATGTCGTCGCCGAAGCCCATCGGCAGCATCTGCGTGAGGTCGCGAAACTCCTGCAGCTCGGCGCCGGGCTTCTGCGCGAACACGCTGTAGGCCACGCGCAGCGTCAGCGCTTTCTCGCGCCACAGCTCGAACAGCGCCGCGTACTGCGAGGGCGCAATGCTGAAGCCGCCCGGGTCCACCAGGCCGGTAATGCCGAGCCGGTTCAGCTCGGTGAAGAAGGCGCGCGTGCCCGCTACGTTGTCGTCGTAGGTCGGCTTGGGCAGCTTGTCGAACAGGGCCGAGATGCCGACGATGTCGCCGGTCATCCAGCCCGGCGCACCGTCGGGCGAGGGCTTCATGCCCGCAGGCAGGGTGCCGGCGGGAACGCCGAGTGCCTCGAGCGCCTTGGGCGTCATCACCACCGCTTCGTAGAAGAGCTGCACGTACACCGGGTGGTCCGGCGCGGCCTCCTGCAGCTCGGCCATCGTCGGACGCCGGCGCTCGGCGAACTGCTGCTCGGTCCAGCCGCCTGCAACGATCAGCCAGCCGCCGGGGCGGGCATTGGCAGCGGCGGTGCGGATGCGCGCCATGGCTTCGGCGATGGTGCCTGCGCCGATCCAGTTGACTTCGGTCGAATAGCTCAACGCCGCGCGCACCGCGTGCATGTGCGAGTCGATGAGACCGGGAATGACGGTGCGTCCGCCCGCATCGACGGCACGTGTCGCGGAGCCCGAGAGTGCGCGCATCTGCGCGGCATTGCCGACGGCCACGATGCGGCCGTCGCGCACGGCGAGTGCTTGCGCGGTGGTGCCGGCGGCATCGAGCGTGGCGATCTTCGCGTTGATGACGACGAGGTCGGCCGGCTGCGCCTGCGCGGCGCCGGGCATGAGAAAGCCGGCGACGAGGGCGGCCGCCGTGAAGAGCGTGCGGGTCATGTCAGTCGACCTTGATGCTCGCGGCCTTGACCACCTGCTGGGCCTTGCCGGTCTCGTCCACGAGGAACTTGTTGAACTGCGCCGAAGGCATGGTGAACGGCTCGGCACCGAGCTTCTCCAGCCGTTCCTTCAGCTCGGGCGACACCATGATCTTCGCGACCTCGGCCTGCAGCCGGTCGACCACCGGCTGCGGCGTCTTCGCGGGCGCGAACAGGCCGACCCAGAACAGGTACTCCGAGCCCGGCACGCCGGCCTCTGCGGTGGTCGGCGCATCGGGCAGGGCCGACGAGCGCTTGCCCGTGCCCACGGCCAGCGCCTGCAGCCTGCCGGTCTTGATGAGCGGCAGGGCGGACACCATCGGCGCGAAGAACCAGTCGACGCGCCCGGCCATCACCTCGGTCATGGCCTCGGGCGTGCCACGGAACGGCACGTGCTGCGCGTCGATGCCGGCCGCGAGGCGGAACACCTCGGCGTTCATGTGCGTGGCCGAGCCGTTGCCCGCCGAGCCGTAGTTGAAGCCGCCGGGCTTGGCCTTGGCCTTCGCGACGAGGTCCTGCACGTTCGCGAAATGCGAGGGCGCGGTGACCAGCACGTTGGGCAGGCTGGCCATCGGCGTGATGCCGGTGAAGTCCTTGATCGTGTCGTACGACAGGCCTTTGTAGATCCACGGGTTCACGAGGTGGCCGGCCGAATGCACCAGCAGCGTGTAGCCATCGGCCGGCGACTTGGCCGCAATGGCCGCGCCCAGCGTGCCTCCGGCACCGGGCTTGTTGTCGACGATCACGCTGGTGCCCAGTGCGGGCCCGAGCTTCTCGGCCACAAGGCGCGCGACGATGTCGGTGCCGCTGCCTGCGGTGAAGGGCACGACCAGCTTGATCGGCTGCGTGCCCGGCCACGGGCCCTGTGCGTGGGCGCCGGTCAGCGCGCAGGCGGCCAAGGCTGCTGCCGCCGCCAGTGTCTGCCTGCGGCTCCATGGGGATGTCTTCTTCATGCGTCTTGTCTCCGTTGAATTGTTCGATGAGCGATGAATGACCGAAAGAGGGGAGGCCGCTACGCCGGTGGCGCGTTCGGCATCACCAGCGCGACCAGCACCGGCCGGTTGCTCCGGTTCTCCAGCTGGCGCTTTTCACCGGGCGCGAAGCGGCAGCTGTCGTAGGGCTCGAGCACGTCTTCCTGGTGTGCGCCGTCGATCTCGCCGACCACGTGCAGCTGGCCTTCGAGCACGAGATACAGCTTTTCCATCGGCGAGCCGTCGAGACCGGTGTGGCCGCCTGGAAGGATCTGGCTCACGCCCATCCACATCTGCGTGGACGGCCCGGCCTCTTTGCCTTGCAGCCGCAGGCAGCGCATGTCGAAATGGTTGGGCGCCTCGTAGTGCGGCGCTTCGTTGAAACGGGTCACGTGCATGGTCGGGTGCTCCAGGGTTCAGGGTCGCAGCACGACGCGGTCGGTGCTGCCCGAGAGCACCAGCCGGTAGGCGTCGATCGCTTCGTCGAGCGTGAAGCTGCGTGCGACGGGAAAGGGCTTCAGCGTGCCGCGCTCGAAGCCTTCGCGCATGGCGTCGAGCTGCGCGGTGCTGGCGATGCAGTCCATCGCCAGCGAGTCGATGCCCACATAGGTGTGCATGCCCCGGTAGAACGCGAAGATGTCGAAGGGCACCGCGCGCTCGTGCGTGGCGATGAAGATCTGCGTCGCACCCTTGGCCATCGCCTTGTTGGCGGCCTCGAAGTAGGCGCTGCCGACGGTGTTGTAGACGATGTGCGCACCGCGCCCGTCGGTGAGTTCGCGCACCTGAGCGCCCACGTCGGCGTGGTGGCGCGCATCGATCACGTCCACCGGTCCGCTGGCAAAGCCCTCGAAGGGACCGGCATGCCGCTGTACCGCGATCACGCGTGCGCCGGCCTGCGAGGCCAGCTGCACCGCAGCCTGCCCGACTTTGCCGTTGGCGCCGAGCACCAGCACTGTCTGGCCCGCCTGCGGCATGCCGCTGCGGCGAAAGCCTTCGTAAGCGGTGACGAAGGGCACGCCCACCGCGCCGGCTTCGTCCATCGAGATGCCTTGGGGCTTGGCGCGCAGCGCCTGCTCGGGCAGCACGAGGTAGCGCGCATGCGAGCCGTCGCGTGTGATGCCGATGTCACCACCGGAGCCGTAGACCTCGCGGCCGATCCATTCGGATGGTCCGCTCACGACTGTGCCTGCGAAGTCGCGCCCCGGAGTGCGGGGCCACACGGCCTGCGGCATGAGGCCCAGCGTTGCTTTTACGTCGCTCGGGTTCACTGCGGCGGCGGCGATGCGTACCACGGCATGGCCGGACGGCGGGGCGGGTTCTGCCTGTGGCGAGGCGTGTAGTCGCAGCGCGTCGAGGTTGGCGGCTTTCTCGTTCACGCGCAATGCGCGGGAGGTGTGGGTCGTGTGCATGGCCGCGACGTTCATTTTTGGCTTCCTGCTTGCTGTGTTTGGGATTGCTTGTGTTCGGGGCGCGTGCACAGGCCACCGGGTACTCCCCTCCGCGAATGTCCCCCGGCTTCGCCTCCTCCTTTATTTCGCTGCGGGGAGCACCCGGTGCCCTGTGCACGGTGGGCGCTGCGCTTATACGAGCCGATCAACGACCGCGTCCATCGATCACGCTGGCGGGGTGCCTTGCGCAGCGAAATAAAGGAGGAGGCCGAAGGCCGGGGGACATTCGCGGAGCAAGGTACCCCGTCGGCGTGATCGCGCCCCGAACGACGCCGCGCACAACAAGGAGAGATGCGGGAGTCCACGCTAGCCCCTCGCATCCGGCAACCCCAGCATCGCGCGTGCCTCACGCGGATTCGCAACTTCACCGCCCAGGCTCACGAGGATGTCGCGTGCCTTCGCCACGAGCTGGGCGTTGCTCTCGGCGAGCACGCCCTTCTCCAGGTAGATGTTGTCCTCCATGCCCACGCGCACATGGCCGCCCAGCAGCCATGCCTGCGCGACGATCGGGAACTCCATGCGCCCGATGCCGAAGGCGCTCCAGAAGGCGCCGCGCGGCAGCATGTTGCGCGCATAGAGCAGCGTCTCGGGCGTGGGCGCGAAGCCGTACTTCACGCCGAGCACGAAGGTCCACATGGCCGGGCCGTCGAGCGTGCCGTCGGCGATCAGGTCGAGCGCGAGGTTGATGTCGCCGGAGTCGAAGATCTCCAGCTCGGGCTTCACGCCGGCCTCGCGCATCACCTTCGCCATGCGCCGCACGTTCTTCGGCGTGTTGATGACCACGTCGGGCCCCGAGTTCATGGTGTTGAGGTCGAGCGAGCACACGTCGGGCCTGATGAGCGCAATGTGTTCCACGCGCTTCTCGGGCGGCAGCAGCGTGGTGCCCGGTGCGGCGATCTTCGGATCGTCCTCGCTCGGAATGAAGCGCCCGCCCGGCCCGGTCGTGAGGTTGACGATCAGCTCGCGGTTCTCGCGGCGGATGCGCTCGACCACCTCGCGGTACAGCTCGACCTCCATCGAGGGCTTG
The DNA here is from genome assembly GCF_056395365.1 of Variovorax sp. 10L421. Classification (NCBI taxonomy): domain Bacteria; kingdom Pseudomonadati; phylum Pseudomonadota; class Betaproteobacteria; order Burkholderiales; family Comamonadaceae; genus Variovorax; species Variovorax sp. 10L421. The sequence goes on from NZ_JBFTJJ010000029.1 coordinate 44,330, forward strand.
CCGGTTTCGGGATGGCGCACGTGGATGTGCACCTGCGCCGCGCCGGCCTCGGCCGCGGCGAGGCACTCGTCGGCGATCTGCACCGGCGTGATCGGCAGGTGCGGCGTCTGCTCCGGCTTCACGAGGTTGCCCGTGACCGCGCAGGTGATGAGTGTCTTGGCGGTGCTCACAGGTGGCGCCCTCCGTCGACCACGATGCGCGTGCCGGTCACGAAGCGCAGCGTGGTGGCCAGCGCTTCGACCGTGGCAGCCACGTCGTCGGGCAAGCCGATGCGGCCCAGTGGTGTGGTGCTGGCCATCTTGTTCGCGAATTCCGCGCCGCGCCCGGGCACGAAACCCGATTCGACCGCGCCCGGCGACACCGACACCACGCGCACCGACGGCGCGAGTGCCTTGGCCAGCGCGTCGCCCACCACGTCGAGCCCGGCCTTGGCGGCCACGTAGGCGAGGTTGCTGCCCACGCCCGTGAAACCCGCGATGGAAGAGATGTTGGCCACCAGCCCGTCGCCGCTGGCCTTCAGCATCGGCGCAAAGGCGCGGATGGTGGCGAACACGCCGCGGAAATTGGCGCGCACGATGTCGTCGATGAGTTCGTCGGTCAGCGTGTCGAGGTCGCCTGCCGGCACCGGCTTCGTATGGCCCGCGCTGTTGACGAGGATGTCGCAGCGCCCGAGCGTGGCCTTCACCTCCGCCGCCGCGGCCACGAGGCTGGGCGTGTCGACGATGTCGGCGCGGATCGCGGCATGGCGCTGGCCGCTGACCGAGGGCAGGGCGGCCGCGCGCGCCGCCGCATCGTCGCCCTTGCGGTGCAGCAGCACGCAGGTGGCGCCGAGCGCGGCCAGGCGCGTGGCCGTGGCATAGCCGATGGCGCCAAGGCCGCCGGTGATGACGGCGACCTTGCCGTCGAGTCTGGAGACTGGATCGAAGCTCATGGATGTGAAAGGAGTGGATGAGTCGGTACGGAGTCTTTTCGCGGAACACCGCGGAACCGGCTTTGCCGGGCCGCAGGTGTTGCCCCCTCGAAGGGGGTTGGCGAAGCGACACGAAGTGCGCGCAGCCTGGGGGTGGTCAAGGTATAGGAGGGCGGGGGAACTTCATCTCGCCCGGTTCGAGTTCGAAGTCGTGGTGGAGTGACGCGCTCTTGCCGTCGGGGGCCAGTGCGAAGCGGCCGATGAGGCGGCGCGTCACGCCGAAGGTCGGGTCGCTTTCCAGGTTCTCGTCGTCGTCGGCGAAGACCTGCGTGATCAGCACCTTGTGGCCCGGCTTGCTCACCATGAAGTGCAGGTGCGCGGGCCGGTTCGGGTGGCGCACCTGCGCGCGCAGCAGCACGCCGCAGGGGCCGTCGGTCGGCACCGGGTAGCCGGCGGGACGCACGCTGCGGAAATGGAAGCGGCCCTCGGCGTCGGTGGAAAAGCGCCCGCGCAGGTTCATGTTCTCCTGCGACGGATCCTGGTTTTCGTAGAGGCCGATGGGCGAGGCCTGCCACACGTCGACCGTGGCGCCGGCCACCGGCTGGCCCCTGCCGTCGCGCACCGTGCCCGTCACTTCGAGCGGAATGCCCGGCGTGCCCGAGCGCGCGATGCTCTCGCCCAGTGCGCAGTCCGGCGAGTTCGCGCGCCAGAACGGCCCGAGCAGCGCGGCCGGCGATTCGCCATGCGGGTCCTGGTTGTTCTGCAGCGCGACCACGGTCGATACACCCAGGATGTCCGCCGCCAGCACCACCTCGTTCTTGGTCTCGCCCGTGGCATGGCCGATGGCGACGATGAATTCGAGTGCCTGCTCGAACTCTTCTTCCGTCAGCTTCACTTCCTGCACCAGGGCATGCAGGTGGCGCGTGACGGCTTCCATCACGGTGCGCAACCGCGGGTCGGGCGTGCGTTTCATGGCATCGAGCGTGAAGCCCAGCACCGATTCGGGGGAGGTGGCGATGTTCATGATGGATTCGTGCAATCGTTTGCACGATATTAGTCCAGATCGCTGAAAAGTAAAATGCCCCCGTTCAGCAGGTCGGGAATACCAGAACGCCCCGTGCACCCCTGACCGGCACGACAACCGTTTGCATCAATCCATGAGTACCAGCCCAACTTCCACGCCCGTGACCATCCGCGACGTCGCCCGCGCCGCCGGCGTGCACGTGTCGACCGTCTCCCGCGCGCTCAGCCCCGAGAAGCGCTCGCTGATCAGCGACGAGGTGCTGCGCGTGGTCGAGGAGGCGGCGCAGCGCCTGGGCTACCGGCCCAACCGCGCGGCCTCGGCGCTGCGAACGGGCCGCACCCACACCATCGGCGTGCTGGTGCCGGACATCACCAACGCGGTGTTCCCGCCCATCCTGCAGGGCATCGAGGCCAGCGCCGCGGCGCGCGGGTACTTCGTGTTCGTCACCAACGTCGTGGATCCCGCGCTCGCAAGGCCCGTGCTGGAGCGCATGCTGGCGCAGCGGGTGGACGGGGTGGTCATGGCCACCGCCACGCGCGACGACCCGCTGATCGAGTTCGTCACCCAGGCCGGCATGACCGCGGTGCTGGTCAACCGGGCCGACGAGACCGGCCGCCTGCCCGCGGTGGTCAGCGATGACCGGCTGGCGATGAAGCTCGCGGTCGATCACCTCGTGGGTCTGGGCCACAAGCGCATCGCGCACCTCGCGGGCCCGCAGAACATTCCCACTGGCGTGGGCCGTCGGCTGGGCGTGGAGCAGGCCTTGAGGGACCACCGCATGAAGCCCTTCCGCGTGGTCGAGTGCGCGAGCTACAGCCGCGAAGCCGGCGCGGTGGCGATGAAGCAGATGCTCGAAGCCGGCGCCGCCCCGCAGGCCGTGGTGTGCTGCAACGACCTCGTGGCACTGGGCGCCTACGACGCGCTGCGCGAAGCCGGCCTGCGCGTACCCAAGGACATTTCCATCACCGGCCACAACGACATGCCGCTGGTCGACATGGTCGACCCGCCGCTCACCACCATCCGCCTGCCGCACCGCGAGCTGGGCTGGCGCGCGGCCGAGATGCTGTTCGACGAGATCGACGGCCGTTCGATGTCGGCGTCGACCGTGGTGCTGCGGCCGGAGCTGGTGGTGCGCAAGTCGACTGCCAAGCCGTCCGCCGCGCGCTGAGCGCGGCAGGACTTATTTCATCCGCCACCACAGGGCCGCGATGTCGTCGCTCAGGCCCGCGAGCAGAAGCGCCACGGCGACCAGCGCGACGATCGCCTTCGCGCGTCGCGGCAGACCTTCGTTCGGCGCGAAGTCTTCGGCGCGGCCGCTGAAATGCACGCCGCAATGGGGACAGCGCAGCGCGTAGCCGAAGATGGGCTCCTTGCAACGGATGCAGGGCACTTCGTCCGGCCCCGGCTTCGCCGATGCGTCGGCGCCGTGCGATGCCTGCGCTGCTGCGCGCAGCTTCTGCTGCCGCGCGCGGCGTTCGCGGTGGGCGGCCAGGTCGATGGGGTCGTTGGAGTTCTCGGGCATGCTGCTGAAAACCAGTCTAGCTTGCGCGCGACGCGGCCTTCTTCCGCGCCGCCGGCCGACGTGGCGGCTTCGCCTCCAGCACCAGTTCTGCCGGCAGCGCGTCGTTCCACGATTCGGTGAAGTAGGCGCGGTCGCTCGGCACCAGCTGCGGCAGCGCTTCGCGCAGCGAGGCCAGCGACTGCTCCGCCGCTTTCAGGTCGCCCGCGTGCGCCGCGTACCAGGCGTGCTCGAACAGCAGGCTGCAGTGCTGCAGGCCCGGGTAGCGGCGCTGCCCGGCCCGGTGATCGGCCAGCCGCGCCTGCGCCACCTGCACCCAGTGCGCCGGCCAATTCGCGGCGTCGAAAGCGTCGGCCAGCGGACCGGCCAGCACCGAGACCGCGGCCGGGTCCAGCGGCTTCTGCGCGCGGAACTGCGCGAGCGTGGGCCGGGTCTCCGGCCTGCAGTGGCCGCGCGCGATGCGCATCAGGTAGATCGCGTTCCACGCCGAGCGGCCCTGCCCGTCGGCGTGGCTGCAGAGCCATTCGCTGAAGGCGATCCACTGCACGGCGCGGCGGGTGGTGTCGGCTTTGCCGTCGTGGGCGAGCGCGGGCAGGTCGGACAGTCCCACGCGGTCGAACAGCCATGCGGCCATGCCCATGTTGGCGGCCACGTGCTGTGCCGCGTCGAAGGAGTGCGACTCGAAGGCGGCCGCCAACGCCTCGCCGAAACGGCGCAGCGATTCCTCGGCGAGCGCGGCGGCTGCGGGCATGTCGTCGGCCGACAGCGCCAGCGCGCGCGAGCGGCACACCAGCGCCCAGAGGTTGCACCACTCGAAGCGCACGTCGGGGTGGTGCCGCAGCACCAGCGCGCGAGCCGCGTCTTCGGCCATACCGCCCAGCAGCGACTGCGCCAGCGGCAGGTCGCGCGCGGTGTAGGCACACCACGCCGAGACGATGCACTCCATCGCGCCGAGGTAGTCGTTGCCCGCCACGTGGTGCGCGAGCCGCTGCTTCTTGAGCGCCTGCAGCCGGCGCCGCGCCTGCTCGTTGTCGCCGAGGCGGCGCCACAGCATGGCCTCGTTGAGCGTGACCAGGGCGCGCTGGAAGTCGGTGGCGGCCAGCGTGCCGGCGAGGCGGATCGATTCGAGGGCGCTCCCGCCCGTGTTCTCGCCCGCCACGGGCGCCATCAGCCGGCCCTGCCGCGCCGCCTGCTGCGACGCGACCAGCTGCTTCCAGAAAGCCGCGTCCTGCAGGTGCACGGCATCAGGCGGCGGCGAGCCGGCGGCGGCCTGTGTTCCGCGCGAACGCAGCCCGAGGAACGACGCCACCTCGGCCGTCGTGGCCGCGCGGCCTTCGACCAGCACGCGCACGCGCTTCGCCTCGGCGGCCGGCAGCCAGAACGGGCCCTGGCTGCGCCGTTCTGCATTGAGGAAGCGGGGCTCGCGCTGCGTGTCCTCGCCCCAGCCGACCTCGATATGCCAGGCCTTGAAGTCGCGGAACGCGCGGCTCACGACCATGCGCAGCGTGCTTGCGTCGGACACCTCGCCGCGCAGGTCCGCCAGCCGCACGATGCCGGCGCCGGCATCGTGGGCATGCCGCATGCGCACCAGCAGCCAGAGCGACTGAAAGGCCGCGCGTCGGCCATTGACCGACTGCGGCGAAGTGAGTTCGATGTAAAGGAGAGCGGGAAGGACTGGCTTGGGCACGGCCCCGATTTGAACCTCAAATCCGGCGGTGTCAGTAACGGTCGCGGTCCAGCAGCTGCGGCACTTCGCTGCGCCCGATGCCCAGGTCGCGCAGCTCGTGATCGCTCATGTGCGAAAGCTGCGACGCATCGGCGCGCATGCGGCGGCGATCCATCACGCGGCGGTGCCAGCCGCGCAGGGCATGGATCAGGCGTTGATGGAAGGACGATGGCTTTGGCGCGGTCACGATGGGCTCCTTGGTTGGGAGCGCTCATCTTCAGGCGACGCATGCTATTGTGGAAGTTGAGATTCCTGACACTTGCCATCACTTTTCCTGATGTGAACCGATGCGACAACTCAACCTCGACCAGCTGCGCACCCTCATCGCTATCGTCGACCTTGGCACGTTCTCGGCGGCGGCCAGGGCGCTGCACCTCGCGCAGCCCACGGTGAGCCTGCACATCAGCGAACTCGAATCGCGCCTCGGCGCACCGCTGGTGGTGCGCGGCAACCGGCGCATCACGCCGACGGCGGCGGGCGCCGCGCTGGTGGAGCGCGGGCGCAAGCTGCTGCGCGACACCGACGACGCGATCGAGACCGTCAAGCGCCAGGCCGAAGGGCGCGTGGGCCGCGTGCGGCTGGGCACCTCGACCGGCGTGCTGGTCGACCTGCTGCCACAGGTGCTGGAGGCACTGGGCGCGGAGCATTCGGGCATCGACGTCGAGGTGAGCATCCGCGGCTCCTACGAGGCCATGGAGCGGCTGGCGGCGGGCACGCTCGACATCGGCCTGGTCGCCATTCCGCAGCCGCCGCTGCGCGGCATCGTCGTTACGCCATGGTGCAAGCAGCCCATGATGGCTTTCGTGCCGCGCCGCTGGAAGGCGCCGAGGCGCGTCACGCCGGCCTGGCTGGCGGCACAGCCGCTGATCTTCAACGAAGCGACCACGCACATGTACCGCCTCACGATGGAGTGGTTCGCCGCCGCCGGCTTCGCGCCGCGCGCGCGCATCGAGCTCAACTACGACGCCGCCATGCGCAGCCTCGTGGCCGCCGGCTACGGTGCCTCGCTGCTGCCGCTGCAGCAGTCGACCGACACGGTGTCCGGCAACGACCGCATGCAGATCCTGCCGGTGAGCCCGAAGCTCACGCGCTGCGTGGGCATCGCGCACCGCCAGCATGCGCTGCTCGACGGTGCGACGCTGAGCGTGCTCGAGGTGCTGAAGACCTTCAGTCAGGCCTGAGCCATGTTCATCGGCCTTGCGCCGGCCCGTTCGGAATACCCTCGATGGGGCACTCCGGCGTGCCCGCCGTGCTGCGCGTGAGCGCTTCCACCATCTCGCGCGTTCCTTCGGGGTCGTTGATCCACTTCGCGTAGAAGTCGTAGGGGCAGGCCGCCAGCCCCTTGTCGCCGTCGCCCGAGTTGATGGTGCCGGTATAGCCGCGGTGCAGCAGCTTGAACAGATGGTTCTGCGACTGACCGTTCCTGCGCGCGTCGCGGATCAGGCTCATCGACAGTTCGGCGTAGTTGATGCCCATCTCCTCCTCGCCGCACTCGCCCAGCGTGCGGCCGTCGAAGCCGATCAGCGCCGAGTGGCCGAAGTACGAGTACACACCGTCGAAGCCCGCCGCGTTGGCCACCGCCACGTAGGTGTTGTTCATGAAGGCCATGGCCTTCGACACCAGGATCTGCTGCTCCTTGGACGGGTACATGTAGCCCTGGCACCGCACGACGAGCTCGGCGCCGCGCATCGTGCAGTCGCGCCAGATCTCGGGGTAGTTGCCGTCGTCGCAGATGATCAGGCTGATCTTCATGCCCTTGGGGCCCTCGCTCACGTAGGTGCGGTCGCCCGGATACCAGCCCTCGATGGGCACCCACGGCATGATCTTGCGGTACTTCTGGACGATCTCGCCCTGGTTGTTCATGAGGATCAGCGTGTTGTAGGGCGCCTTGTCCGGATGCTCCTCGTGGCGCTCGCCGGTCAGCGAGAACACGCCCCACACGTTGGCGCGGCGGCAGGCGTCGGCGAAGATCGCGGTCTCCTCGCCCGGCACGGTGGCGGCCGTGTCGTACATCTCCTTCTCGTCGTACATGATCCCGTGCGTCGAGTACTCCGGGAAGATCACCAGGTCCATGCCCGGCAGGCCCTTCTTCATGCCGACCAGCATCTCGCCGATCTTGCGGGCGTTGTCCAGCACCTCGGCCCTGGTGTGCAGGCGGGGCATCTTGTAGTTGACGACCGCGACGCCCACGCAATCGCTGCTGCTCGAAATATCACCGTGTCTCATGACGCTGCTCCTGAAGGATGGTTGAGAAAGAAAAACAGGAAAGCCCGGATCGGCGTTCAACCGATCCGGGCTTTCCGGTGGAGCAATGGGTTCGTGTCGTCGAAGCCGATTGTTCTCAACTCAGCGCGGGCTGCACATACGTCATTTCGCTGATTGCGTTGGTACCCGGTGCGTCAGCGCGGCCGCGCGTAGCCGGATTCGATCCACGCACTCGCGCTGCTGGCCGTGAGCCTGAACGCGGGCGACACGTTCAGGCTGGCGAGCTCGGAGTCGTCGGCATCGTCGTAGGCGCTGAGCGTGGCCGAGGGGTTGTCCTCGTCCGGCACGATGGCCAGCGCCACGCGCACGCGCCGGTCATCGCGCGTGGTGACGGTCACGCTCCTGTTGAGCGTGGCGTGCAGCTGCTGCTCGTGGCGGCGGATGACTTCGGCGGCGGTCTTCACCAGCGTGGAGAAGGCGGGGCCGTCGAGCGGCTTCGGATTCTTCTTGTCGCGGCCCATGGTCCAGGGGCCGACCAGTGCCGGCTCGGGGTCGCCGTGGCGCGTCATCTCGACGGCCCAGCCGTCGTCTTCCTCGTTCTTGATGATGCGGGCGGTCCAGCGGTCGTCGCGCCAGAGGCGGTCTTCCTGCAGGGGGAGGGAGTCGGAGTCGTTCGGTTCGGTAAGGTCGGTCATTCGGTGGCCTGGGTTCTCGCGGCGGCCATTTTCCCCTCTGTGCCGGCTACTTCCGGTGCGCCAACGTACTGTTGCAGTCCCTCGACCAGCGCGTCGAACGCGGCGCGGCAACGCGGGCTGTGGCGCAGGTCCTCGTGCATGGTGACCCAGGTGTCGAGTTTCATCGAGAAGGTGCGCGGCATCAGGCGCACCAGCGCGTCGCTGCGCCGGGCGAGGCCGACCTGGCAGATGCCGATGCCCGCACCCGCGCGGATCAGCGCCAATTGGGCCAGGTCGCTGTCAGTGCGCAGCGAGAAGGCGTCGCGGCCATAGCCCGGCCACGCCTTGCCCGCCTTGCGCACGAAGGCCGGCGGTTGGTCGTAGCCGATCACCGCATGCGCGGCCAGCGCCTCGAGCTTGCGCGGCGTGCCGTGGCGCGCCAGGTAGTCGCGGTGCGCGTGAAAGCCCAGTTCGATGTTGCCGATGCGGCGCGCCACCAGCTGCTCCTGCTTCGGGCGCACCATGCGCACGGCGATTTCGGCTTCGCGCCGCAGCAGGTCCTGCACGCGGTTGGTCAGCACCAGCTCGACCTTCAGCGCCGGATGCGCTTCGCGCAGCCGCGCCACGATGGGCGGCAGCACTTCCACGCCCATCACCTCGCTGGCCGACACCCGCACCACGCCGCGCACGCCCGCACCATGGCTGCTGGCGGCGCGCTCCAGCGAGGCCGCGGTGCTTTCCATGGCCTCGGCGTGGGTCTGCAAGGCCAGCGCCACCTCGGTCGGCAGCAGGCCGATCTGCGAGCGCGTGAAGAGCACAACGCCCAATGCCTCCTCGAGCGCGGCCACGTGGCGCCCGGCCGTGGGCTGGGTGATGCCCAGCGCGCGCGCGGCGCCCGAAAGCGAACCCTCGCGCAGCACGCCGAGGAAGGAGCGGTAGAGCTCCCAGCCGATGTTCGAAGTCATACAGAAATGTATAGCTGCTGGTTGATGTTCGGCAATTCCTTTTGAACCTCGCCAAATCCAGAATTCGTCCATCGACAACTGTTCTGGAGCATTTCATGGCACGCAACGACACGGTTCTGGTTCTTGGCGCAACGGGCGGCATCGGCGGCGAGGTGGCGCGCCAGCTGCGCGACGCAGGCTGGCAGGTGCGCGCACTCAAGCGCGGCGCGACCGAAGGCCGCAGCGACGGCATCACCTGGCTGGCCGGCGACGCGATGGATGCGCAGGCCGTGAGGCAGGCCGCGACGGGCTGCGCGGTCATCGTGCATGCGGTCAATCCGCCGGGCTATCGCCGCTGGTCGGAGCTGGTGCTGCCGATGCTCGACAACACCATCGCCGCCGCGAAGGCCGAGGGCGCGACCGTCGTGCTGCCCGGCACGGTCTACAACTTCGGCCCCGACGCCTTCCCGCTGCTGGCCGAAGACTCGCCGCAGCACCCGCTCACCCGCAAGGGCGCGATCCGCGTGGAGATGGAACGGCGCCTCGAAGACGCGAGCCGCCAGGGCGCCCGTGTGCTGATCGTGCGCGCCGGGGATTTCTTCGGCCCGAAAGCCGGCAACAACTGGTTCTCGCAGGGGCTGGTAAAGGCGGGGCAGCCGGTCAAGGCCGTGAGCTACCCGGGCCGCGCCGGTGTCGGCCACCAGTGGTCGTACCTGCCCGACGTGGCACGCACCATGGTCGAGCTGCTCGCGCGGCGCGACCGGCTCGAACCCTTCGCGTGCTTCCACATGGCGGGCCACTGGGACGCCGACGGCACGCGCATGAGCGGCGCCATCGGCAAGGTGGTGGCGCGGCGCACGCGCGGCACCGGCGCCGCGGTGCGCGTGTCGGCCTTTCCGTGGTGGCTGCTGACGCTGGCCTCGCCCTTCGTCGTCACCTTCCGCGAGATGCGCGAGATGCGCTATCTGTGGCGCACACCCGTGGGCATGGACAACGCGAAGCTGATGGCCTTCCTTGGGCGCGAGCCGCACACGCCGCTCGAAGAGGCGGTGGAGGCCGCACTGGAAGGCATGGGTTGCCTGGCCTCGGCGCCGTTGGCCGCCACGGCCTGAAGAGCGATCAGAACACCGACAGCCCCGTGCGCGCCACGAACATCTCGAGCGCCTTCATGCCCAGCAGCGAATTGCCGGTGGCGTCCAGCGCGGGCGACCACACGCACAGCGTGAGCTTGTCGGGCACCACGGCCACGACGCCGCCGCCCACGCCGCTCTTGCAGGGCAGGCCGATGGAAAAGGCCACGTCGCCCGCCGCGTCGTAGGTGCCGCAGGTGAGCATCAGCGCGTTGATGCGGCGCGTCTGCCGCTCGCCGGTGATCGCAGGCTCGCCGTCGATCGGGTGGGCGCCGTCGCGGCTCAGGTAGGCGGCGGCGCGCGCGAGCTGGCGGCAGCTCATGCGCAGCGCGCATTGGTGGAAATAGGTATCGAGCACGGGCGCGACGTCGTTGTCGATCTTGCCGAAGCTCTTCATGAAGTTGGCCAGCGCGATGTTGCGAAAGCCCGTGTCGGCCTCCGATTGCGCGACTTCGTCGTCGAAGCCGATGGGCTCGCCGCACAGGCTCGTCATGAGCGCGAGGATGTCGGCCTTGGCGCTGCCGCCGTTGGCCTTGGCGTGGCTCACCAGCCGGTCGGCCACTGCGATGGCGCCGGCATTGATGAAGGGATTGCGCGGCTTGCCCTGTTCGTTCTCCAGCTGCACCAGCGAATTGAACGGGTTGCCCGAGGGCTCGCGGCCGATGCGCTCCCACAGCGCATCGCCCATGCGCTGCATGGCGAGCGTGAGCGTGAAGAGCTTCGACACGCTCTGGATGGAAAAGGGCGTCTCGCAGTCGCCCGCACCGGCCTCTTCGCCCTCGCAGGTGCGCAGCGCAATGCCGAACTGCCGCGCATCGACGCGTGCCAGCGCCGGGATGTAGCTGGTGACGGTGCCGCCCTGGCCGAGCTGCGGGCGCAGGGAGGCAACGATCTCGTCGAGTACCGGCTGGAAATTCGTGGTGGTCTTGCTCATGCGCTGCGTTGTACCGCAGGCCGCCGGTTCACCAGCACGATGCCCAGCGCGACGCCGACCAGCGCCATCATCAGCTGCGCCGTGAGCGGCTCCTTCAGCAGCGCCACGCCGAACACCAGCGCGAACAGCGGCGTGAGAAAGGTGAAGGACGACATCTGCGTGGCCGGGTAGTGCCGCAGCAGCCACATCCAGGTGAGGTAGCTGGCGAAGGCGCCGATCACGGTCTGCAGGCCGATGGAGGTCCAGGCCCAGCTGGAGTACGAAAAACTCCAGTGCTCGCCGAGCGCGAGCGACACCACCGGGCACACCGCCGCCGTCACTGCCACCTGATAGAACAGCGTCTTCTCTGCACTGGCCGTGGCCAGCCGCGTGGTGCGCAGCGTCAGCGTGGTCAGGCCCCAGAGCATGCCGGCGGCCAGTGCCATCCCGTCGCCGACGAGCTGCGACGAACTCATGTGGCCGAAGCCCTCGCTGAAAGCCAGCACCACGCCCGAGAACGCGATGAACAGGCCCAGCCACTGGAAGCCGCGCAGCCGTTCGGCAGGCACCCAGCGCGGCAGCAGCAGCGACACCCAGAAAGGCGCGGTGTAGAGAAACACCGTGAGCCGCGAGGCGCTGGTGTGCTGCAGCCCCAGGTAGATGCCGGCGAACTCGCCCGAGAACAGCAGCCCCGCCAGCAGCCCCGGCCACAGCGTGCCGTCGCGCTCGAACAGCGGCACGCGCCGCCACACGCACCACAGCCACAGCAGCACGACCGCGCCGGTCATGCGGATCGAGGCCTGCCACAGCGGCGGCACCTCGGCCACGGTGGTCTTGATGAGGATCTGCTGCAGGCCCCAGAAGGCGCAGCAGGCAATGAGCAGGCCGATGGCGAGGCTGTCGAGATGGGTCTTGCGCTGGATCATTGGCGGGCGGTCGGTCACGGCGGATTGCCCGCCAGATTCATCCGATGATCGTACCGCGCCAGCGTGATCCGCGCGCAAGGCGCCGTCAGTTCGCGGCCCGAGGGTAGGGCGGCTTGCCGCGCGTGCCGACCATCAGGTCGGGCACCACGGTCTCGACGTCGGGCAGGGCGCGCGCGGCGCGTTCGAGCTTTTTCGCCAGCGCGGCATTGGGCACGCAGCCCTGCAGGTACACCCAGCGGCGCTGGATCATCACCCACACGCTGCCCTTGTTCACGCCCGGCACCGCCAGCAATGCGGCGCGCACCTTGGGCGCGAGCGGCTTGTCGTAGCGGTAGGCGTTGCTGTCGGTGCATTTGCCGGCCAGCCAGCAGCTGGTGCCGCGCTCCAGCCGCGAGTGGGTCTGCAGGCGGCGTTCCTCGGCCGTGTAGAACGGGCCTTCGGGCATCGCGCAGGCGGGCAGGCCTGCGGACACCTGGAAGAACGGATCGTCGAACCAGTTCTGCTTGAGCGGCCCCGCCGTTTCCTGCGCCATGCCGGTCTGCGCAGCGAGCAACAGGACGGACAACAGCGCAGGGCGTTTCATCACAAGGGATGCTCGGTATAGAAGCGCCCGCCGTGGAACAGCAGCGGCGAGGCGCCCGCATCGTGCGTGCAGCGCTCCACCTCGCCCACGAAGATCACGTGGTCGCCTTCGTCGTAGCGGCTGCGGTTGAAGCACTCGAAGCTGGCGGCCGCGCCCACCAGCACCGGTGCGCCGCCGAGGCCCTCGGTGAAGGCCACGTCGGCCCAGCGGTCGATGTTCTTGGCCGCGAAGCGTTCGGCCAGCGCCTTCTGGTTGGCCGCGAGGATGTTCACCGCGTAGTGCGAGCCGGTGCTCAGCGCGGGCATCGAGCCGGCCGCGCGCGCCAGGCTCCACAGCACCAGCGGCGGCGCAAGCGACACCGAGTTGAAGGAGTTGGCCGTGAGGCCGACCAGCGTGCCGTCGGCCGCGCGTGCGGTGACGATGGTGACGCCGGTGGCGAACATGCCGAGCGCTTCACGAAACTCGTCGGGCGAAAAGGAGGGCGGCTGGGCCCGGCGGGAGGTGGTCACTGAAAAAGGCGGCAAGGCTTGGAGGGCGGAGGACCATTTTGGCTCAGCGCCTGTCCGGCTGCTTGGCCGGGCTCATCAGCTCTGCCACCAGGCTGGCGTAGACGGTGGCGGCAGGTGAAAGCGTACGCCCTGCAAGGGTCACGAGGCTGTAGTGCGTCTGCATGTGCGCGAGGCCCGCGACCGGCAGCGGAACCAGCGCGCCCGTTTCGTGGCCCGGCCCCGGGGCGTCGGGGGCGAGGATCACCGCGTTGGCCGTGAGCGCGAGATGCCGCAGCGTGCCGGCGTCGTCGCAGGTCACGTTGAACACGCTGCGGTCGCCCCGTCGGGCCTGCCGGTCGAAATGCGTTGCCACCTCGGCCGGCAGGTGCGGGCCGGCCACGGGGTAGGCCATGATTTTCTCGAGCGTCGCCTGCCTCAGCCGCAGCAGCGGGTGCTTCGGCCGCACGAAGAACGACACCGGTACGTCGGGCAGGCGCGCGAGCTTCAGGCCGGGTTGCCGCTTCGTCAGGTCGCGCGTGTCGGCGATGAACAGGTCGAGCTGCCGGCGCTGCAGGCGCTCGCACAGGGTGACGGTGTCGGCCACTTCCATGCGCATCTGCAGCTGCGGGTGGCGCTGGGCCATGAGCGACAGCGCCACACGGCCCAGCGTGCCGGCGGCGAAGGGACCGAGGCCCACCGCGAGGCTGCCGATGGCGAGGCCTTCGAGCTGCAGCACGTCGCGCTCGATCTGCTTCGCGTCGGCCAGCAGTTCGCGGGCGCGCGCCAGCACCAGCTCGCCGGCCTGCGTGAAGCGCACGCTGCCGTAGGCGCGGTCGATCAGGCGCGCCTGCAGGCCCTCCTCGAGGTTCTCGATGCTGCGCGAGAGGGCGGGCTGCGACAGGTGCGAGGCCTGTGCCGCGCGGCCGAAGCTGCCCTGGTCGGCGAGGGCGACGAGGTGCTGGAGCTGGCGCAGCTGCATTTTGCGTTCTGGTTAAAAAGACAGCGCATATTTTGCATTTGCCAATGCTTGCAGCGCTTCGCAGAATTGTTGGATGACCCCTTCTTCCTTCTCCACCGCACTCGTTGCCCTGGCGTGCGCGCTGGGCGCATCGTCGATTTCCGCGCAGATCGCCCCCAAGGCGCCGCAGCCCTCCACCTTGCAGGCCAATGCAGACATGGCGAAGACGCTGCCCTTCGCCGACCGGCAGGACTTCGAGGACGCGATGCGCGGCTTCGTCGGCACCGTGCCAGATGCGCTCGTGCCCGGTGCCGGCGCGCGCCCTGTGTGGAGCATGAAGCCGTACGACTTCCTCAAGGCCGACGCGCCGGCCGACACCGTCAACCCGAGCCTGTGGCGGCAGGCGCAGCTCAATGCGATCCACGGCCTGTTCAAGGTGAGCGATCGCGTCTACCAGGTGCGCGGCTTCGACATCGCCAACATGACCGTCGTCGAGGGCGATACCTCGCTGATCGTGATCGACCCGCTGCTGGCCGCCGAAACCGCGCGCGCCGCGCTCGATCTGTACTACCGGCACCGGCCCCGCAAGCCGGTGGGCACGGTGATCTACACGCACGGCCATGCCGACCACTTCGGTGGCGTGAAGGGCGTGATCGACGAGGCCGACGTGAAGGCCGGCAAGGTGCAGGTGCTCGCGCCCGCGGGCTTCATGGAAACGGCCGTGGCCGAGAACATCCTCGCGGGCAACGCGATGAGCCGGCGCTCGCAGTACCAGTTCGGCTCGCTGCTGCCGCCGGGCGTGCGCGGGCAGGTCGACACGGGGTTGGGCAAGGCGCTGGCGCGCGGCACGGTCACGCTGATCGCGCCCACGGCCACCATCGACAAGCCGACCGAGGAGCGCACCATCGATGGCGTGCAGTTCGTGTTCCGCCTGGTGCCAGGCTCCGAGGCACCGTCGGAAATGCTCATGTACCTGCCGCAGTTCCGCGTGCTGGACATGGCGGAAGACGTGACGCACACCATGCACAACCTCTACACGATCCGCGGCGCCGAGGTGCGCGACGGCAACCTGTGGTCGAAGTACATCGACGAGGCGCGCGTGGCTTTCGGCGGCAAGGCCGAGGTGCTGATCGCCCAGCACCACTGGCCCACCTTCGGGCAGGAGCGCATCGTCGAGCTGCTGAAGAAGCAGCGCGACATGTACAAGTTCATCAACGACCAGTCGCTGCGCCTGCTCAACCAGGGCTACACCGCCGCCGACATTGCCGAGACGCTGCGCATGCCGGCGAGCCTGGAGCAGGAATGGTCGGCGCGCGGCTACTACGGCACGCTGAGTCACAACGCCAAGGCCGTGTACCAGAAATACCTGGGCTGGTACGACGCCAACCCCGCCAACCTGAACCCGCTGCCGCCTGTGGCCTATGCGAAGAAGACGCTCGAGTACATGGGCGGCGCCGATGCGGTGCTGGCCCGTGCGCGCGAAGACTTCGGAAAGGGCGAATTCCGCTGGGTGGCCAGCGCGATGAGCCAGGTCGTGTATGCCGATCCGTCGAACCGCGCGGCCCGCGAACTGGGTGCCGACGCGCTCGAGCAGCTGGGCTACCAGTCGGAGGCCGGCACGTGGCGCAGCGCCTACCTGGTGGGCGCGATGGAGTTGCGCAATGGCGTGCCGAAGATCCCGGCGGGCAGCAGCTCCAATGCCGACACGCTGAAGGCGGTGAGCAATGACCTGTTCTTCGACTTCCTCGGCGTGCGGCTCGATGCGGCCAAGGCCGAGGGCAAGAAGATGGTCATCAACTGGAACTTCACCGATTCGAACCAGCAGTTCGTGCTGACGCTGGAGAACTCGGCGCTGACCCACATCGCGGGACGGCAGCCGGGTGCAGACGCCACGGTGACATTGAGCCGGGCCACGCTCGACGCGGTCACGCTGAAGGAGACGAGCTTTTCTGCGGCGGTGCTCGCGGGCAAGGTGAAGATCGACGGGGACCGCGCGAAGCTGGCGGAACTGATGTCGATGCTCGACACCTTCGAGCCGATGTTCCCGATCGTCGAGCCCAAGGCTCAGCCGAAGAACCAGTAGCACACCGCGATGGCGGCCACCACGCCCGCCAGCTCGGCCAGCAACGCACACGCCACCGCATGCCGCGCGCGCTGGATGCCCACCGCGCCGAAGTACACGGCCAGCACGTAGAAGGTGGTCTCGGTGCTGCCCTGGATGGTGGCGGCCACCAGCGCGGGGAAGCTGTCGACGCCCTGGCTCTTCATGGTCTCGATCAGCATCGCGCGCGCCGCGCTGCCCGAGAAGGGCTTGACCAGTGCGGTGGGCATGGCGTCGACGAAGCGCGCGTCGAAGCCGCCTGCGTGTACCAGCCAGCGCAGGCCGCCGAGCACGACGTCGAGCGCGCCCGAGGCCCGCAGCACGCCGACCGCGCACAGCATCGCGACGAGGTACGGCAGCAGGTTCTTCGCGATGTCGAAGCCTTCCTTCGCGCCTTCGATGAAGCACTCGTACACCTTCACGCGGCGGATCGCCCCGGCCAGCAGGAACACCATGACCACGCCGAACAGCGTGAGGTTGCCCAGCAGCGACGACAGCGACGCGATGGCCGCCGCCGACAGCGTGCCCAGCAGCGCCATGAAGCCGCCCAGCAGCAGCGCGCCGGGCACGAGGTAGGCCAGCACCACCGGGTCCCACAGCCGCAGGCGTTGCGCCACCGCCACCGACAGCAGCCCGACCAGCGTCGAGGCGCTGGTGGCCAGCAGGATCGGCAGGAACACCAGCGTCGGGTCGCCCGCGCCCTGTTGCGCGCGGTACATGAAGATGGTGACCGGCAGCAGGGTCAGCGACGAAGCGTTGAGCACCAGAAAGAGAATCTGCGCGTTGGTGGCCGTCACCGGGTCGGGGTTCAGCCGCTGCAGCTCGCGCATCGCCTTCAGGCCGATGGGCGTGGCGGCGTTGTCCAGCCCCAGCGCATTGGCCGCGAAGTTCATCGTGATGAGCCCGAGCGCCGGATGCCCCGCCGGCACGCCCGGCATGAGGCGCCGGAACAGCGGCCCCAGCAGCCGCGCCAGCCAGCCGACCAGCCCCGCCGCCTCGGCGATGCGCAGGAAGCCCAGCCACAGCGTGAGCGTGCCGAACAGCAGCACCATCACCTCGACTGCCAGCCGCGCCATCGCGAACAGGCTTTCGACCAGGGCCGCGAACACGGTCGGGTCGCCCCCCACGAGCCACCGCCCCAGCGCCGCCAGCGCCGCCATCCCGAAGAAACCCAGCCACAAGCCGTTGAGCACGCTTCTCTTTCCTTTTTTGCGGGTCGATCATAGGTCGCCGCTGCGGCCCGCCGCGAGCTACAGTTCGGGCCATGCGCGCTTTCATCGTTCGTCGTTTCGCCGCCTTCCTGGGCTTTGTTGCGGCCGCATGGCTGGCCGGCTGCGTCAGCCTGCCGCCGCCCGTGCCGCGCGCGAACGTCGCGGCGATCACCGACGTGGCGCAGACCGAGCTCGGGCAGCTGGCGGCCAAGGGAATGCCGGGCGGGTCCGCCGCGCTCTCGGGCTTCCGCCTGCTGCCAGAGGCGGCGTTTGCCTTCGACGCCCGCATCTCGCTCGCGCGGCATGCCGAGAAATCGCTCGACGTGCAGTACTACCTGATCCAGAAGGACGACGTCGGCCTGCTGCTGCTCAAGGAGCTGCGCGAAGCCGCCGCGCGCGGCGTGCGCGTGCGCCTGCTGGTGGATGATCTCTACACGGCCGGCGAGGACGAGGTCTTCAGCACGCTGTCGGCCTTCCCGAACATCGAGGTGCGGCTGTTCAACCCGCTGCCCTCGCGCGCCAATTCGCTGTCGGCGCGGCTGCTGTCTTCATTGACCGACTTCGGCCGCATCAACCATCGCATGCACAACAAGCTGCTGGTGGCCGACAACAGCTTCGCGGTGTCGGGCGGCAGAAATATCGCCAACGAATACTTCATGCGCAGCACGGCGGCGAACTTCATCGACATGGACGTGCTGTCCAGCGGCCCCGTGGTGCGCCAGATGTCCGAGGGCTTCGACCGCTACTGGAACAGCGAACACGTGCGTCCCATCGAGCAGATCGCGCCGCTGCGCATGCCGGTGGAAGAGGCGCAGAAGCGCTTCGACGCCATCGCTCGCACCGCGGTGCCCGACGTGCCGATGCGCCCGCGCGACGTCCTCGACAAGCCGCCGGTGGGCCAGGAGCTGATCACCGGCGATGTCGATCGCCACTGGGCGCCGTTCAAGCTGTTCGTGGACGACCCCGAGAAGATCACGCGCAAGCCCGAGGCGGCCTTCGGGGGCAGCGTGACCGAGGGCGCGCTCGGCGTCATCAATTCGGCGAAGCGCGAGGTCAAGATCGGCTCGCCGTACTTCATTCCCGGCGCGCGCGGCATGGCGATGATGAAGAAGGCCATCGAGCAGGGCGGACGCATCACGGTGGTCACCAACTCGCTCGGTGCGACCGACGAGCCGCTCGCCTACGCAGGCTACGAGCGTTACCGCGCCGACATGCTGAAGATCGGCGTCACCATCTACGAGATCGCGCCCACGCTCACGGGGCGCTCGGGCCGGTTCGGGGATTTCGGCAAGTCGATCAGCCGGCTGCACGCCAAGCTCGCAGTGGTCGACGACGACCGGTTTTTCGTCGGCTCGATGAACCTCGACCACCGCTCGGCCGCCGTCAATACCGAAATGGGCCTCGTGATCGACAGCCCGGAACTGGTGAAGGACTACGACAAGCTGCTCGGCGGCGAGCGCCTCAACCTGGGCTACAGGCTGCGGCTCGGGCCCGACGGCCGGCGCGTGCAGTGGCTCGAGTACGACGATGCCGGCGGCGACATCGTCCACGAGGACGAACCCGGCGAATTCCTCTGGCTGCGCTTCAAGAACTGGCTGCTGCTGCCCATCGTGGGCGAGGAACTGTTGTAGACAGCTGACTGGCTGAGTCCGAACGTCCTTTCCAGGAGGAGGGAGTGCGTTACATTTCTAGTAGAAATGTGAAGTTTTGTCACTGCCCTTTGGAGGGCTCCTGGAGATTTCCCCCATGACCGTTCCTGTGCCGCGCGAATCGATTGCGCCGCTTTCCACCAGCCGTCGCCGTGCGCTGACCGGGCTGGCCGCAACCGCTGCAGCGGGCTTGGGATTTCCGGCGCTTGCGCAGACGCGGGCGGTGCGCGTCGGCGCTACCTTCGACAACAGCAGTGTCGAGAAGGCCAACGGGCAGGGTCTCTACCAGGGGTCGAGCGCGTTCTTCAACGCGCTGAACAAGGCGGGCGGCATCAACGGTACCAAGGTCGAGCTCGTGATTGCAGACGACACGTTCAAGCCCGAGGTGGCCAAGGCCAACGCGCTGGCCTTCGAGAAGGACAGCTCGGTGCTCGCGCTGGTGCATCCGCTGGGCACGCGCCAGACGGCCGCGGTGATGGATGCGGTCCCCGGCATCGCCGTGGTCGGCCCGATCACCGGCACCATCTCGCTGCGCAAGAAGGTTTCGCCGAACACCTTCTGGGTGCGCGCCAACTACGACCAGGAAGTCGACAAGCTCGTGAGCACGGCCATCGTGCTGGGCCAGAGCCGTATCGGCCTCGTGCATTCGGATGATCCGCTCGGCCAGTCGGTGCTGGGGGCCTTCAAGAATGCGCTGGTCAAGGCCAAGCTGGAGCCGGCGGTGATCGCGACCACGCCCAACACCACCAGCATGGAAGTCGGCCCCGCCGCCGACGCCATCGCCAAGGCCAAGCCGCAGGTCATCGTGGTCGGCCTGGCCGGCACGGCACCGGTGTTCCTGAAGGCATTGCGCGAAGCGGGCAACAGCAGCTCGGCCTACGGCCTGTCGATCACGGCCAGCGCGCTCGCGGCCATGGGCGACCTGGCGCGCGGCCTGGGCTTCGTGATCGTGGTGCCGTCGCCGTATTCGACCAAGTACGAGATCGTGCGCCGCTACCAGGCCGACATGGTGGCCAGCGGCGTCAAGGAGTTCTCGCTCACGAGCCTCGAGGGCTACATGAACGCGGCCGTGCTGGCGGAAGGCATGCGCCGCGCCGGCGGCTCGCTGACGCGTGCCTCGGTGATGTCGGGACTGGCGAGCATCGAGAACTTCGACCTGGGTGGGGTGAAGATCAACTACGGCCGCACGAACCGTGAAGGCGGCCAGTTCGTGGACGTGGCCGTGATCGGCAGCCGTGGGCAGATGCTGAGCTAGGCCTGGTCCTCCCCCGGGCTTCGCGCACTTCGTGTCGCTTCGCCAACCCCCTCGCCGGGGGCAACACCTGCGGCCCGGCAAAGCCGGTTCCGCGGTGTTCTGGCAATCAAACCCCGACGCCCAGCAAGCCTTCCAGCAGTTCCTGGTTCGAAGCCAGTTCGCTGCTGGGCCCCGCGTGCACGACGGTCCCGCGCTCCAGCACGATGGCCTTGTGGGTCATCTCCAGCGCCAGCACAGGGTGCTGCTCCACCACGATCGACGCCAGTCCTTCCGACTCGCACAAACGGCGAATAGCAGCAGCCAGCTCTTCCACGATGATCGGCGCGAGGCCCTCCATCGGCTCGTCGAGCAGCAGCAGCTTGGGGTTGGTCATCAGCGCGCGGCCGATGGCCAGCATCTGCTGTTCTCCGCCCGAGAGCTGGTTGCCGTAGTTGCCGCGCCGCTCGCGCAGGCGCGGGAAGAAGTCGTAGACGCGCTGGAGGTTCCAGCCGCCGAGCCGCGAGATCACGGTGAGGTTTTCTTCCACCGTGAGCGACGGGAACACCTCGCGCTCCTGCGGCACCCAGCCCAGCCCCGCACGCACGCGCTGGTGCGACGGCCAGCGCGAGATGTCGGCGCCCTGCCAACGGATCGCGCCCTGCATCACGCGGGTGTTGCCCATCAGCGTTTCCAGCAGCGTGGTCTTGCCCACGCCGTTGCGCCCGAGGATGGCGAGGCTCTCGCCTTGCTGCAGCGAAAAGTCGAGCCGGTCGAGCACGACGGCGTTGCCGTAGCCGGCGGTGATGCGGTCGAAGGCGAGTGCTTCAGGCATGGTGATGCGAGCTTCCCAGGTAGACCTCGCGCACGCGCGGGTCGGCGCCGATGTCCGAAGGCGTGCCCTCGGTGAGGATGCGTCCGCCGACCAGCACCGAGATGCGGCGCGAGAAGCGGAAGACGAGCTTCATGTCGTGCTCGATGAACAGCACGCTGATGTCCTGCGGCAGCGCCGCGATGGCCTCGAACAGCTCGCCGCTCTCGTCCTGCGGCACGCCGGCGGCGGGCTCGTCGAGCAGCAGGATGCGGGGCTTGGCCGCGAGCGCCAGCGCGATCTCGAGCAGGCGCTGCTTGCCGTAGGCCAGCTCGGCCACGGGCACGTCGGCCAGGCTGTCGAGCCTGAGCGTGCCGAGCAGCGCATGCGCTTCGTCGAACACCGCGCTGCAGCCCTTGAGCGGCCGCCACCAGGTGGCGCCCAGCCCTTCGCGCTCGCTGATCGCCAGCACCACCGACAGCAGCGGCGTGAGGCTGGGGAACAGCGTGTTGATCTGGAACGTGCGCGCCAGGCCCATGCGTGCGCGCTTGTCGCACGACAGGCGCGTGATGTCGCGTTCGCCCATGTGGATCGAGCCGCTGGTGGGCTTGAACACGCCGGTGAGCAGGTTGATGAGCGTGGTCTTGCCGGCGCCGTTGGGGCCGATCAGCGCTTGCCGCGCGCCGGGTTCGAGCGACAGGCTCACGTCGCTCACGGCCTGGAACGCGCCGAAGCGGATGCCCAGGCCCTGGGTGCGCAAGGTGTGCGTGGTGCTCGAGCTCATCGCGCCTTCCCCGTGCGAACGAAGCGCGACAGCGCGCCCATGATGCCGCCGCGGCCCAGCATGACCGCCGCGATCAGGAAGATGCCGAGCCAGAACATCCAGTACTGGGGGGTCATGTCGGCGAACCAGTCGTGCACGAGCATGTAGACGATGGCGCCGATCAGTCCGCCGTACAGACGGCCGGTGCCGCCCAGCACGAGGATGATGAGCACTTCGGCCGAGCGATTGAAGCCGATCGACTCGATGCCGACGAACTGCGTGGTCTGCGCCAGCAGCGCCCCCGCCACGCCGGCCACCGCGGCCGAGAAGGCATAGGCCATGCGCAGCCGCGCCTCCACCGGCGAGCCGATGGCGAGCATGCGCTTGCGGCTGTCGTGGATGCCGCGAAGAGCCAGGCCGAAGGGTGAGCGCAGCACCCGCCGCACGAGCAGGAACATCGCGAGCACCACGCCGAAGGCATAGCCGAAGGCGGTCTTGCCGTAGAGGTCGAAGTCGAAGAGGCCGAGCACGGGTGCAATCGCCACGCCTTGCAAGCCGTCGGTGCCACCGGTAATGCCCGAGAGGCGGTTGGCCACTTCGAACAGCAGCACGCACACGCCGATGGTGATCATGAGCCGTGTGAGGTCGGCGCCGCGCACGACGAGGTAGCTCAGCACATAGCCCAGTACGCCGCACACCGCGAGTGCGAACAGCAGGCCGGTGAAGGGCTCGCTCCAGCCGTACTTGGCGAGCAGGCCGGCCGCGTACGCACCAGCACCGAAGAAGGCCGCATGGCCCACGGTGAGGATGCCCGCATAGCCCAGCGCCATGTCGAGCGACACCGCGAAGAGGCCGAAGATCATCACCTGGCTCATCAGCGTGAGCTTGTCGGGCAGCAGGAAGAAGCTCGACGCCAAAGCCAGCCAGAAGGCGATTTCGGCAGCGCGCAGTTGAGTGGGGGAGAGGGTGACTGGCTTCATGCGCGTTCTATCGCTTGTGCTTGTCTTGAGCGCTGCTGTTCGGGGTGCGTGCACAGGGCGTCGGGTACTCCCCCTCCGCGAATGTCCACCGTGTCGGCGTGAGTGCACCCCGAAGGAAACGCGCACATCATGCGAGCCCCTTCTTCACGACGATGCCGTTGGGCCGCACCAGCAGCATGACGATCATGAAGACGTAGATCAGAAAGGCGCCAGCTTCAGGCAGGTAGTACTTGCCCGCCACGTCGACGATGCCGACCAGCAGCGCCGCGATGAACGGCCCGGTGACGGTGCCCGCGCCGCCCACGCACACCACCATCAGAAAGTAGACGAGGTACTTGAGCGGGAACGACGGCTCCAGCCCCAGCATGCCGAGGCTCAACGCACCGCCAAGACCGGCGAGGCCGCAACCCAGGGAGAAGGTCAGGAAGAACAGGCGCTGCACGTGAATGCCGGTGCCGCCCGCCACGCGCTGGTTGTCCACCGCTGCACGCACCATCGCGCCATAGCGCGTCTTGCCCAGGCCCAGCAGCAACGCAAGCAGCACGGCCACGCCGCAGACGATCAGGAACAGACGGTAGCGGCCCACCTCCAGGCCCAGCAGCGACACCTGGCCGTCGAGTGCCGGCGGCAGCGTGAAGGGCTGCATCGTCGGGCCGAAGAAGTACGTGAACGCGGCGATCGACACGAACACCACGCCGATCGACAACAGCACCTGGTCGAGCGGGTGCGCGCGGTACAGCCGTCGGTAAAACACGAACTCCAGCACCGCGCCCACCACCGCCGCCGACACGAAGGCCGCTGCCAGCGAGAGGCCGAAGCCCAGGCCAAAGTGGTTCATCAGCACGCTGGCCACGTAGCCGCCCACCATCGCGAAACTGCCGTGCGCGAGGTTGACGAAATTCATGAGCCCCATCGTGATGGACAGGCCCACGCCGATGAGGAACAGGAGCATGCCGTAGGCCACTCCATCGAAGATCACGATGCCCATGAATTTCCTGCTGGCTTGCTTGCTTACTTGGCGGCGGCGGCTTCCTTGGCCGGGTCTTTCACGCGGTCGAACTTGTCGAACTCGACGTTCACCAGCTGGCCGTTCACGCGCTCCGTCTTGCGGATGTAGACGGTCTGCACGATGTCGCGCGTGGCCGCATCGATCTCGATCGGGCCGCGCGGGCTCTCGAAGCTCAGGCCCTTGAGCGCGTCCATGAACTTGTCGCCGCCGGTGTCGCCCTTGGTCTTGGCCAGCGCGAGGTCGATGGCGGCCATGGCGTCGTAGGCGGTCACGGCAAAGTAGCTCGGGCGCAGCTTGGTGCCGTTGTCGGCGGCGAAGTCCTTCACGAACTTCTGGTTCTTGGCCGAGGGGTGCGCGAAGGAGTAGTGGTGGCTGGTGACCAGGCCCAGCGCCACGTCGCCGGTGGCGTCGAGGTAGCTGTCGTCGGTGGCCTCGCCGGTGGCGTAGAGCTTGATGCCGGCCTGTTCCATGCCGCGCTCCTTCCACACCTTCAGGAAGGCCGGCGGCATCACGCCCGAGGGGAAGAAGAAGAACACGGCCTGGGGCTTGGCATCCTTGATGCGCTGCACGTAGGCCGAGAAGTCGGGGTTGTTCATCGGCGTGCGCACTTCGCCCGAGACCTTGCCGCCGCCGGCGGTGAAGGTCTTCTTGAAGGCGGTTTCCGCATCGACGCCCGAGGCGTAGTCGGCCACGACCGTGTACGCGTCCTTGATGCCTTCCTTGAGCATGTAGCGCGCCATCGGGTCGGTGACCTGCTGCACGGTGAACGACAGGCGCGCCACGTAGGGCGAACTGGTGGTGATGGCCGAGGAGGCGGCGTTCATCACGATGGTCGGGATCTTCGCCTGCGTGGCGATGGCGCCCACGGCGTATGCGTTGGGGCTGAAGTCCAGGCCGGTAAGGATGCTCGCCTTGTCGCGCACGATCAGCTCCTGCGCGATGCGCTTGGCGGCGTCGGGCGCGGGGCCGGCGGTGTCTTTCTTGATGATCTCGACCGTGCGGCCACCGACCTTGCCGCCATGCTCCTTCAGGTAGAGCGCGATGCCGGCGTCGAACTGGCGGCCGTAGTCGGCGTAGGGGCCGGAGTAGGTGGCAATGAGGCCGATGCGCAGCGGCTCGTCGGCGGCCTGCGCCGCGGCACCCAGCAGGCCGAGGCCGGCCAGCAGCAGGGTCGAGAGGATGGTTCTCTTGGTCATCGTCATTGGAAAACGCCTTTCAGGTGGAATGGATGCGGCCGCTCGGGCGCCGCTGTCGTGTAACCGGATGTGCAAAGCGGGCGATGATGCCCGAGCCGCGCTTCAGATCTGGGTATCGGGCACGCGCACCGTGAGGCCATCGAAGGCCGTGGTGATGTTGAGCTGGCAGCTCAGGCGCGAGCCAGGCTTGCGCTCCGAGGCGACGGCGTCGAGCAGCGCGCTCTCCATGTCGTCGGGCGGCGGCAGCAGGTCGATGAAGGCGTCGTCCACGTAGACGTGGCAGGTGGCGCAGGAGCAGCAGCCGCCGCACTCGGCGTCGATGCCGCGCACGTTGCCGCGAATGGCGGTCTCCATCACGCTGGCGCCGACGTTGGCGTCGACCGCGCGCGTGGCGCCGTCCTTGAGGATGTAGTGGATCGTGGGCATGGGTCTCGGGGCTAGAACATGTCGAAATACTCTCGGTGCTCCCATTCCGAGACCTCGAGGTTGAAGCGGGCGATCTCCGCTTCCTTGATGTGGCAGAGGTAGTCGACGAAGGTCTTGCCCATCTGCGCGTTGAGCATTTCGTCGCGGCGCAGGCAGGCCAGCGCCTCGCCCAACGAGCGCGGCAGTTGTTCGGCCGGCGTTTCGTAAGGCGCGTCGGCCGAAGGACCGGGGTCGGTCTTGTGGTGGATGCCGTCCAGGCCCGAGAACAGCTGCGACGCGAGGTACAGGTACGGATTGGCCGTCGGCTCGCCCACGCGGTTCTCGATGCGCGAGGCGTTCTGCCCCACGCCGCCGAGTACGCGAAGCATCGCGCCGCGGTTGTCGCGTGCCCAGATCGCACGGTCGGGCGCGAGCGAGAAGGGGCGGTAGCGCCGGTAGCCGTTGATGGTGGGGCTCGCCAGCGCCGCCGCGCCGCAGGCGTGCGCCTTCAGGCCCCCGAGGTAGTGCATGCCGATTTCGCTCAGGGTCTGGCCCTCGGCCTGCGGCATGAACGCGTTCACACCGTCGCTCTTGCGGCGCAGCGACTGGTGCAGGTGCCAGCCGCTGGACATCACGTTCGGGATCTTCGGGCGGCACATGAAGGTGGCATGCAGGCCGGCGCGCTGGCAGATCTGCTTGATGGCGCTGCGCAGCAGCACCATGGTGTCGGCGGGCATCACGCCGGCGGTGGGGCCGAAGGTCAACTCGAACTGGCTCGGGCCGAACTCGATCTCGAGCGAACGCAGCGGCAGGCCGAGCGCGATGAGGTTCGAGCGCAGCAGCTCCATCAGCGTGTCGACGCGGTCGTAGCGCAGCTCGGTGAGGTACTGGTGCCCGTGCGACAGCAGCGACACGCGCGGCGGCTCGCCCGGCTGGCCCGAATCGGACAGGCCCATGCGCGCGTCGTCGAGCTTGAAGACGTGGAACTCCACTTCGAGGCCGGCGATGAAGTCCAGACCCAGCTCGTCGAGCTGGCGCACCGCGCGCTGCAGGATCTGCCGCGTCGCGAAGGGGCAGGGCGTGCCGTCGGCCATGTAGGCGTCGCACATCACCCAGCCGGTGCGCGACGACCATGGCAGCACCTTGAACGTGGCGGGGTCCGCCACGATGGTGAAGTCCGCGCCGCCCTGCAGGCCTTCGATGGCGAAGCCGCCGCCTTGCGTGAACACCGGGAACACGGTCTTGTGGGATGTGTCCTTGGCCAGCAGGGTGGAGGTGAGGTTCACGCCTTCCCAGAGGGCCGAGCGCGCCTCGGCGGCGACCAGCGTCTTGCCGCGGAGGATGCCGTGCTGGTCGGGCCAGGCGAAGCGGACGAGGTCGACCTCGCCGCTGTCGATGCGGCGCACCAGTTCCCTGGCTTGCGCGTGCTGGTCGTCGGACCAGAGACCGAAGCGGTCGACGAATGTGTGGCTGGTCATGGCGCGTGTTCAGGCAGCGAGCCGTGCAGAGGCCCAGTCGGACTTCAGGCGGCGCGCGCGGTCGGCGTCCTGCCAGTAGGCCTCGGTGGCGGCTTCGTCGCTGATGTTGCGGCCGATGCCGTCGATGGAGGGCGGCCCGGTCATCGCGCTGGCCTGTGCGGCGTCGATGAGCATCGGTGCGCTCTCGCCGGCCAGCGTGGCCTCGATAGCCTTCACCAGCACGCGACGGTAGGCAATGATGCCCTTGTCGGTGCTGCCCAGGTGCTCGCGCGTGCGGTCCTGGATCGGGCCCTGCGACTCCACCGCCCATTGGTCGTGCACGTTGATGTCGTCGCCCATGCCGGTGTAGGTCTCGGTGAGCTGCTCGTCGATGCTGTAGCCGTAGTTGTTGCGCTTGTTCTTGCGCGAGGTGTAGTCGGGCAGCTCGTAGAGCTTCAGGCGCTGGTCGCGCATCTGCTGCTTGTCGACCGGGCCGGTGAAGCTGGTGAAGATGGCGTACCAGTAGCAGTGCGTGTCGTCCACGGGCACGTGCCATTGCGAGATGGTCATCTCGGCGCTCATCGGGATCACGAAGGCCTGCGGGAACACCACGTTGGTCACGCGCACGTGGGTGGTGTCTTCGGAGAGCTTGCGCAGCGCCTTCAGGCGAAAGCCGTAGTCGGTGGGCTCGACGCTGATGTCGGGCCGGTCGTACTCGCGCAGCACCTTGGTGATGGGCATGTCGGAGTCGGCCGAGGCGCCGCGGAACTGCTTGCCGTAGCTCCCGGAGGTGTCCTCGTCCTCGAAGAAGCGGTGCAGGTACGAGGCGTGTGCCGGGTCGATGCCCACTTCGAGCGCCTGCAGCCAGTTGCACTCGAACAGGCCCTTGAAGGCGAAGGTGTGGCTGTCTGGCGCGACGAAGCAGTCGAACTCGGGAAAGGCGGGGGGCTCGCCCTCGCCGATGTAGGCGAAGATCACGCCGGCCTTCTCGACCACCGGGTAGGCCGATTGCTTGATGCGGCTGCACAGCTTGCTGGTGGCGGGTTCGGCGGGGGTTTCGAGGCAGTTGCCCTTCGCGTCGAACAGCCAGCCGTGGAAGGCGCAGCGGATGCCGCCGTTTTCGAGCCGGCCGAAGGCGAGGTCGGCGCCGCGGTGCGGGCAGTCGCGGTCGAGCATGCCGAGCTGGCCGCTCTCGTCACGGAACAGGACGAAGTCCTGCCCCATGAGCTTCACCGGCTTGACCGGGCGCGGGCCCGCCAGTTCGTCGACCAGGGCCACCGGCTGCCAGTAGCGGCGCAGCAGCTTGCCGGCGGGCGCGCCGGGTCCGACGCGGGTGAGAAAAACGTTCTGCTCTGCGCTGATCATCGTGCGGGCTCCATCGTGGGGACTGTGGAAAGAGGCTTGCATTCACTGCATGCAACTGTATGCATTCTCTTGGTGATCCTCGATCCAGGTCAAACTTTCATCTGCGATTCAGCCCCAATCTGGGGCTTGGGAAGGCAAAAATCAGGGTAAATGCTGAGCGTATCGTCGGTTTTTGACACTTGTCTCTTAGTTGTGCATGCAACATCCGAGCCAGGCTAAATATGCTGCGTGCAATGGCGGGTGTGTCTCCTAGAATTCGGCGATGGACTCCCAACAATCCCGCGTGCTCGTGCAACTGCGCGACATGATCCTCAAGGGCGAATTCGTGCCCGGAGAGCGGCTGGCCGAGATCCCGCTGGCCGAGAAGCTCGGGGCCTCGCGCACGCCGGTGCGGCTGGCGCTGGCCAGCCTGGAGCACGAAGGGCTGATCGAGCAGTCGCCCTCGGGCGGCTACCAGATGCGGCGCTTCACCTCGCAGGAAGTGGCCGACGCCATTCGCGTGCGCGGCGTGATCGAAGGCTTCGCGGCACGCCTGCTGGCCGAGGACGGTGCGCCGCGCCAGCTGCTGCGCGACCTGAAGGATTGCCTGGAAGCCGGCGACCGCGCGGTGAACAAGCCCAGCATGGAGATCGACGACTACGCGGCCTACGTCGAGATGAACGACCGCTTCCACAAGCTGATCGTCGACGGATGCGGCAACCTCGCGCTCAAGCGCGTGATGGACATGCTGGGCGGCCAGCCTTTCGCCGCGCCGAGCGCCATGCTGCCAATGCAGTCGTCCATGGAAGAGGGCCAGCAGTGGATGCGTCAGGCGCACCGCACGCACCACGCGATGGTGCAGGCCATCGAGCGCGGCCAGGGCTCGCGGGCGCAGGCGCTGGGCGAAGAGCACGTCGAGATCGCGCGCATGAACCTCGACTACGCGCTGGAGCGGCCGGAGCTGGCGGCCGAGCTGATGCCCGGCATTCGCCTGGTGTCCAAGGGCCGCAGCGCCTGAGCGGGCAAGGGCTGTTTCGCCGATCCGTCGGCATCCGCTGCGCCTGCCAGGACTCGCGAAGAGGCCGCCGCGCAGGCGGGTGCCGTATCAGCTGCTGAGCGCGCGCCGCGGCGTCACCACGGCTTCCACCGCCGCGCCGACCGCGAGCAGCCGGTGGTCGGTGTTGCCGATGCCGGCCACCATCAGCCCGACCGGCGCCGTGCCGACGTCGTGGCAAGGCACCGAGAGCGCGCAGCCGTCGAACAGATTCACCACGGAGGGGTTGCGCAGCATGCGGGCATTGATGCGGTAGTAGGTGTCGTCGTCCTTCAGCACCTCGGCGATCGGTGGTGCGATGTCGGGCGTGGTGGGCATCAGCATGGCGTCGTAGCCGGCGGCCGCCGTGTTGATCGAGCGGATGAACTGGCGGCGCAGCGCCTGCAGCTGCAGGTAGTCGGGCGCGGTGATGGTTTCGCCTGTCTTGATGCGGGCGAGCACGCGCGGGTCGTACTTGGCGGCGGCGCTCTTGATGAAATCGCGGTGCCAGGCGAAGGCCTCGGCGGCGGTGATCATGCCGCGCGGGTTGATGGTCGGCGCCTTCGCGAACTCGGCCATGGGCAGTTCGGTGACCGTGGCGCCGGCGGCCGAGAGCTTGGCCAGCGCCGACGCGAAGGCCGCGGCCACGGGCGGCGACAGGTCGTCCTGGAAAAAGGTCTTGGGCACCGCGAAACGCAGGCCGCGCAGCGGCAGCACGCGCAGTGGGCGCGGCAGTTCGGCGGCCAGCACGGAGTCGAGCAGGGCGCAGTCCTCCACCGTCCAGGCCATCGGTCCGGCCGAGTCGAAGGAGGTCGACAACGGCATCACGCCGTCCAGCGGAATGCGCCGCTGTGTCGGCTTGAAGCCCACCAGCCCGTTGAGGGCGGCCGGAATGCGCAGCGAGCCGCCCGTGTCGGTGCCGATGGCGCCGGCTGCCATGCCGTCGGCCACCGAGATCGCGCCGCCCGAAGTCGAGCCGCCCGGGATGCGGCCGGTCGCGCGGTCGTAGACGTTCTTCGGCGTGCCGTAGTTCGGGTTGATGCCGAGGCCGGTGTAGGCGAACTCGACTGTATTGGTGCGCCCGATGATGATCGCGCCGGCGCGCCGCAGCCGCTCGACCACGAGGGCATCGCGCGCCGCCGGCGGCTGGCCGGCCAGCACTGTCGAGCCGCCGAGCGTGGTGATGCCGGCTTCGTCGAACAGGTCCTTGAGCGAGATCGGGATGCCGGCGATCGGCGAAGCGGCCGCGCGGCCGCTCTTGCGTTCGGTGTCGAGCTGCGCCGCAGCGGCGCGGGCCGAGTCGGCGTGCACGCGTATGAAGGTTCGAGCGCCTTCGCCGGCCGGGTTCTGGATGGCGGCCAGCGCTTCCTCCACCAGTTGACTGCTGCTGAGGGAGCCGGCGGCGAGGCGGCGTGACATCTCGACCATCGACAACTGACCCATGGCCTTGCCCGCGCCTTCGCCCGGACCCTGGGCGAAAGCCCGGGGCCAGACACCCAGCAGGCCGGTGGCAGCGGCGGCGCCCGCGGTCTGTTTCAGGAAAGTGCGTCGTTGTTCTTGCTGTTGCGTCATGGCGCTCTCCTCCATCGGTGAGATGGGCTCGGATCAGTCTACACAGCGGCAGTGGCGCGTACGTTGCCGGCCGTTACCGTGTTACAGCGCGTGCCGATGTTCTTTTCAGCGCACGTCGATCAGCAGGTGGGGCCTGAAGCCCTCCTGCTCGCCATTTCGCGCGTAGCCCAGCGGATTGGCTACCACGCGGCAACCATTCTTCACATAGTCGGAAGGGCAATGCAGATGACCGTGCAGCCACAGCTTGGCGTGGGGCAGCAGTTCGTCCAGCGCATTGCAGAAACCGGCCGTGCCGGGCGTCAGGCCGTAGCGCGGGTCGCCGCTCTCGAGACTGGGTGCGAAGTGGGTGATGGCCACCGTGGTGCCGTCGAAAGGCTCGGCCAGCGCCTCGGTGAGCCAGGCCTGGCAGGCCAGCGCCTGGTCCCGCAGCTGGGGGGCGAGGAAGAGTTCGCCGTTACGCATGGTGGCCGCTTTTTCAAGGTAGAAATCGGCCGCGCGCATCGCCTTGCCGCGTTTCTTGAGCGCCTCGGCCAGGCTGTCGGCGGGTTCGGCCAGCGCGTCGAAATCAGCCCACAGCGTCGTGCCGACAAAGCGGATGCCGTCGATCACCCGCGTTTTGCGCTCCAGCCAGAGGATGTCGAGCTCCTCGCAGAGTGCGCGCAGGCGGCCGTGGGTCTCGTCGAAATCGAGGTTGTCGTATTCATGGTTGCCTGGCACATAGACCACCGGCACCGGCCAGCCGTTGCGGGGCGAAAATCGGCCCAGGCCGAAGTCGGCATCGGTCAGGCGGGAGCCCTGCTGGTAGGAGCCGATGTCGCCCGCAAGGATCAGCATGTCGGCACCCGGCACGGGCTCGGCATGGAAGCGGGGATGGGACTCCAGGTGCAGGTCGGAGAGCAGTTGAAGCTTCATCGTCGGGGCAGTCTAGGTGAATTGCCCCATGCATGAAGCGCATAAGGCTTGGCTTGAATTACTAGGGATAACCCTTATTCTTGAACCATCAACCACTCCAGCGCCGCCACGAGCCGCGCACCGTCATGTTCAGCCTCATTGCCCAAGTGGCCCGTTTCTTCCGTTCCACCGCTGCCAACGCCCCGGCCAGCCATGCCGCCGCGCTGATGGAAAGCGCCGACATGCGCGCCGGCCGTGGAGCCCACGACGCGCAGGAACTGCGCGCCGCCGCCTCGGCCTGGCTCAGCGTCGTTCGCTGATCTCTCCGGTCAGCCGGGCACCTTCTGCCCAAGGACCGACCCGGCGAAAGCCGCGGCTGCCGAGCGCAACAACGCCGTTCGCAGCCATTCGTGCGCATGCCCGTGCTGGGCGCGCCGGTGCCAGATGGCATCCACATGCACCGGCGGCTGGTCGAAGGGCAGGTCGCGCAGCACCAACTGGTCGTCGATGCCGGTCACGGTCACGAAGTGGCGCGGCAGCACTGTCAGCAGGTCAGAGTTGGCGACCACCCGTCCCGCCGTGAAGAACTGGTTCACCGTCACCACGATGCGCCGCTCACGGCCCAGGGCGCCCAGCGTCTGGTCGATGAAGCCGTATGGCCGCCCCGAAAAACTCACCAGCAGGTGCCGCGCCGCGCAATAGTCGTCGAGCGTAAGGGGCGCGTTGGCCAGGGGGTGCCCGCGCCGCATCACGCATACATACTGGCCCAGGTAGAGCCGCTGGGTTTCAAACGCGACCCCCGCGCCGGACTGCCCGCGCGCCGCGAGGCTCGCGATCACTGCCGGGAAATAGCCGACGGCCACATCCACCTCTTCCAGTTCCAGCATGCGGCGGGGGTCGCGCGTGGTCAGCGGGAGCACGCGCAGCGAGATGGCAGGCGCCTCCTTTTCGGCGATCTGTACCAGTCCGGGGACCAGTTCGGCCGCGGTGGCATCGGCCATCGCTAATAGGAAGGTGGTGTCGGCAACCCCCGCATCGAACTCGCCGGGAGCCAGCGTGTGCTGCAGCTGGCGCAGAGCGTCGCGCACTGTCGGCCACAGCGCCAGCGCGCGCGGCGTGGGTTCGACGCCGGCGCCGGAGCGGCGCACTAGCTCGTCTCCCAGCACTTCGCGCAGGCGCCTCAGTGCGTTGCTCACCGCCGGTTGCGTGATCGAGAGGTTGCGGGCGGCGCGCGTGAGGTTGCGCTCCGCCATCACTTCGTCGAAGACGCGAAGCAGGTTGAGGTCGAGCGTGCGAAAGTTGACGTCCATCAATCCTGTGAATGATAAACATCAGAAAGATAAAGTTGATGCGCACTAGGGTAAGCCCTAATATCACTGCATCGGCCTTGTTCGCCACCACTGATTACCACACTGTCCCAGGAGGGATGCATCATGACCAGCTTCGTTCACGTTGACCAACCTACTGTCCACCCCGGCGTGCGTCGCGCCGAAGTCATGTTCGGCCAGATCCAGGCCGCCCGCGCCGGCGTCAACGGCGCCCGCCCGCTCGTCGCGCTGCTGATCGTCGCCATCGCGGCGGCGGTGCTGGTGGTGACCGACTCCCTCGTTTCCAATTGGAACGAAGGCGGCCTGCTCGCTGTCTGGACCGTGTTCTGCCTCACTGCCATTGCCTTGTTCGCGCTGTTCGCAGGCTCGGTGCGCCAAAGCAGCATCGCTGGTGCCTGGCGCGCTGCCGCCGAACGCCGCGCCGCTGCCCGTGCCGACGCCCGCTTCCTGCAAACTGCCCAGAACGACCCGCGCATCATGCAAGAGCTGCAGGCTGCGATGTGGCGCCAGCAATCGGAAGGCACAGTGCCTGCCGCCGAAGCTGCCAAGATCGACGCACTGGCCCGCACCAGCGCCCGCTCGCAGCAAGTGCGCATGCCCACGCTGTATGAAGCGATGCGCCGCATGAACAGCTCGCGCTATTACTAACTAAGCAGCAACCTGCTGAATGCGAAAGCCGCTCTTGAGCGGCTTTTTTCTTGTCTGTATGGAGAGAGGTGGACTCGTTCACCTGAAGGGGAGGAAGCCCTCGATGACTTTCGGAAGGCTTCTTTGAAGGCCGAGCGAAAAAATCCCCGAAGGTTGACGATGCGGGCAAAAACGATGCATAATCGAAGGCTGCGCTGACAACGCCTTCGGGTGTTATGAGTAGGCGGTCCTCCCAGGAGTTCTGTTTGCGAGTCGGCAAAGAAAGTCTTCAAAAAGTTTGACTGGTCTTAAAAAACCGGTGCATAATCGAAGGCTTCGCTGAAACGGCTTCAGTGGTTTGCAATGAAAGTTGCGGGTTGCGATGAGGGGCTGGTT
>NZ_JBFTJJ010000030.1:0-65490 GCF_056395365.1 Variovorax sp. 10L421
CGGAGAAATCGTTCGGATCAACCAGCGCACAGCCACCGTTCACTGCGACGGTCGCGCATGGCGCGTGGCGTTCGCTCTGCTTCAACACGTCACCGACATCACGCCTTAAACCACCCGGCCGTCAACAACGGCCTCGAGCGGACTATTACCAAAGATGGCTCGCGCGTCGTCAGGGAGGAGAACGACGCGGTAAGCAAGGCGTATCAGCCTTCCGGCGTCATGGAAAAGCTGATCTCGGTGACGCCGGATCGGGATGTGGCGCGGGTCTGGCCTCCATGCATTCGCGCGATCGCGGCCACTATTGCCAGGCCGAGTCCGTGGTGCTCCGACGAATCGGTGCGAGACCGTTCCGCCCGAAAGAAGCGCTTGAAAAGATTAGGCAACACATCAGCGGAGACCGGCTCGCCCCGGTTGGCAACCTTGATCCAGACGCCATCGGGTTGCATGTCGATAGCAACCGCGATCGTGGAGCCGGGCGTCGCATACCGGCTAGCGTTGCTCAGCAGGTTCGACAATGCCCGACGCACCAGTGCGGCGTCGACGCCAATAGTCGCATCGCCGCTGACATGCACCTTCAGTCCGACGTCTTCCAGCGTGGCCTCATGAAAGTCCAGCACCGTGCGCACCTGGTCGGCCAGGCTGACCGGGGCCGAGCGGCGTGCAACCGCCCCACGGTCCGCGTGGGACAAAAAGAGCATGTCGATCACGATCGCAGAGACGCGCCTTGCTTCTTCGAGTGCCGACAGCAGGGCATCGCGTAGTTCCTCGACCGATCTGGGCCGCGCCAGTTCCACTTCCACCATCCCGATCAGGTTGGCCAGCGGCGTGCGCAGTTCGTGCGCGACATCCGCGTTGAACGATTCCAGTTGCTGATAGGCCTGCTCGGCCCGGTCGAGCACCGCGTTGAACTGCGCGACCCAAGGGGTGATTTCGGAGGCATACGGGGAGGGATCGATACGCCGTCCGGGGTGTGCCGGTCCCGTGGCTGCGGTCTGCCGAATCAGCTTCTTCAAGGGTTTCAGGCCCCGGCGCACCAGCAGCGCACCGGTCAGGGCGATCATTGCGGACCCCAGCACGACCGCGCCGACCAGCGTCCAGGCAAGCCGACTCAGGAGCCGGGAGTCTTCCTGGATGTCGATGCCGAGCTGCAGTTGCATGGTGGCCTCACCCGGCTGTGCCGGATGCTCTTCTGTCGGCTTCCACAGCCAGCGCGCGGATGCCCGGGTGGGCGTGGTCGAGTAGATGGTCTCGTCGCCGCGGCGAAGCACCAGGCTGATCTCGGCATGCGTGAGGAAGAAATCGTCCAGCTTGTGACGCAACCCGTCCGTCCCTGTATCGCCCCGCGACTCCTGGATCAGGTGCCTGATCAGTTCGGACTGGCGCTCGAACTCGCTGGCCTGCTTGACTTGAAAGCTCCACGCCGTGACGGCGTAGATCGCCACGCAGACGAGGCTGAGGCCGATCAAGGCCTGCGCCGCAAACCAGCGAGACAGCGCGGCCTGGATGGAGCCTGTGCTCTCGGTGTTGGAGGCCGCATCGGTTGCTGCTGACTTGACAACCACGAGGTCGGCTACGGCGCTGGACTCTCCGATGGTTTCGATGGCGTTCACGATCCGCTGCCCTGCCGGCTCTCCAGCACATACCCCATGCCGCGCACCGTGTGCAGCAACTTCTCTTCGAAAGGATCGTCGATCTTGCTGCGCAGCCGCCGGATGGCCACTTCCACCAAGTTGGTGTCGCTGTCGAAATTCATGTCCCACACCTGCTCAGCCAACTGCGTGCGCGACAGCACGTTGCCCTGGCGGCGCATGAGCAGGGTCAACAGCGCGAACTCCTTGGCGGTCAACTCGAGCCGATGTCCGTTGCGCGAGGCCTTGCGCGCAACCACATCGAGGCGCAGGTCCTTGAGCACGTAGTTCGACACCTCGTGCAACTTGCCGCGACGCAGGAGGGCCTGGATCCGGGCGAGCAATTCGGAGAAGGCGAACGGCTTGGCAAGATAGTCGTCCGCACCGCTTTGGAGTCCGCGCACCCGATCGGTTACTTCGTCACGCGCTGTCAGCATCAGCACCGGCATCGACCTGGATTTGCGCACTGCATCCAGCACCGCAAAGCCGTCGATGCCAGGAAGCATCACGTCGAGGACCAAAAGGTCGTAGTCCCCATCGAGTGCAAGGCTGCGTCCCTCGATACCGGTGCGCGCGAGGTCAACCACGAAGCCGCTCTCGGTGAGTCCCTTCACGAGGTAATCGCCGAGCTTGTGTTCGTCTTCGATGACCAGTATGCGCATCGCCAAATGGTACGGCGCGAGGTCTCGTGCGTGGATTACTTCTTTGTAATCCAAGTGATGGGTGATTGGCGGACTGGCTTCCTAGAGTGCTTGCATGCCGGTCGACAGGCTGGCACCGCCGGCTCGGTTGTCGATCCAGGCGAGTTCAGTGCAGCTCACGAAATTGAGCCAACCGTTGAAGGAGACCATCATGAAGAACCGTCAAATCCTTTCGTTCGCACTCGCCGCAGGCGTGGGCGGCGCGTTCGTCGCACCGCTCGCGGCCTACGCGGAAGGTTCCTCTCACTTCGCGCCGAACGAAGCCGGCGTGGTCTACCACCCGGCCGAGGCCGGCGCCGCCAAGACCGATGCCCAGATGGCGGCCGAACTGGAAGCCGCGCAGAAGCAGCCCAACTGGGACGCCGCGGCAAGGCTCGGTGCGCCCCTGCCAGCGCCCAAGGCCGACACGAGCAAGGCTCGTGCGCAGGCGCAACCCTGAGGGTTGTGCGCAGAACTGGATATACGCACGGGCCACCTGACACACCGCTCCAACCAGAATGCTGCGCATGTATCGGGTTCGCCTGTTCGTTCTCTGGATCGTGATGTTCGCCGTGCCCTTTCAGGGGTACGCGGCGGCAGCCATGGTCTTTTGCGGACCCGGACATGCCGGTGCGACGGCCGACATGTCTGTCGAGCTGTCCGGGGGGCATGACCATGCCCGGTCTCCGCATGCCGACGGGCGCAGCGACCATCACCACGAGGCGGCACAGGCCGCCAAGCCACCGGCGAAAGACGGCACCGACAAGACCGCAAGTGCGGAGCCTGACACGATGCACAAGTGCGGCACGTGCGGCGCGTGCCATGCCACGGCGCTGACCAGCACGTTGGACCTGGCCGTCTTCCACGATCTTCCGCACGCCGATCTGGTGGAGCCGGCCATCACGATGGTCACGCTCGCGCCGCGCGTACTCGACAAGCCTCCTCGCGCCTAACGCGTTCGTGCGCCTGTGACTCGCGTCACGGGCCGCCGCGGACGCTCATGCATCGCCTGCGTCATGCCCTTTCGGGCAGCTCTGACGCAATCCGTTCATGAACTTGCGAGGACCCCATGTTCCATTCATCGTCAGCCCGTTGGCTGGCTGTTTTCCCCGCTATGGTGGCACTGGCCGCCGTGGCCCAGCCTGCGCCCACGCCACCTCCCGCACCTACATCTGCTGGCTCAGCCGCGACCGCGGCACCGCCGCCAGTCCTGACCTTTAAATCCGCGCTCGAAGGCCATCAATCCTTTGCTGAAGAAAAGCCCATCCCCTGGAAGGAGGCCAACGAGACGGTCTACCGCCGCGGTGGCTGGCAAGCCTACGCCAAGGAGGCGTCGGGCACCGGCACGGCTGAGGCCGAATCGCCCAAGGGCGCAGCCGCTGCACCTGCCACGCAGCCAGGCCATCCCATGCCTATGCCTGCGAAGAAGGAGAAGCCATGAAGCGCGCCTTGCGTTTGACGGCCATCGCCGTCGCAGCCGCATTTCTGGCCGGGTGCGCCTCGGTCGATATCGACGACGCCCTGAAGGACACGAACACCAATGCCAAGCAGTTCACCGGCGGCAAGCTCGAACTCAGCCGGACCCAGGAGCAGCGTGATCGCCGCTCTGCGTTGACGCAGGAACTGCTGGCCAAGCCGCTGTCGCAGAACGATGCGGTGCAACTCGCCCTGGCCAACAGTCCCTCCGTCCAGGCCCTGATTGCCCAGAGCTGGGGCGACATTGCTGCCGCAAACCAGAGCAGCCGGCTGCCCAACCCGATCTTCACGTTCGAGCGCATGCGCCTGAACAGCGAACTCGAGCTCGGACGTCTGTTGTCCTTCGGGCTGGTGGACCTCATCTTGCTGCCGCAGCGCTTGTCGATCTCGAAGAGCCAGGCCAACCAGGCCAATGTCCAGCTGACAGGCGCCGTGGTCGACCAGGTCACCCAGGTCAGACAGACCTGGGTCCGTGCCGTCGCCGCACAGCAATCGTTGCAGTACGCGGAGCAGGTCAACAAGTCAGCCCAGGCCAGCGCCGAGCTCGCACGCCGGATGCAGCTCATCGGCAACTTCAGCAAGCTCCAGCGCGCGCGCCAGCAGGTGTTCCATGCAGACGCAACCACTCAGCTCGCCTCCGCGCAGCACGCCATGACGGCCGCGCGCGAGGAACTGATCCGTGTCCTGGGACTGGACGATGCCCAGGCCGCCAAGCTGACCTTGCCCGAGCGTTTGCCCGACCTGCCGAAGGCACCTCGCGAGGCGAAGGAAGTCGCAGCCACTGCGACGGAGCAGCGTCTCGATGTCCAACTCGCCCGCGCCCAGCTGGATGTGGCAGGCAAGTCGCAGGGCATCAACCTGCTGTCGACCTTCATCGACGTCGAAGTGGGTGGTCGTCGCGACACAGTGTTCGACAACGCGGAGGGCACCAAGAGCACCCGGCGTGGCTTCGAGCTCGACATCCGGTTGCCGCTGTTCGACTGGGGTTCTGCGCAACGCGATGCATTGAACGCTCAGTCCCTGGCCGCGGCCAACCGATATGACGCCACCGTGCGCGGCGCTTCTTCGCAGTTGCGCGAAGGCTACTCGGCCTACCGCACGGCCTACGACATCGCGCGGCACTACCGCGACGAGATCGTGCCGCTGCGCCAGGCCATGGCCGACGAAAACGTGCTTCGCTACAACGGCATGCTGATCGGCGTCTTCGAACTGCTGGCCGAAGCGCGCGACCAGATCTCCAGCGTGACCAACGCCATCAACGCCCAGCAGCAGTTCTGGCTGGCCGACGCCGCCCTCGCGGCTTCCGTGATGGGCAAGCCCACGTCCATGGGCGCCGCGACGGCCAGCTCGGGTGGCGAAGGCGCCTCCACTGGCGCCGCCCACTAGTGCCCCCGGGGCTCATCAACGATTTGAACGACATGACCAACAGACGCAATTTCCTGAGCGGTGCCGGTGCCATCACGGGCGCCATTGCAACCGCGAGCGTGAGCAAGGTGGCCATGGCCGCCTTGCCCGAGCCTGTGCTCCAGACGACGCCCAACACCATGCCTCCGCTGATGCCCTCGAGCGGACGCCCCTACAACCCCGTGGTCACGCTCAACGGCTGGACCCTGCCCTGGCGCATGAACAATGGCGTGAAGGAGTTCCACCTGGTGGCCGAGCCCGTGGTGCGCGAGATGGCGCCGGGCTTCAAGGCCAATCTGTGGGGCTACAACGGCCAGTCGCCCGGCCCCACCATCGAAGTGGTGGAAGGCGACCGGGTGCGGATCTTCGTGACCAACAAGCTGCCGGAGCACACCAGCATGCACTGGCACGGCCAGCGCCTGCCCAACGGCATGGATGGGGTCGCAGGCCTGAACCAGCCGCCGATCCGTCCGGGCAAGACCTTCGTCTACGAATTCGTGGCGCGCCGTCCCGGCACCTTCATGTACCACCCGCACGCGGACGAGATGACGCAGATGGCGATGGGAATGATGGGTTTCTGGGTGACGCATCCGAAGGCCGAGCATCCGCTGATCGAGAAGGTCGACCGCGACTTCGTGTTCCTGCTCAACGCCTACGACGTGGAGCCCGGCAGCGCCACGCCCAAGATCATGACGATGCTGGACTTCAACCTGTGGTCCTGGAACAGCCGGATCTTTCCCGGTATCGACTCGCTCAACGTCAGGCTCAACGACAAGGTGCGCATCCGCATCGGCAACCTGACGATGACAAACCACCCGATCCACCTGCATGGGCACGAGTTTCTGGTCACGGGCACCGATGGGGGACCGACACCCAAGAGTTCCAGGCAGTACGAGGTGACCACGGACGTGGCGGTCGGCCAGATGCGCCAGATCGATTTCCTGGCCGACGAAGAAGGCGACTGGGCCTTCCATTGCCACAAGAGCCATCACACGATGAACGCCATGGGCCACGACGTGCCGACCATGATCGGCCTGGACCACAAGGACGTCGCCAAGCAGATCTCGAACCTGGTGCCGGACTACATGGTCATGGGCGAGCGCGGCATGGCGGACATGGCCGAGATGGAAATGCCGATCCCGGACAACACCGCGCGAATGATGACGGGCGAAGGCCCGTTCGGCTCGGTCGAGATGGGCGGCATGTTCAGTGTGGTCAAGGTGCGCAAAAACCAGAAGGCCGGTGACTACTCCAATCCCGGCTGGTTCAAGCACCCCAAAGGCACTGTCGCCTACGAACTGGACGGCCCGCCGCCGGAAACCCCGCGCCAGCGCGGCGCCGGCGCAGCCGCGATGCCCGCTCGGAACATGCCCGCCAAGAACATCGAAGTTCAGATCCGCAAGCCCGCCAGCGGTCATTCCGGCCACTGACATTTTTTCCACTCCCCTCAAACCTTCCAACCTCTCAAAGGAAAACCATGAAACACACCTTCCGCAACACCACTCTCGCTGCACTGCTCGCACTGGCCGCCGCCGGCGCTTCGGCGTCGGGCACCCATGCCGGTGGCCACGGCCACGATGCCGACGAGGCGATCGGCAAGCCCGGCGTGGCCACCAAGGCGACGCGCACCATCAACGTCGACATGACCGACAGCATGCGCTTCACGCCGGCCAACATCAGCGTCAAACAAGGCGAGACCGTGCGCTTTGTCATCAAGAACTCCGGCCAGCTCAAGCACGAACTCGTGATCGGGACCGAGAAGGAGCTCAAGGAGCACTACGAAGTCATGAAGAAGAACCCGGAGATGGAGCACTCCGATCCGAACATGGTGACGCTGGCCGCGGGCAAGACCGGCGAGATTGTCTGGCAGTTCACCCAGGCCGGAAAGGTCGACTTCGCTTGCCTGCAGCCGGGCCACTACGACGCCGGCATGAAGGGCGCCGTGAACGTGACCAAGACCGGGAAGTAAGCGCCAAACGCGCGCCGCGGGCCTCTATCGGGACGCGGCGGGCTTCAATTTCATTCATATCCAAGGAGATTCTCATGTCGAACATTCGCATCGCACTCTTGGCATTTGCTGCCGCA
The DNA here is from genome assembly GCF_056395365.1 of Variovorax sp. 10L421. NCBI lineage: Bacteria > Pseudomonadati > Pseudomonadota > Betaproteobacteria > Burkholderiales > Comamonadaceae > Variovorax > Variovorax sp. 10L421. The sequence goes on from NZ_JBFTJJ010000030.1 coordinate 7,274, forward strand.
CTCTCGTTCGCTGGCACGGCCAGCGCGCAATCTTCCAAGTCCGACATGCCGGGCATGTCCGAGAAGGCACCGGCCGCCGGCGCAGCGGATGCTGCCGCGGCGTCGGATCTCACCGAAGGCGAGATCCGCAAGGTGGACAAGGACAACAAGAAGCTCACGATCAAGCACGGCCCGCTCAAGAACCTGGACATGCCTGGCATGACGATGGTGTTCGGGGTCAAGGACGACGCCATGCTCGACAAGGTCGAGACCGGCGTCAAGGTCCGCTTCCAGGCGGAAAAGATCGACGGAAAGATCATGGTCACGAAGATCGAATCAGCTCGCTGAGCGCATCTTCACCAGGCGCTGTGCAGGAATGACATCTGGCTCGACGCAGGTTCCCTGCACTGTTTCGAGGACGCACGCCCGAACGATCTGCTCCACCGGTGCGAAAGACTGCCACGGCATATCCTGTTGAACAAGTCGCGCCTCTGCGATGGTGAGGACTACGTGACGACCCAGAATATTGGGGCCGGCTGCTTCTCACCGATGCACGTCTACAACCGTGGCAGCTTCATCGAAGAGATTGAATTGCAGGAAGACGGCCGGCGCCGACGAACTTGCCGGACAGCGCTTCGCGATCCTGGTCGATCGCTCCACGGGCAGCGCCACGCGCACGTCGTGATGCTGAATCCGGCGACATCCGCCGAGTTGGGCGACATCGTTTCGGCCAACGTCGACAGGTGCGGCACAGCCATTCGCGTGTTGTCGCATGCACAAGTGCCACCCGGCTGACTCGGCCTGCGCACGATCTCCAGCCATCTTTGCAGCCAGCCTCCCCCCAAACCTGAGCACCCCATGAAATTGTTCGCGCCTCTTTTGCTAGCCGCTCTGGGCGGATTGTCCTCCGGCTTTTCTTTCGCGGCCGATCCTGCCCTGCCAGCGCCGATCGACAGAGTCCCCGCCAAATCGGCAAAACCCGACATTGCGAACGGCGAAGTCGTCTTCAATGGCAAGTCATGCGCCGCGTGCCACAGCGGGGATGGAAACTCGGCTATCCCCGCCAATCCCAAGCTGGCCCAGCAGCATCCTGAGTACCTGCTCAAGCAACTGCAGGAGTTCAAATCCGGCAAGAGAAAAAGCGCAGTCATGAGCGGCATGGCGGCGATGCTTTCCGAGCAGGAAATGCGCGACGTCGCCTGGTTCCTGGGCTCCAAGCCCATCAAGCCGGGGTTTGCGAAGGACAAGGATCTGGTGGCGTTGGGCGAGAAGATCTATCGCGGCGGCGTCGGGGACCGCAGTGTGCCGGCCTGCGCGGGCTGTCACAGCCCCAACGGGGCGGGCATCCCGATCCAGTACCCCCGACTGGGCGGACAACACGCCGAATACATCGCCGCGCAGCTGACCGCGTTTCGCGATGGAGGGCGACTCAACAGCGTGCCCATGAGCGGCGTTGCAGCGAAGCTCAACGATCGCGAGATCAAGGCTGTGTCCGATTACATCGCGGGGCTTCATTGAATGACGCCATGCGTCCAGAGCTGCCGTCGCCTCAGGAGGTAGGCATGTATGTGACGGGACGATGGGTTTCAACCAATGTTGTCGGCACGATGTTCGTCGCCTGGCTCGTTGGAGTTGTCATCTTCGTGGCCGTCATCGTGTGGCAGCGCCGGAAGTCCTGGTGGAGCGAGCGTCTGACAGACATCGCGTCGGCCGCCGGCCAGTCTTAGAGGCCCGGCGGCGTCCTTGTCTGTATGCATTCAGCCCCCCTTGCGTCTGCCTCGCAGAGACAAGTCACGAGGACGCTGACCAACTGTTCCTGCGATTCGCTTCGCCCGGCCTCTTGAAAAGCCTGAATGCAAGAAACCACGCCGTTGAAGGATTTGATGCCAGTCGCTTGACCTTCACACAATGTCAAGCCTGAAACTGGAACCACTTTCAATCAAGGAGTCTCTCATGCAAGAGTTCATCATCCAGTCAATGTCCTGCGGTGGCTGCGCGAGCCGGATCGCCCAGGCCGTCAAGAATCTGGACGCCGCAGCGAAGATCGAAGTCGACCTGCCGACCAAGACGGTGCGCGTCGACAGCGCCGAAGACCGCGCATCTGTGATCGCGGCCCTGACGGAAGCCGGCTACCCGCCGAAGTGATCCGCAACGCACGGGACATCGGCCTCAATCGGCTGTAGTGGCGCTATGCGGCGCGGGGTTTGAGGAGATTCGCGAGGGCCTTCTGGTCTTCGGCCAACTGGATGCGCATGAGCTGAAGCACTCGCAGGGCGAGGCCGGACAGCGGCTGCCCAGGGGGAAGCACCAACACCCCCGCGAAGGAGACTTCCAGGGACAGCGGACGGATGGCCAGACCGCGTTGGGCGTATTCCATTGCGGTGACCGGATTGACGAACCCGATGCCCATCCCGCTCAAGGCCATCTCGCACACGCTCGCCGCGTAGGGGGTCTCGACCAGCACGCTCAACCCGACGTTGCACTCCGCCAAGGCGCGTTCCAGACGTCGCCGGGATGCGTCCTCGGGGTTGAGTGCAAGGAATGGCTCTTCCGCGAGCTGATGCGGCTGGATGGCCCTGGCCTTGGTCAGGCGGTGCTTCGCATGCATCACAACTACACCCGGGAAGCGCGCGAACTCGGAGTGCTCCAGGCCTGTCGTCGGCATCTCGTCGGCCATCAGCCCGAAGTCGACCTGCCGCCCCTGCACGGCCTCGTGCACCTCCCGCGAGCTGAGCACCTGCAGCGAGATCTGGGGCCGGGCGTCGCTGTCGCGGCGCTCGGCCACCAGCCGCGACAGGACTCGCGGGACGAAGGTCAGGCCGAAGGCCGGATAGACCGCCATGCGCAGCGTGTTGACGCCAAAGCGCTTGAGGCTGCGCATGCGGTGCTCGATGCTGCTGAGACCCACGAAGACGCGCTCGACCTCGACCAGCAAGGCATGCGCTTCGGGCGTGGGCTGCAGCCGGCCCCGCAGCCTGCGAAACAGCGGGAATCCCGCCGCTTCCTCGAGCCTGCGCAACGACTGGCTGATGGCGGGCTGCGTGACGCCCAGGAGCGCGGCCGCCTTGCTCGCGGAGCCGGCGGACATCACGGAACGGAACACCTCGATCTCTCGGAGCAACATATAACAACCGCTTATGGAGAAAGAATTTCGAGCGCGAATCAGATTATCCCTGTCGTCCTAGAGTTGGCGTCTTCAGCCACCTTCCGGAGAAGCGACATGAAACTTCAAACAGTTCTTGCAGTGACCGTCCTCGCATGTGCCGCACCTGCGTGGGCGCACGATTTTTCCGGCGACATCGCCAGGTTCCGGACCATCGCCGCCACCAAAAAGCCCGATAGTCAGCAGGCGCTGGCCGCGAAGCTCGCGCTGGAGCGTGCGCAGGGCGAGATGGAGCAGTCGGACGTGAAGATGGTGTTGCGCATCCGCTCGATGACCAACGCCGGCCTGCGCGCCATCGGCGAACAACCGGCCTTCCTCACCAGCGAGTACAAGCGCCTGGAGGCGGCACTGGCCAATCCGAAGACCAACGACCCGGCCAAGATCGCCGCGGCCAAGGAAACCTTCGCCCGTCTGTCGGTGGAGATGAAGGTCTACACCGATCTCGAGAACATGGCCGTCGACCAGATGAAGCAGGCGCTGCAGCTCATCGAATCCGCACCTGCCAACTGATCGCACGTCCAACGAACAGCCCCGTCTTTCATCGTGAACTCTTCCATCCCCAATCTTGGCACCTCTCCTCGTGGTGCATTCGCCAGCCTGGTCCCGCCGGTGTGGCGTGCCTCCACGGTCGTCTTCGATTCACTCGACGATTTCGTGAATCGCCGCACCCGTCTGCCGGATGGCTTCAGCTACGGCACCACGGGCACGCCGACGCAGCGCGCCCTGGAGACACGCATCGCCGAACTGGACGGTGCCGCACATTGCGTCGTCTTTCCCTCCGGGCAGGCGGCGATCTGCAGCACGCTCCTGGCGTTGCTCAAGAAGGGTGATCACCTGCTGATGACCGACGCCGCCTACGGCCTGGCCAAGTCCTTCGCCGTCGAGCGGCTGCAAGCGCTCGGCATCGAGGTCGAGTTCTATCCGCCGCGGATCGGTGCGGACATCGAACGCCTGGTGCGTCCGAACACGCGCCTCATCTGGCTGGAGTCCCCCGGCACGGTGACGATGGAAGTGGAAGACGTGCCGGCGATCACCGCCGTGGCGCGTGCCCGTGGCGTACTGACCGCCATTGACAACACCTGGGCCAGTCCGCTGGGATTCGCGGCCTTGGCACGTGGCGTCGACCTGTGCATTCACGCCTGCACCAAGTACATGGGCGGCCATTCGGACGTGTTGATGGGCAGCATCGCGACCAACGACGAAGGTCTGTACAAGTCCTTGCGCGGACTCCAGTCGCAGATGGGACTGGCCGTGAGCCCTGAGGACTGCTTCCTGGTTGCCCGAGGTCTGGACACGATGCAGGTGCGCATGGAGCGCCAGGCGACCAGCGCACAGTTGATCGCCGAGCGGCTCGCAGCGCATCGCCTGGTGCGCCGGATGCTCTTTCCCGCGCTGCCCGGCGCGCCGGACCATGCGCTCTGGGCGCGTGACTTCAGGCAGTCCGGCTGCGTGATGTCGCTGCAGCTGCTGGACGGCCCCTACGACGCTTACCGGGCGCTGTTCGGGAATCTGAAGCTGTTCTCCATCGGTGCCAGCTGGGGAGGTGTGCGCAGCATCGCTGCTTTCTATCCGGCGGAAGAGCTGGCCAAGCGCAATTTCTGCGACGTCCGAGGCCCTGTCATCCGTCTGTCGATCGGCCTGGACGATCCCCAAGCGCTGCTTGACGAGTTGCAAGGCGCCTTGCGCGCCTGCGAAACGAGTTTCAACCTCTGATTCACGCCATCTGGAGCCCGCGATGACCCTCAAGCCGACCTTTCACACTGCGTTGATTCGCTCCTTTCTCGCCGTAACAGGCCTCGCGCTGTGCGCCGGTGTCGCCGCGCAAACCGCGCCGCCGCTGGAGGGCACGCTCAAGAAGATCAAGGACACCGGGACGATCACGGTGGCCACGCGAGGCGCTTCCATCCCGTTCAACTACCTGGATGACAACAACAAGCAGGCGGGCTTTGCCTGGGAGATCGCGCAGCGCGTGGTCGACCGGGCGAAGAAGGACCTCAAGCTGGCGAAATTGGACGTCAAGGCCCTGGAAGTCACGCCGCAGACGCGCATTCCGCTGGTGGCCAACCAGACCGTCGATCTGGAGTGCAGCTCGACGACGAACAACGCGGAGCGGCAGAACCAGGTGTCGTTCTCGACGACGTTCTTCGTCGTTGGCGCACGGCTGCTGGTGCGCAAGAATTCCGGCATCAAGCACTGGTCCGACCTTGTCGGCAAGAACGTCGTGGTCAGTGCGGGCACCACCGCGGAGCGCATGCTGCGGCAGCTCAACGAGAAGAACAAGTGGGGCATCAACATCATCCTGGCCAAGGACATCAACGAGAACTTCCTGACCGTGGAGACGGGCCGCGCGGTGGCAGCGACGCAGGACGACATCATTCTCTTCAGCAACATCGCTCGCGCCAGGAACCCGGCGGATTGGGAAGTGGTCGGTGTGCCGCAGCAAAAGGAAGCCTATGGCTGCATGCTGCGCAAGGGAGACGTCGCCTTCAAGAAGCTCGTCGACGGCGTGATCACCGGAATGATGCGCTCCGGCGAATTCGCCTCGCTGTACGAGAAGTACTTCCTGAAGCCCATCGCGGTGAAGGGCAGCGTGACGGTCAACTTCCCGATGTCGCCCGACATGCAGGAACTCCTGCGTCACCCGAACGACCAGCCGCTGTAAGGCGCCGAACGCCACAAGTTCGACCACCGCTTCACGAACCGTCTCCAAGCACTTTCAAGATGCACTACACCTGGGATTGGCTGATCTTCTTCAAACCCTCGGTCACGGGTGAAGGCATGTACGGCCTGATGCTGCTGCGCGGGTTGCTGTGGACGGTCGTGTTGTCGTTGCTGGCCTGGACGCTGGCGCTGGGCATCGGCCTTTTCGCCGGCGTGGCCCGGACCTTGCCGAGCCGCACGGCGCGATACCTGTCCACGGTTTACATCCACTGCTTTCGCAACACACCGCTGCTGGTGCAGCTTTTTCTCTGGTACTTCGTGGTGCCGGAGCTGCTGCCCGTCGAATGGGGCAATGCACTCAAGCAGATGAACCCGACCACGAACCAGTTCCTCACCGTGCTGGTAGGCCTGACGCTGTACACCGCCGCGAAGGCCGCCGAGCAGGTGCGCGCGGGCATCGAGTCGGTGCCGCGCAGCCAGAAACAGGCTGCCATGGCGCTCGGACTGGGCACCACGGCGGCCTATCGCCACGTGATCCTGCCGCAGGCCTTGCGCACCGTCATTCCTCCGCTGACCTCGGACTTCCTGAACGTGTTCAAGAACTCGGCCGTCGCGCTCACCATCGGCCTCATGGAGCTGACCGGGCAGACGCGCCAGTTCAGTGAGTTCAGCGCGCATCCCTTCGAGGCCTTCATTGCGTCGACGTTGATCTACGTGGCCATCACTTATGGCGTGATCGTGCTGATGCGCCACGTCGAGCGCCGCACGCGGGTGCCTGGCCTGCTGGGAGCCGCGTGATGGGCTACGACTTCGACTGGGCCTCTCTGCAGCGCGCCTGGCCCTATCTGATGCAGGGCCTGCAGATGACCGCCTTCCTGGTGGTGGTCTCGATGGCGGCCGGCGTCGCGCTGGGGACCTTGCTGGCCATCACCCGGATCTTCGCGCCGCGTCTGATCGCGGCGCTGGTGGCCGGGTATGTGAACCTGTTCCGCTCGATCCCGCTGATCCTCACGATCCTGTGGATCTACTTCCTGATGCCCGTCCTGCTGCGGGCCGTGACCGGAGATGCGAACCTCGGCGTCGGGCCGATCTATGCTGCGCTCGTGGCGTTCGTGCTCGCGGAGTCGGCCTACTACTGCGAGATCATTCGCGCCGGGATCGGCAGCGTGCGCGCGGGCCAGATGCAGGCGGCGCAGTCGCTCGGCATGTCGCCGTGGCAGGCCCTGCGCCACGTGATCCTGCCGCAGGCGTTTCGCAACATGACGCCCTCGCTCATCAACCAGACCATCGCCCTGCTCAAGGACACCTCGCTGGTCTACGTGATCAGCCTGAACGACTTCCTCGGGGCGGCCAGCAAGGTGGGACAACGCGACGGGCGCGTGGTCGAGATCTACATTCTGGTCGCTGTCGTCTATCTGGTGCTGTGCACGGCAGGCGCCTGGTGGGTCACCTGGCTGCAGCGGCGCAAGGCCGCGGCTGCGATCTGAATGAACTCCATGATCGAAATCAACGACGTCTCCATTGCACGGGCGTTGTCCATGGACCCGATCGTCATGCTGTTCGACGAGCCGACCTCGGCGCTCGACCCGGAGATGGTGGGCGAGGTGCTCGACGTCATGGTGAAGCTCGCGCGCGAAGGCATGACGATGATGGTAGTGACCCACGAGATGGGCTTTGCCCGGCAGGTCAGCGACCGGGTGATCTTCATGGACCAGGGACGCATCGTCGAAGACTGCTCGAGCGAGGCGTTCTTCGGCCGTCCCGAGAGCCGGCCACCGCGCGCCCAGGACTTTCTCTCCAAGATGCTCGCGCACTGAAGGTCGAAGAAGCACCGAACCCTTCCCAGACAAGCCCAACCGCCTCCCAAAGGAAACACATGAAATCGATCAAGACACTGGTGCTCGCCAGCACCCTGACGTTCTCGGGCCTGGCCCTCGCACATGGCGACGAGGATCACAGTGCGTCGAGCGGACCGGTACGCAAGGAGCAAAAAGAATGGGGCATCGCGGGCGATGCGAGTGCGGCCAGGCGAACGCTGGAATTCAAGATGAATGACAGCATGCGCTTCACACCCAATCGCATCCAGGTCAAGCAGGGCGAGACCGTCAAGCTCGCCATCCACAATGAAGGAAAGGCCATGCACGAGTTCGTGATCGGAACGAAGAAGGAGCTCGACGACCATGCCGCACTCATGATGAAGTTCCCGGGCATGGCGCATTCCGAGCCCTACATGGCGCACGTCGCTCCTGGCAAGACCGGCGAGATTGTCTGGACCTTCAATCGTGCGGGCGAATTCGATTTCGCCTGCCTCATCGCGGGGCACTATCAAGCAGGCATGGTCGGCAAGGTCAAAGTGGCGGCGGCCGCAGGATCTTGAGGGCGACGCCGGGGGACACGCCGTGGTGAGAAACGCTACTCCACCTTCACCGTCCGCAGTCGGAGCGCGTTGCCGATCACGCTGACCGACGACAGCGCCATCGCCGCAGCGGCAACGACCGGCGACAGGAGCATGCCGAAGAAGGGGTAGAGCACCCCGGCCGCAAGCGGGATGCCGGCCACGTTGTAGGCGAACGAGAGGAACAAGTTCTGGCGGATGTTGCGCATGACGGCGTGCGACAGCGTCCTCGCGCGAACGATGCCCATCAGGTCGCCCTTGAGCAGCGTGATGCCGGCGCTTTCCATCGCCACGTCGGTGCCGGTGCCCATCGCGATGCCAACCGTGGCGGCGGAAAGCGCTGGCGAGTCGTTGACGCCGTCGCCGCCCATGGCCACGACCCGGCCCTCTTTCATCAGGCGCTGCACGACCGCGACCTTGTCCTCGGGGAACACCTCGGCAACGACTTCGTCGATGCCCAACTGTTTGCCCACAGCTTCGGCCGTCGTCTTGCCATCGCCCGTGAGCATGACGATGCGAATACCTGCAGCCTTCAGCAGCTGGAGCGCCTGGGGCGTCGTGGCCTTGATGGGGTCGGCGATTGCGACGAAGCCGGCGAGCTTGCCATTGACGCCGACGAAGATGACGGTGGCCGCCTTGGCGCGCTGCTCTTCCGCAGCCTGGTTCAATGGCGCCGATTCGATGCCGCTCTCGGCCAGGAACTTCGCGCTGCCCGAGACCACCTGCTGTCCGTCGACCGTGCCGACCACACCCTTGCCGACGGGCGAGTCGAAGTCCGTGACGGCGGACAGGTTCAACTTTCCCTCCTGCGCCGCGTTCACGATGGCCAGGGCCAACGGGTGTTCACTGGCCCGCTCGACGCTCGCGAGCTTCTGCAGCACGTCGTCCTTGCTGAAGCCCTCGGTCGGTTCGACGTGGACCACTTTCGGCCGACCCTCGGTCAGCGTTCCGGTCTTGTCGAGCACCAGCGTGTCGACTTTTTCCATGCGCTCGAGCGCTTCCGCATCGCGGACAAGCACGCCGTGCTGCGCGCCCTTGCCAACCCCGACCATGATGGACATCGGCGTGGCCAGGCCCAGCGCACACGGACAGGCAATGATGAGAACGGCGACCGCCGTGATGAGGGCGTAGGTGAACGCCGGCGGGGGGCCCCACACCAGCCAGACGCCGAACGTGATGACCGCGATCAGGATGACGATCGGCACGAACCAGCCCGCAACCTGGTCGGCCATGCGCTGGATGGGCGCGCGGCTGCGCTGGGCCGCCGCCACCATGTGAACGATTTGCGAGAGCAGCGTATCCGCGCCGACCTTCTCGGCGCGCATGACGAAGCCCCCGGTCTGGTTGAGCGTTCCGGCAGTCACCTTGGAGCCGACCGCTTTTGCCACGGGAATGGGTTCGCCCGTGACCATCGACTCATCGACGTTGCCCTTGCCGTCGGTGAGCTCACCGTCGACCGGGACCTTCTCGCCAGGTCGCACGCGCAGGAGGTCACCGACCTGGATGGCATCGACCTGAACGGTTTCGTCCGAACCATCGGCCTTCACCTTGATCGCGGTCTTCGGCGCAAGCCCGAGCAGGGCCTTGATGGCCCCGGACGTCTTCTCGCGCGCTCGAAGCTCGAGCACCTGGCCCAGCAGCACCAACACCGTGATCACCGCCGCAGCCTCGAAGTAGACCTGAACGGCACCGCCTTGCAGCCGAAGTTCAGCCGGAAACAGCCCGGGCGCGACGGTCCCGACGATGCTGTAGATCCAGGCCGCTCCGGTGCCCAACGCGATGAGCGAGAACATGTTCAGGCTTCGGTTCCTCACCGATGCCACAGCACGCACGAAGAAGGGCCAACCTGCCCACAGCACGACCGGTGTTCCCAGCAGCAATTGCACCCAGTTCGAGGGCTGCTGCGCGATGAGGTGGTGGATATTGAAGAGGTGTCCGCCCATCTCCAGGGCAAAGACCGGCACCGCGAGCGCCATGCCGACCCAAAACCGCTTCGTCATGTCCCGCAGCTCGGGGCTCTCGCCCTGCTCTGCCGTCGCCAGCACCGGCTCGAGCGTCATCCCGCAAATCGGGCAGTTGCCCGGACCCATCTGACGCACCTGAGGGTGCATCGGGCAGGTGTACTCGACCTGACCCTGGTCGCCCTCGGCCGCCGGCTTGGCGGCAGCGTGCGCATGGGCGTGGTGGCTGTGGCCATGGTGGGCATCGTCCATCACGGTGCCGTCTGGCATGACGTGCTGGCCTTCGTGAGGTCGTCCGTCCGGCGCCGGTTTTGTCGGGGGCGGGCGGATGGGGTCATGGGTCGTTACGTTGCTGGGTCGCATCGCGCTCTCCTGTTGTTGTGGCTAGTTTCAACCTTCCCATGGTTGGAAGGTCAAGAGGCGCTACCGAAACGCCAATACCGAGGCAATCCAGAGGCCGCCACCGGCCAGAAATGCCCAGCACAACCAGAACAGCAACCGCTCCCACCAGGCCGGTGGACTTTCGCGGCCTTCGAGCCGGTACTTCAGTGTCATCCCTGCGCCATGGACCAGCAGACCCACGCCGAGCAATGGGACGGCGTAGGGCCGAATGGCCTCTGGGGCAATGAGCGCCAAACCGGCGCCCAAAACCATGGCGCCGAGACCGGAAGCGAGCTCAGCGCCCCGTGTGGCTGTTGACCGGCCGGGCACGGTCGTCTTTCGAGAAATGCGGAATGAACCGTGGCGTGGCAGCCGCGTAATCGCGCCACGCGTCGCCGAATGCGGCTTCCGAGTCGCGCTCCTCGGAGATGGCCAACCGCACATACATCGCCACGAGCACCGGGAACATCGCCATCGTCAGCAGTGTCGGCCATTGCAGCAGGAAGCCGAACATGATGAGCACGAAGCCGATGTACTGCGGATGGCGCACCAGTCGGTACGGTCCCGCGGTCGCAAGCGCATGACGCCGCTGGGCATGATAGAGCACGTACCAGGCCTTCGAGAGCAGCATGAAACCAGCGAAGAGCACGACGATGCTCAGGATGTGGAGTACACCGAGGTGCGGATTGCCATGCCGACCGGTCAGCAGCCACCATAGGTGACCGGCGTCGTGACCGAACAGGTTGACACCCGGAAACTTCGAGCCCAGCCAGCCCGACAGCAGGTAGATGGTCAGCGGGAAGCCGTACATCTCCGCGAACAGCGCGACGATGAACCCGGAGTAGGCGCCGAAGCTGCGCCAGTCGCGCAGGGTCGTCGGCTTGAAGAAGCTGTAGGCGAACCCGACGAAGATGGCCGAGTTGAGAACCCCCAGGTCCCACAGGCCGTAGTCATTGTCTGGGGTGTTCATCGTCAGCCTTTCTTGAGTGGCTGCCGTGGTGGTGGCCATGGTGCATGAAGAGGTGCATCAGCGGGCACGCCAGCAGAAGTGCGAACGGCAAGACGCCCAATACATGGGCGCGGTGTTCGGTGAACAGAAGAAAACCGCCGACTGCCGATACGACGAGCAGCACTACGCCTCCGCGCGAGCGCCAGAACGGGGGCGGTTCGTGGTTCATATCGCCCATGGCCTTGCTCCTTGCGGCCGACGGCTACTTGGCCGCCGGTGGCTTCATCCCGTCGCGGTCCATCATCATCTGCATCATCATTTCCATCATGTCCATGCGCTTGCCCATCATCTCGGGAGACATGCGCGCGCCGCCTTTGCCGTCGGAAGTGTGCATTTGGCCCATCATCGCCATGCCGTCCTGCATGGCCTTCATGTGTTCGCCCATCAACGCCTGGCGTTCGTCCGGCGTCTTCGCGTCCATCATCTTTTGGTGCATCGCCTGCATGGACTTCATCTGCATCTCCATCTGCACAGGTGGTACTTTGGGCGCCTTCGACGTTCCAGACGTTGGCGCTACCGCGTTCGCAGGGTGATGGGCACCATGGTCCTGCGCGGATTGCGCCAGTGCGCCGCTCGAAAGCGCCGCGGTGATGGTGAGAAGAAGAATTGAGCGCATAGAGGGCCTCCGGCTTGTTAACCAAGTTTCGGGACACCCAGCGCTCCGCAGCTTGCGCTAGGTCAAGGCAGAAGGCTCGCGGCGCGCCTGGATTGGCTGAGAGGCATCTCCAACCTCCAAGGAGAATTCATGAACCACACGTCGCCTTCGATTCAGGAAAGCGGCGCACCGTCGACCGCGCTTCGCACAGGAGTGGCGCTGGCCACCACCGTCGCGGTTTTCTATGCCCTGTGCACCCTGGCCTGGGTCGCTGCACCCGGCCCGTTTCTGAGCTTCATGAACAGCCTGTTCCATGGCATGGACTTCTCCGTCCTCAGTCGGCCCGCGCCCTTTTCGGTGCGCGGCTTTGTCGAAGCCTTTCTCGTGATGAGCCTGTGGGCGTTCCTGGCGGGCTCTTTCTTTGGATGGCTGCGCCCGCGTCTCGGCGCGTAGGCACTTTCAAAGCCCGTCGCTCCGGGATGAAAACGAGCGCGCGAACGGAATCGTGGACCCGCCGATGCCTTGGTCAGGCAGTTTCGCCGTCAGTACGGGTGAACTGTGGCTCTGGACCACACCGGCGACATGCTTCACACCCAGGGCAGCGACGACGCCCGCCGCAACCATCGTGATCGCCAGGCCGGTGCTGAAGCAGAGCATGAGGGACGCTTTGGCCAAGCCTCGTGCTTCCTCGGTGGAGGAGATTGCGTCAAGTCACAGCCTCCATTGGGATCACCGAGCGCTTGTCCTGCTGATCCCGCGGCAACGTCGGGTCGGATCGGGTCGGGCTTGTACATGCGCGCCATCAAAGCTGCGCGTCGGCGTTCATGGTGAGCATCGCGAAGTTGCCCATACCCCGCCGGCATGCCGGGAGGTCGGACGCGCGACTGCATACCACTGCGACGCAGGAGCCAGACGTTTTGCCACTCTCCGATGCCGGGGCAGGAACGCATGCAAGCCCCACCGCTGCGGGAGGGCGCGTAGGCACCGGTTCGCAAGCGACCGGCCGTTGTCGCCATCAGGGTTGGCTTGGGTCCGTTCCAAGGCGACGGGCTCCTTCAAGCTGTGTCCCCTTCAGGCCGCCTTTCGCATCGTCGTGCAAACACGGTTCCGCCCCCCCATCTTGGCCTCGTACAGCGCCTTGTCGGCTGCCTGGATCAACGCCTTCGGCGGCCCCTTGGTGATTGCGGGGCTGAGCGCATCCACGCCGGCACTCAGCGTCACGAACCCGTCTGGCGTACCGGCGTGCACGATTTCCAGGCCACGAACTGCACTGCGGATTCTTTCCGCCAGGATGACGGCGCCAGCCACATCGGTATGCGGCAACAACACCGCGAGTTCTTCTCCGCCGTAGCGGGCCGCGAGATCTCCCGGACGGCGCGAAGCGAGGCTGGCGATCGTGCGGCTGATCGTCTGCAGGCACTCGTCGCCGGCCGCATGTCCATAGATGTCGTTGTACTGCTTGAAGCAATCGACATCGATCATGATGAGCGCCAGGGTGCTCGCATCGCGCATGGCCCGGCTGAATTCGCTGTCGAGCGTCACGTCGAACTGGCGGCGATTTGCCAACCCGGTAAGGCCGTCCTCCATGGCGAGCGTATTCAAGGTCTTGTTGAGCGTTTCCAGCGCGTCGCGCGCCCGCCGCAGTTCGGCCTCGCTCTTGTTTCGCAGTTCCATCTGCTTCACCAGCCGCCATCCGACGAAGCCGACGATCGACGTCATGAGAATGATGCCCGCCGTATGCCAGAGCGTGTCCTGCCACCATGCGGCCAGGATCTCATCCTTCGAAAGTGCTGCAGTAACGAACAACGGATAGTTGTCGAGACGCCGAAAGCTGTTCAGGCGCGTGACGCCGTCCTGCGCTGATAAGACTTCGGTCGTTCCTACCGGACCTTGTGCAAGGTATGCGCGGAAGAGCCCGGTCTCCCGCATGTTCCGTCCCACCATGTCTGCGCTGTACGGCCGGCGAATCATCATGGTCCCGGTTTCGAGGACCAGCCCGATCGCGCCGGCACGGCCTATGTCGAGGCTGTCGTAGAACTTCTTGAAGAAGTCGATATCGATCGACGCAAGCACCACGCCGGCGAAGCTGCCATCCGCATTGTTGATGCGCCGGGAGACGGGAACGAGCAGCTTTCCGTTGGTTCGGCTTTGCACCGGAATGCCGATGTGCGGCCCCCGCTCCTCGTGCTCTCGATGAAATAGAAAGTACTCCCGGCTCGCATTGTTCAGGTTCGGATTCTGCGACGTCGTCTGCCTGGAGTTTGCGACCCAGTTTCCATCCTTGTCATAGATGTGAATCGCATCGAGCTGAGGGAGTTCGGCCACCCGCATGGCAAGAACCTTGCGAAGCCGTTCGACGGCCGCCGGCTCCGTGCCGTCGTGTTCGACGCGCTCGACGATGCCGACCAGCGCCGTATCGGCCTGCTTGACCGTGTCTTCCGCCTGCTGTGCCATTGCACGCGCGAGATTCGACGCCGCGACGCCCATCTGCTGGAGCAGGACCGTGCGCGCGTGCCAGCTGTTCCAGCAGTCGAGCACCACGAGGGTGAGGCAAACCACGGCCACGAAAGCCGTCGTCCGGAAGGTGATGGATGGCCGGCGAAACACTATGTGTCTTCGGCGCAATGACGTCTGGAACTCATACCCGACTTTGGCACATCCTTGGCTGAATTGGCCACCATCATCAGCCATTGGGCCCCGTCCGGGCAGGCAAGCAGGGACCGCCAGCAGCTGATCGCGCAGCCAAGATAGCCTTGCCGCAGACAAAAATCTCCGGGATTAACCCTCGCCAGGGCTCGTCAGAGTGCCCTCTCTGCGCCCTCTGGAATCAATGGCGACAAAGGCTCGATAGCCTCGCCCGTCTCCACGTAGTTGAGCTCGATCGGGTGGACGACGGCTGCTGCGGCCTCGCCGTCGAATTTCACCAGCAGGTACTCGCCGCTCGCGCCGGAGATGATTCCGAAACGGCCATTGAACTCGACCCTGCTGCCGCGCCGCGCCGGCACCTTGAAGCGCATTCGAATGTAGGGAAGACCTACGCGGAAATACTCAACCATGTGAAATCCCAGTCTTGTTGTCGGTTCGACGGGGAAGCACGCTGCAGGCCCGTGCGGACCTGCGCAAACTCCCTGGCAGCCATCTCACCGCCACCCCTCGGGAGGGCGTGTCAGCCAAGGCCGCTCCTCGATGACAGCCGCCGGATGTTCAGATGGTGGAGCGCTCAAATGACAAGCCGAAGAAGCCGCTGGGAACGGCATCGCCGGAACACTACGTCCCTTCGCGCAACAGGCCTTCACGGCCCGGTGCGGGATCGGCGATGCTCAGGGCATGCCCACTGCAAATTCACGGCCGCCAGCGCGCTTCGGATGGCGCGTCGCCGCGCTGATCTACACGGTCACCGGCGTCGCGTGTGTCCTGGCCTGCGCCGCCGTGCCCGAGAGCGAGGCGGGCCTGCTCGCCGCCGTCTTGGGCGGGCTGCCATGGTCGATGAGCTTGCTGACGCTGGACCTGTCGCCCGGCGTGGCGAACACGGCGCTGATGCTGCTGGCCGGCAGTTGGGCGATCAATGCCGCGCTGCTCTGGTGGCTGGCGCTGCGCCGGCCAACGCACCACGGACCATCGCGTCCGGCGTAGGGACATTTCCGTCTCCGGCGTCCTGCGCCAGGCAGGCATTCAGTGCGATCATTCGCGCGCGAAATGCTGGCTCATTTTTCTCGCCCCCTCCCCTTCAAAGGCTTTTCCCGATGCCCCAAGACCCGCTGCAAGTCAACGCGCCCCTCATCGGCGTTCCCGGCGGCCGCCACCTGCTCGACACGCCCGCCCTGCTGATCGACCTGCCCGCAATGACGCGCAACATCGAACGCATGGCCGCCTTCGCCAAGGCGCGCGGCATCAACCTGCGACCGCATGTGAAGACGCACAAGTCGGTCGAGATCGCGCGGCGGCAGGTTGCGGCGGGCGCCATCGGCGTGAGCTGCGTCACGCTGGGCGAGGCGGAGGTGATGGTCCAGGGCGGCATTCCGGGCGTGCTCATCACCTCGCCCGCCGTCACGCCGAGCAAGATCTCGCGGCTCATCAAGCTGGCGCAGCGTGCGCGCCCGGGCGACGTGATGGTGGTGGTCGACAACCCGCAGAACCTGGCCGACCTGGCGCGTGCGGTGAGCGAACTCACGCACCCGCTCGACGTGCTGGTGGATTACGGCGCGGGCTACAACCGCACCGGCGCAGCCACGCAGGCGAAGGTGCTCGAACTCGCGGCACTGGTGGCCGCCGAGCCGCGCCTGCGGCTGCGCGGGCTGCAGTCTTATGCGGGCAACCTGCAGCACATCGTGTCGCGCGAGGAGCGCAGCACGGCGGCGGCCGGCCTGCGCGAAACGGTGGCGGACATCGTCGCGGCGGCGAAGCGGCAGGGCCTGCACTTCGACATCGTGACCGGTGCAGGCACCGGCACGCACGATCTCGATTCGCAGGAGAACGCGTTCACCGAACTGCAGGCGGGCTCGTACGTGTTCATGGATGCCGAGTACACGCAGGTGCTCGCCAACGACGGGCAACCGTCGCCCTTCGAGGTTTCGCTGTTCGTGCAGACGGCAGTGGTCAGCACGAATGCGACCGGCTGGGTGACGGTGGACGGCGGCACCAAGTGCTTCTCGACCGACAGCGGCGTGCCGCTGGTGGCCAAAGGCGCCGACGCCGCGAGCCGCTATGCCTTCTTCGGCGACGAGCACGGCAAGTTGATACCGCCCCAGGGCTCGCAGGCGCAGCGGCCCGCGCTGGGTGCTCGCGTGGAGTTCGTCACGCCGCATTGCGACCCGACGGTCAACCTGCATGACGCGTATCACGTGGTCGAAGGCGGCACGCTTGTCGCCATCTGGCCGGTGGACGCGCGCGGCAGGCGATAGGCGTCCTGGGGGCCGACCGCAGCGGCGTCAGACGCGCGGAAGCGCCGCAAGGAAGGTGGACACGACGATCGCGGCGGCGCGGTCGAGCTGCAGGATGTCTCCCACATCGAAAGCGTGCGGCGCTGTGCGTCCACTCGAACCGAGTGGCTTGCGGATCTCGACAAGAACTTCAGCCGCCAATTCGCGGTCGCTGCGCGGCCCGCCGTCGGGATGCATCACCCATTTATCGACTTGATCGAATGGAATGCTGCGGAAGACCCCCACGATGGGGATGTACTTGTAGCGATCCTCGCCCACCAGGATGGGCACGCTGAGGTTGCAAAAAAACGTGGTCGTCGACATGCAGGATCGCCGTCGCTAAGCAAAGCGTTCAATTGTTAATTAGTGCGCTGTCAACAACCACCCTCTGCGTAGCCATCAGAGGGGAAGACGTGACCTTCTGCACACAAACTACCTCCATTCTCTCTTCTCCTCCCCTTAAAACAACTACTTTATTCTTACACAAGGGCGCCGAAAAAAGCACTCGTGTGTTTTCGGCGGTTTGAACGCGACCTAAGAGGGTCGCCCACGGGCAGCGGCAGGCGCGAAAGCTGGGGGATACGAGGTTGCGCGAAGTTCGGCACCCTCCGGGCTGGGGGATTACCCGGCCGCCCGGACGTGGGACGGCGCAGCGACCAGCCCCTGCATCAAGGCCGCAGGCCAGATGTGGATCAGGCCGGAATACTGAATCGCGGCATGCGCCGCTCGATGTTGGCCTTCACGGCCTCAAGCTGGTTCGGGCTGCCGATCAGGGCCTTCTGCTCGACCGATTCGGCCACCAGCAGTTCAGCTGCGCTCTGCGAGGCCGACGCATTGAGCAGCCGCTTGCCGGCACGGATCGCATCGGGGCTCTTGCCTGCGATCTCGTGCGCCATCTGCAGCGCCTCGGCCAGCGGATCGACCGCAATGCGGGTGGCGAAGCCGATCCGGAGAGCCTCCTCGCCGGAGAAGACGCGGCCCGTGAAGGTGAGTTCGCGCACCACGTCGCTGCGGGCGAGCTCACGCATCAGCACCATGCCGGCCATGTCGGGCACCAGGCCCCACTTGATTTCCATCACCGAGAGCCTGGTGTCGGGCGCCACGATGCGGATGTCCGCGCCCAGCGCCACCTGCAGCCCACCGCCGAAGGCCACGCCATGCACGGCCGCAATGACCGGCACCGGCACCTCGCGCCAGACCATCGCCACCTGCTGCGCGGCGTTCGAGATGCCATGCGTGCGCGCCAGCAGGTCGGCGCCGGCCGCGCCCTCGCCCAGCACATCGGAGCCCGGGCCCTGCTGCATGCGCTCGAAAGACGCCATGTCCAGTCCCGCGCAGAAGGCCTTGCCGCGGCCCGAGATCACCACGGCCCGCACTGCCTTGTCGTCACGCAACGCCTCGCCGGCCTCGATGAGTGCATCGAACATCGCGGGGTCGAGCGCGTTCATCTTGTCGGCGCGCGCGAGCTGCAGTTCCACCACGCCGTCGGCGTGGCGGGTCGTTTCGATGCGGTCGGTCATTCGATGTCTCCGGGATGGGTCCTGCGCCAGTATCGCCGGGCCTGGCACTCGGCGATGATGGCGCCTGTCGCCTGCACAACACCCTCTGCCATGCCTCTGGACCGCCGCCACTTTCTCATTCAATCGGGTTCGGCCGCCGCCGTGGTGGCGCTGTTCGGCCAGGGCTGTGCCGCCCCTTACCCGTCCGCGCCCCATGGCGACGTGCTGGGCTTCGCCGGCGTGCCGGCTTCCTTGCACGACGGCGTCGTGGTGCCGCCCGGGTACGAGTGGCAACTGCTCTACCCCTGGGGCACGCCCACCGGCATCGCGGGGCGGATGCCGGCCTTCGCGCCCGATGCCGGGAACAGTGCCGACGACCAGGCGGTGCAGGCCGGCATGCACCATGACGGCATGCACTTCTTCGCGCTCGACGCGAGCGGCGAGCGCGGCCTGCTGGTGATGAACCACGAATACACCGACGAGCAGCTGCTGCATACCGACGGCGTGAAGGTATGGACCGCCGAGAAGGTGCGCAAGTCGCTGCACGCGATGGGGGTCTCGGTGATCGAGATCCGGCGCAGCGCACAGGGTTGGCAGCAGGTGCAGCCCTCGCCCTTCGCGCGCCGCGTGCACGGCAACACGCCGATGCGCATCACTGGTCCGGCCGCAGGAACGCCGCTGATGCGCACCGCCGCCAACCCGGCGGGCGATGCGGTGTCCGGCACTTTTGCCAACTGCGCCATGGGCGTCACGCCGTGGGGCACGTACCTCACGTGCGAGGAAAACTTCCATGGCTACTTCGGCGGGCCGAAGGAGGCCGCCCAGGACGCGACGGCTGCCCAGCGCCGCTACGGCACGGTGGCCGGCTCGCAATGGGTGGAGTACTGGCGCTACGACGAGCGCTTCGACCTGAGCCGGCATCCGAACGAGCCGCACCGCTTCGGCTGGGTGGTCGAGATCGATCCCTTCGACCCGGCCGCCGAGCCCATCAAGCGCACCGCGCTCGGCCGCAAGCGGCAGGAAAGCGCCACCTGCACGGTCGCCAAGGACGGCCGTCTGGTCGTCTACATGGGCGACGACTCGCGCTTCGAATACATCTACAAGTTCGTCAGCCGGGAGAAGGTGCGCCCCGGCACCGACGCCGCCGCACGCGCCGCCAACCGCCACCTGCTCGACGATGGCAGGCTCTACGTGGCGCGCTACGACACCGGCGGCCGCGGCCGCTGGCTCGAGCTTACGCACGGCCGCGATGGGCTCGATGCGGCGAACGGCTTCGCCGACCAGGCCGAGGTGCTGATCCACGCCCGGCTGGCAGGCGACGTCGTTGGTGGCACGAAGATGGACCGGCCCGAATGGATCGCGGTGCACCCCCAGTCGGGCGAGGTCTACGTGACCCTCACCAACAACAGCCAGCGCGGCGACGCCGGCAAGCCCGGGCCCGACGCAGCCAACCCACGCGCCAACAACCTGTTCGGCGGCATCCTGCGCTGGCGCGAAGACGGTGGCGACGCTGCCAGCACCGGCTTCGCCTGGGACCATTTCGCGCTCGCGGGCGATCCCGCGCAGTCCGGCAGCGGCGCACGCTATCCATCAAACGAGGCCGACATGTTCGGCGCCCCCGACGGCCTGCACTTCGACAAGGGCGGCCTGCTGTGGATCCAGACCGATCTGAGCGGCCAGGTGCTGGGCAGGCCGCCCTACACCTCTCTGGGCAACAACCAGATGCTGTGCGCCGACCCGGCATCGGGGCGCATCAAGCGCTTTCTCACCGGACCAAACGGCTGCGAGATCACCGGCTGCGTGGTCACGCCCGACCGGCGCACGCTGTTCGTCAACATCCAGCATCCGGGCGAGGCGCGCGACGACGGCGACACGAAACCCAACAGCGCCTGGCCCGACGGCACGGAGCCGGGCAGCGCGCGGCCGCGCTCCGCGACGCTGGCGATTCGCCGGCGCGACGGCGGTATCGTCGGCACCTGAGACAAACAGAGAAAGGGGAAACCCCCATGAGCATCCGCATCGTCCGTCTCGGCACCCCGCGCGCGCCCGACGAGGGCCTGCGCGTAGGCACCGTGCGCCGTCCGCCGCGCGGCGTTCCGAAGACCGAGTTCGCATCGCAGGACTGGTACGACGTGTGGTACCCGAACCTCGCGCCCTCCGTCGAGACGATGAAGCAGGCGCAGGAAGCCCAGAAAGCCGACTCACCCGCGCAGTGGAGCGCCTTCGTGCGCAAGTTCAAGGCCGAGATGGCCGAGCCCGACGCGAGCCGCAGCCTCGACCTGCTGGCCGCGCTGTCTCACAGCACTTCGCTTTCGGTGGGCTGCTACTGCGAGGACGAATCGCACTGCCATCGCTCCGTGCTGCGCAGCCTGCTGGCCGAACGCGGCGCGGACATCGCAGACTGAGCGGGTCGACGCACACCCCGCGAGCGAGGCTTCAGCGCTGCGCCTTGTCCTTCTGGTTCTGCGCCTCGATGCGTTCGCGCGCGGCCTGCCAGTCGGCGTCGCTCCACTGGCGCAGCTCGTAGAAGTTGCCACCGGTGGCCAGCGCGTTGCCGCCGTCCATCATGATGCTCTGGCCCGTGAGCCAGTCGCACTGCCCGGGCGCCATCAGAAAGGACGCGAGGTTCTGCAGTTCGCTCATGCGGCCGGTGCGTGCCATCGGGTTGTGCTGCTTGCTGCGCGCGCCGGGCTCCTCGCCTGGGTTCAGGCGCTTGCTCATGCCTTCGGTCGGAATCTCGCCGGGGCCGACGGCGTTCAGGCGGATGCCATGCCGCGCCCACTCCACCGCAAGCGACTTGGTCATGACCTCGATGCCGGCCTTGCTCATGGCCGAGGGCACGACGTAGGGGCTGCCGTTGTCCACCCAGGTGACGATGATGCTCATCACGCTGCGGAAGGCATCGCCCGGCTTCCACTCGCCCGACTTGGACTGCGCCACCCAGCGCTTGCCCACCGCCTGCGTCACGTAGAAGCTGCCGTGGAACACGATGTTGGCGATGGCGTCGAAGGCGCGCGGCGAGAGATTCTCGGTCGGCGAGACGAAGTTGCCCGCCGCGTTGTTGACGAGCCCCGTGAGGCCGCCACTCTGGAACAGGCTCTCGACCATCTCGTCGACCTGCTGCGCGATGCGGATGTCGACGCCGAAGGTGTCGATACGCCTGTCCGGGAACTGCTGCCGCCACTCGGCCGCGGTCTCGTCGCAGACCGACTGGCGCCGGCCGCAGATGGCCACGTCGGCGCCCAGGCCCAGGAAGCGCTCGGCCATCGCACGGCCGAGGCCCGTGCCGCCGCCGGTCACGAGGATGCGCCGGCCGCTCATGAGGGAAGCTTCAAACATGGTTCGTCTCCTTGTCATTGAGGCAGCGGCAAGGGAGGTGGCTGCCACTCGCGGATGCTACGCGCGAGACGCGGCGTCGGCTTGCGGGAAGTGGCTTCGGGTGCCGGGGTGAGAATGCGCGGAACGAGTTTCCCGGAGACAAGACGCCGATGCCGAGTTCCGCCAGCCCCGCCAACGACCATGCCGCGACGCTCGAGGGCGTGCGCGTCGTGAGCGTCGCGCTCAACCTCCCCGGCCCCGCCGCGCTGCTGCGCTGCCGTGAAATGGGCGCCACCTGCCTCAAGCTGGAGCCGCCGGGCGGCGATCCGATGGGGCTCTACAACCGGCCCGCGTATGCGGCGCTGCATGCGGGCATCGAGATCCGCACCGTCGATCTCAAGACCGAGGCCGGGCAGCAGCTGCTGCACGCCGAACTCGCGGCGACCGACGTGCTGCTCACCTCATTCCGCCCTTTCGCGCTCGGCAAGCTCGGGCTCGACTGGGCCACGCTGCATGCGCGTCATCCGGCCCTGTCGCAGGTGGCCATCGTCGGCGCGCCGGGCGAGCGCGCCGAGGAACCGGGCCACGACCTGACCTACCTCGCCGAAAGCGGGCTCGTCACCGGCACCGAGCTGCCGCCGACACTTTATGCCGACATGGGCGGTGCCCTGCTCGCAAGCGAGGCTGTGCTGAAGGCCATGCTGCGGCGGTCCCGCAAGGCCGGCGGCGCGTATTTCGAGGTGGCGCTGAACGCCTCGGCCGACTGGCTCGCCCTGCCCCGCACCTGGGGCCTCACGCAGCCCTCGGGCATGGTCGGCGGCGCGCACGCCGGCTACCGCGTCTACCCCTGCGCCGACGGCCGCGTGGCCGTGGCCGCGCTGGAGCCGCATTTCGCGGCCCGGCTATGCGAGGCGGCTGCAATCGCTTCGCGCGACATGACTGCGCCGGCCACGCACGAGGCGCTGGCCGCGTGGCTCGCGACCCGCACACGCGCCGAACTCGAAGCCATGAGCCGCACGCGCGACGTGCCGCTGCTCACGATGGCCAGCTGATTCAGCGCGCCGCGCCGTCGCGCTGCCGGTCTTCGCGCTTCAGTGCGAGATAGGTATCGAGGTCCACTTCGTGCAGCTGGCGCGGGTACTGCTCCACCGCTGCGAACCAGCGGCGCTGGCGGCGCTCGGCCTGGTCGGGGCCCGGCGCGGCGAGGTAGGCGTCGAGCGTCAGGAAGTAGCGCATCGCGTTGCGCTCCACCAGCCCGCGCAGGCCGCGGATGTATTCGGGCTGCCCTTCCGGCGTCTTGCCCACCACAGTGAAGCCGACCTTGTCGCTGCCGAAAGTCGCCAGGTAGGCCATGGTGCCCAGCCGCACCATCGCGTTGTGGTCGTAGCTGTAGCTGAAATGCAGGAAGCTCTTGCGCTCGTCGAGCGCCACGGCCTGCAGCGTGACACGGTAGTTGCTGGTGCCCAGCGGCCCGCTCTCGGCCATGAGCTCGACCGACATGTACTCGGGCGTGGCGTTGGTAACCCGGTAGACGAACGGCAGCTCGAAGGCCTGGTCGATCGGCTTGTCGTAGCGACGCACCACATAGAGCGTGAGCATTTCGCTGCCTTGCGGGCCGCTGGCCGTGCGGCAGCGCCGGTTGTTGATGTGCAGGGTCAGCACGCCGCACCAGTGGGCCGATCCCTTGAGCGTGGCGCTGATCGCCGACAGCGGATGTTCGACCACCGCGTAGACGTCACCCTGCAGGCCGTCGGTCGTCTCCATGGAATCGAGCTGCACGGGGCGCCCGAAACTGCTGTGATCGAGCTTGTCGCTCATCCGCTGGTGCGTGGCACGCAGCGCCTGGGCAGAAGAGTTTTCAGGTGCGGCGGCAAGCGCCTGCAGCGAGGCCGCGAGCAGCAGCGCCCCGGCCAAGGTGCGCGTCCATGAAGCCCGCGGGGAGGGAGAACTGCTCATGGACCACACCATACAGCGGACTGTCCATCTTCGCTGTCGGTCGGACCGCGCCAGCGTTCTGAGATTAGCGCGGCTTGCGGATGCTGCCGCGCACCGGGCCAGCGGCTTTGCGCGAGACCGGCCCAGAGCCGTTGTCGCGCGGCGGCAGGCCGGTGTGCTGCGTGAGGATGCGGCCCTTCGAGGGCTTCACCGGCGTCAGCTTGACCGGTGCGGCCGTCGAGTTCTTGCGCCGCGCGCTGGTGTAACCGCCGTCGGTCAGCGGCTGCCAAGTCGGGATGAGGTGGTGCTTGCCATTGCCGATCAGGTCGGCGCGGCCCATGCTCTTGAGCGCCTCGCGCAGCAGCGGCCAGTTGTTGGCGTCGTGATACCGCAGGAAGGCCTTGTGCAGGCGGCGGCGCTTGTCGCCGCGCACGATGTCCACCGTCTCGCTCTCGCGCGTGATCTTGCGCAGCGGGTTCTTGTTGGTGTGGTACATCGTCGTCGCCGTGGCCATCGGGCTCGGGTAGAACGTTTGCACCTGGTCGGCGCGGAAGCCGTTCTTCTTGAGCCAGATCGCGAGGTTCATCATGTCCTCGTCGCTGGTGCCCGGGTGCGCGGCAATGAAGTACGGAATGAGGTATTGCTTCTTGCCAGCCTCGGCCGAGTACTTCTCGAACATCTGCTTGAACTTGTCGTAACTGCCGATGCCGGGCTTCATCATCTTGGTGAGCGGGCCCTGTTCGGTGTGCTCGGGCGCGATCTTCAGGTAGCCGCCGACGTGGTGCTGCACCAGTTCCTTCACGTATTCGGGCGACTGCACGGCCAGGTCGTAGCGCAGGCCGGAGCCGATGAGGATCTTCTTGATGCCCTTGAGCGCACGCGCCCGGCGGTAGATCTTGATGAGCGGGTCGTGGTTGGTGTTGAGGTTCGGGCAGATGCCCGGATACACGCAGCTGGGCTTGCGGCAGGCCGACTCGATCTCGGGCGACTTGCAGCCGATGCGGTACATGTTGGCCGTGGGGCCACCCAGGTCGGAGATGGTGCCGGTGAAGCCCTTGACCGAATCGCGGATGGCCTCGACCTCCTTGATGATCGAGTCTTCCGAACGGCTCTGGATGATGCGGCCTTCGTGCTCGGTGATCGAGCAGAAGGTGCAGCCGCCGAAGCAGCCGCGCATGATGTTCACGCTGAAGCGGATCATTTCCCACGCCGGGATCTTGGTCGCGCCATCGTGGCTGCCGTTCTCGTCGGCATAGCGCGGATGCGGGCTGCGCGCGTATGGCAGGTCGAACACGTGGTCCATCTCGGCCGTGGTGAGCGGAATGGGCGGCGGGTTGATCCACACGTCGCGCGCCGTGGCGCCCTCGCCGTGCGCCTGCACCAGCGCGCGGGCGTTGCCAGGGTTGGTCTCGAGGTGCAGCACGCGGTTGGCGTGGGCGTAGAGCACCGGGTCGCTGCGCACCTGCTCGTACGACGGCAGGCGGATCACCGAATGGTCGCGCGGCGGAACCTTGATTCTTGCCCGCATGGCCAGCGCCGGGTTGGGCACGAAGTTCAGCGGCTTGATGGCGGGGTTGACGACCGAACCGGCAGCGGAGCCGGCAGCTTCTGCCGCCTTGGCGACGGCTTCGGCCTCGTCTTCCTTCGCGCAGGTCGCGCCGTTGGCCTTGGCCTGGTCGGACACCATCAGGTACGGGTTGACATGCGCTTCGACGCGGCCGGGTTCGTCGACGCTGGTGGAGTTGATCTCGAACCAGCCTTCGGGCGTTTCGCGCCGCACGAACGCGGTGCCGCGCACGTCGGTGATCTGCTGCACCGGCTCCTTGGCGGCCAGGCGGTGCGCGATCTCGACGATGGCGCGCTCGGCGTTGCCGTAC
Source organism: Variovorax sp. 10L421 (assembly GCF_056395365.1). Taxonomy (NCBI): domain Bacteria; kingdom Pseudomonadati; phylum Pseudomonadota; class Betaproteobacteria; order Burkholderiales; family Comamonadaceae; genus Variovorax; species Variovorax sp. 10L421. The sequence continues at coordinate 32,966 of NZ_JBFTJJ010000030.1, forward strand.
AGCAGCAGGTCGCACTTCGAATCGACGACGATCGAGCGGCGCACCTTGTCCGACCAGTAGTCGTAGTGCGCGATGCGGCGCAGCGAACCTTCGATGCCGCCGAGGATGATCGGCACGTCGTTCCAGGCTTCCTTGCAGCGCTGCGAATACACGATGGCCGCGCGGTCGGGGCGCGAGCCGCCGACGTCGCCGGGCGTATAGGCGTCGTCGCTGCGGATCTTGCGGTCGGCCGTGTAGCGGTTGATCATCGAATCCATGTTGCCGGCGGTCACGCCGAAGAACAGGTTCGGCTTGCCCAGCGCCTTGAAGGGCTCTGCGCTCTGCCAATCGGGCTGGGCGATGATGCCCACACGGAAACCCTGCGCCTCCAGCATGCGGCCGATCACCGACATGCCGAAGCTGGGGTGGTCGACGTAGGCGTCGCCGGTGACCACGATGATGTCGCAGCTGTCCCAGCCGAGCGCTTCCATTTCCTTGCGCGAGGTCGGCAGGAACTTCGCCGTGCCGAAACGGGCGGCCCAGTACTTGCGGTAGCTGGTCAGCGGCTTGGCGGCACGTGCAAAAAGGGAGACGTCGACGGGGGCGTTCATCGGTGGGCGTTGACAGCGCCATAGCGGCGCCGTTGTGGGCAACCCTCGATTTTAGGGTTTTCCACCATGTCTGTCGCGACAAACATCCTGTGACCCGGTGGTCGCAAGGCCTTCAATTGATTGCCAAAGTCAAATAATTTGATGACAATGGCAATCATGTCCACCCCATCTCCAACCGTTGATCCCGCCGCCGTCAAGGCAATCCGGCAGTTCAACCGCTTCTACACGCGCCGTATCGGCGCCCTCGATCCTTACCTCGGCAGCACCATGTCCTTGACCGACGTGCGCGTGCTGTACGAGCTGGCGCACCGTGAAACGGCCGTCGCCAGCGAGATCGGCCGCGACCTCGGGCTCGATGCGGGCTACATGAGCCGCATCCTGCGCCGCTTCGAGAACGAGGGCTGGCTTTCGCGCAAGCCGCATCCGCGCGATGCGCGGCAGAGCGTGTTGCGCCTGACAGACGCCGGCCACGCCGCATTCGCGCCGCTGCAACAGAAATCGCGCGAAGAAGCCGCCGCCCTGCTCGCCCCGCTGGCGCCGGCCCAGCGCCAGCAGCTGGTGCAGGCGATGGGCACGATGCAAGCGCTGCTCGACTCCGAGGCGCCGCCCGCGAAGCTCCAGGCGGCCGTGCTGCGCGACCCGGCGCCCGGCGACATCGGCTGGGTGGTGCAGCAGCACGGCGAAATCTATGCGCGCGAGTACGGCTGGAACGGCGAGTTCGAGGCTCTGGTGGCCGGCATCGCGAGCGAGTTCCTGCTCAAGTTCCAGCCCGAGTGGGAGCGCTGCTGGATCGCCGAACTCAACGGCGAGCGCGTAGGCGCGATCTTCGTGGTGCGCAAGTCGGCCACGGTGGCGCAGCTGCGCATGCTGATCCTGGCGCCCGCCGCGCGCGGGCTGGGCCTGGGCGGCAAGCTGGTGGACGAGTGCATCACCTTCGCGCGCCGCAAGGGCTACCGGAAGATGGTGCTGTGGACCAACAGCTGCCTGTCGGCCGCGCGCGGCATTTATGCGAAGCGCGGCTTCCAGCTCGCCAAGTCGGAGCCGCACGAGAGCTATGGCCAGCATCTCGTGGGCGAGACCTGGGAATTGAAGTTGTAGTGCCAGGAACACCGAGGAACCGGCTTTGCCGGGCCTCAGGTGTTGCCCCCGGTAGGGGGTTGGCGAAGCGACACGAAGTGCGCGCAGCCTGGGGACGAGCAACAGTTACTGCATGAACCAGCCGTGGCTCACCACCAGCGACTGGCCGGTGAGCGCATTCGTCGGGAAGCCCGCGAACAGCAGCGCCACGCGCGCCACGTCTTCCGTGGTCGTGAACTCGCCATCCACCGTTTCCTTCAGCATCACGTTCTTGATGACTTCCTGCTCGCTGATGCCCAGCGTCCTGGCCTGCTCGGGAATCTGCTTCTCCACCAGCGGCGTGCGCACGAAGCCCGGGCAGATCACGTTCGCGCGCACGCCGTGCTTGGCGCCTTCTTTCGCGACAGTCTTGGCCAGCCCGATGAGGCCGTGCTTGGCCGTCACGTAGGGCGCCTTCAGCAGAGAGGCTTCCTTCGAGTGCACCGAGCCCATGTAGATCACGCTGCCGCCGCGGCCCTGCGCGTACATGTGCTTCAGGCAGGCCTTGGTGGTGAGGAAGGCCCCGTCGAGGTGAATGGCGAGCATCTTCTTCCAGTCGGCGAAGCTGAACTCTTCCACCGGGTGAACGATCTGGATGCCGGCGTTGCTGATGAGGATGTCGATGCCGCCGAAGGCCGCAGCGCCCTCTTCGACCGAGGCATTGACCTGGTCTTCGTTGGTCACGTCGACACCTACGCCGATGGCCTGCGCGCCCGTGGCCTTGAGCTCGGCCGCGGTAGCGTCGGCCGCTTCCTTGTTGAGGTCGGCAATGATGATCTTCGCGCCTTCCTGTGCGAACAGAATGGCGATTTCCTTGCCGATGCCGCTGGCCGAGCCGGTGATGTAGGCGACCTTGTCCTTGAGTTGCATGGTGAGTTCCTTGGATGAGGGTTGGGAGGGAAAGAGGCTGCGGGAGTCAGGCGAGATAGTCGTGTTCGACGGTGCCCAGCGCCAGCGTCATGTCGGCGATGTAGTGCACCGCGGATTCAACCTTGCGCACCGGCAGGTCGGCCACCGGCGCCAGTGCATGGGGATGCAGTTCGAGCGAAGCCGGGCCGGCCCACGCGCCGTGCAGCGTGACGTCGACCATGTGATAGCGCACCAGCTCGCAGATGCGGGCCGTGCCGTCGACGTGCGGAATGATCTTCAGCAGGAAGTTCGGCTGCGCGATGCCCGCGAGGATGGGCCCGGGCTCGAGCGTGCGGTGCTTGAAGCCCATCGTGGCCTTGGCCACGCGCACCTTGCCATAGTCGAGCGTGCCGACCACCACGTCGGTCTCATAGTCGAGCACCGGCGAGGCCAGCTTCTTCGGAAAACCCCACAGTTCGCGCCCGCCGGCAATCGGCGGATGGTCGTCGAGGTACATCGCGTGCACGTACGAGCCCTTCTCCACGCCCCTGGCGGTGCGCAGCTGCACAGGAATGACCTGGCCCGACTCGGTGTAGTCGCCAAAGCCGGTGGAGTCGGGCATGCGGATGAATTCGTACTTGACCAGCGGCTCGACCACTTCGAGCGGCTCGGGCACCACGGCGCGCAGAGCGTCCATGTCGGTGCTGTAGGTGACGACGAGAAATTCGCGCCGCGCGAACCGGTACGGGCCGGGCGGAAAAGCGGGACTGGTCAACGGCATCGCGAATGCCGTTCGTCGCACGTCTTCAATGTTCATGGACATTCCTCCTGTTGAAGTGGCAGCCAGTCTGGCGCCGGTTTCTTAGCCGCGGCTGAATCGAGGCACCTTCATCGTCATGTCGACAGGCCCGGCCGCTTGACGCGCCCCGCGCCATGTTCACCGAGGTCGAAGGTGGTCACGCCATTGACCGTGGCGTCGGCGCGCAGGGTCTCGGGGTGGGCCAGCGTGTTGCGCATGTCGCGCGCACCCGATTCCCAATGCTCTTCCACCGCGGCGCGCGAGAACTCGTAGTCCTTCGACTCCAGCTCGTAGGGCTTGTCGCGGTAGATCAGATGGAAGATGTCGATCGGCTGGTGCGTCAGTTGCGACTGCACCGCGAGCACGCTCGGGTCGTTGCGCAGGCTGACCGGCAGCTTGGAGATCAGGTCGGCAATCGCCTGCTGCAGGTTCATGTTGGCGGCCAGCGCGTCGGTGTTCATGCGGGTGCGGCTCGAGTAGGTGATGTCCTTCTGCCGCTCCATCACGCCCGCCATGGTGCGCGGCATCTCGCCACGCGCATTGAACAGGTCGACCTGCAGCACCACCAGCGGTTCGGAGCGCGGGTGCATGTCGAGCACATACTGCAGCGGCGTGTTCGACACGATGCCGCCGTCCCAGTAGTCGTCGCCGTCGATGCTGACCGGTGCGAAACCCGGCGGCAGCGCGCCGCTGGCCATGATGTGCTCGGGCCCGATGCGCTGGCGCGTGTTGTCGAAGTACACCGAGTTGCCGGTGCGCACATTGACCGCGCCTACGCTGAAGCGCGCTTCGCAGGCGTTGATGCGGTCGAAGTCCACAAGCCGTTCGAGCGTGGCCTTCAGCGGCGAGGTGTCGTAGTAGCTCAGCAGCGGCGCCGCGCCGCCCATCAGGAAGGCCGGCGAGTAGCGCGGTTCGAAGAAGCCCGGAATGCCGAGCAGCGAGGCCATCGTCGCGCTGTACTGGTTCTGCGTGGCCCGGTCGCCGAGCCATGAAGGCAGGCGCTGCGAAGGACCCGAAGACACCAGGTGCCAGAACTCGCGCAGCCGGTCGACCCGGCGTTCGGGCGCATTGCCCGCGATCAGCGCCGCGTTGATGGCCCCAATGGAAACGCCGGCGATCCAGTGCGGCTGCAGTTCGGTTTCGCTGAGCGCTGCATACACGCCGGCCTGGTAAGCGCCGAGCGCGCCCCCGCCCTGCAGCACCAGCGCCTTGCGGGCGGTGCGCATGTCTTCGCGGCGCGAAGCGAATGGGTCGAGGGGTTTGGAGGCGGCACGGATTTTCTTCTTGGGTGGTGTCGTCATTCGTTCATTTGACACCAGCCCCGCGACGCCAACCTGACCAGGGCTTGCCGCCCCGGAACGATGTCACATCTTCGGCAGCATCTGTCCGCGGATCTCGCCGCCCGGGTTGGCGGCGGTGTGCACGTTGGCGTACCACTTGCCCGCAGCCAGGTCGGCGGCCTGTGCCGGCGTGAGCGTGGCCTGGCCTTCGATCGGGCTCGCCGGGTTGGCGAAGGGCAGCACCACGCCGGCATTGGCGCCGGCGGCGGCCGGGCCGTGGAAGTGCGCCATGGTGGCCGGGCCGCTCAGGCCGCTGTAGGTGATCTTGTACTTGAGCACGTTGGTGTCGCGGTTGAGCCAGGCCTCGGCCATGCCGCTGCCGCGCGTCATGTTGGGCGGGACTTCGCTGGCCGCGTTCATCGCGCCGCTGAAGCTCGCCACGTTCGACTTCGACATCATCCCGCAGCCGACCAGCGCGGCACTGGCCACCGCGGTGACGAGAGCTGCGCGCAAAAGAGTGCCATAGTTGGTCATGAGCTTGATCTCCTGAGTTATGAAAACCTCCACAGCATAGGCAGCGCCGCGGTTCTTGTCTTGTCGGCCACCACCCCGACTTTGATGGCGCCCAGGTGGCTGGAAGAGAATGCGGCGATGACTTCCACCCCCCTCCCCAGCGCCCGCGACGTGGCCGATTTCTGGCGCGAAGCCGGTCCCGGCCGCTGGTTCGCCAAGAATGATTCCTTCGACGCCGATTTCTCCGCCCGCTTCTCGCAAGCCCATCAGGCTGCAGCCCGCGGCGAGCTCGACCACTGGGCGTCCGATGCCGAAGGTGCGCTGGCCCTTCTGGTGCTGCTCGACCAGTTCCCTCGCAACACCTGGCGCGGCAATCCGCACATGCTGGCTACCGATGGCAAGGCGCTGGCCGTGGCGAAGCAGGCGGTAGCTGCGGGCTTCGACCGGCAGTGCGAGCCGGCGCTGCGCCCCTTCTTCTACCTGCCCTTCATGCACTCCGAGGTGCTGGCCGAGCAGGAGCGCTCGGTCGAACTCAACGCGGCGCTCGACGCCAACACGCAGCGCTATGCAGTGCTGCACCGCGACATCATTGCGCGCTTCGGCCGTTTTCCGCACCGCAACAGGATGCTCGGTCGCAGCAGCACGGCGGAAGAACAGCGCTTTCTCGACGAAGGCGGCTTTGCCGGCTGACGCTCAGGCGTCGTTGTGTGGAAGCGGCGCTTCGCGCGTCGGGGACGGATTCAGGTCGCCCGCGCCCTTGGTATCCTTCATCGAGCCGTAGGTGCGCGCATAGACCCAGGTGAACTCGGCTCCCAGCAGGAAGATCTGCGCCGAGTAGTACACCCACACCAGCACCACCACCAGCGAGCCCGCGGCCCCGTAGCCCGAGGCGACGCTGCTCTTGCCGATGTACAGCCCGATGAGGTGCTTGCCCACGGTGAAGAGCAGCGCAGTGACGCCTGCCCCGATCCACACGTCGTGCCACTGCACCCTGGCGCGCGGCATGATCTTGTAGATCATCGCGAAGATCACCGTCACCATCGCGAAGCTGAAGACGAAGTTGACGGCCTGCGCCGCCGCCTCCCAGGGGCCGAACACCGGCGACCACCACTTGCCCAGCGCCGCGAGTGCCGCGCTCGCCACCAGCGACACCATGAGCAGGAAGCCGATGCCCATGATCATGCCGAACGACAGCAGCCGCACGCGCAGCAGGTTGAACAGCCCCTTGTTCTTGGCACGGGCCGGCGCGCGCCAGATGCGGTCGAGCGCATCCTGCAGCTCGCCGAAGACGGTGGTGGCGCCCACCACCAGCAACCCGACCCCGATCGCCGTCGCGACGATGCCCTCGGCCGGCTTGTTGACGGCCTGCAGCATGCCCTGCACCGCCGCCGCGCCCTGTGCACCCATGAGCCCGGCGAGCTGCGCGAAGATCTCGCCGCGCGCGGCCTCTTCCCCGAACGCCAGGCCGGCGACCGAGATCACGATCAGCAGCAGCGGCGCGATCGAGAACACCGTGTAGTACGCCAGCGCCGCGCCCATGCTCGGCGCGTAGTCGTTCGACCAGGAATTGAAGGCCCGCTGGCAAAGATCGAAGAGTGCGCGCAGTTGCATGAGCATGCCGAAGTTTCTCAGTGAAGCCGCCCGGTGCCGTGTCAGTCCGTTGCCCGGCAAGTTGAAAGCCTGCCTACGATAATCGCTCCACATGCACCCGTCTCCCCCCGCCGCCCAGCCCCAATCGCCACGCGACCTGTTCCTTTCATTCACCTGGCTCGCGCTGCAGGGCTTTGGCGGCGTGCTCGCCATCGTCCAGCGCGAGATGGTCGAGAAGAAGAAATGGCTCACGCCCGAGCAGTTCCTCGAAGACTGGGCCGTGGCGCAGGTGATGCCGGGGCCCAACGTGATCAACCTCGGCCTGATGATCGGCGACCGCTACTTCGGCCTGCGCGGAGCGCTCGCCGCCGTGGCGGGCATGCTGGCCATTCCGATGGTCGTCATCCTCGCGCTGGCCGTGCTGTACGCGCACTACGCGGGCAACCCTCAAGTGGCGGCGGCGCTGCGCGGCATGGGCGCGGTGTCGGGCGGACTGATTGCCGCGACCGGCATCAAGCTGGTGCCGCAGCTGCGCAAGCACCCGCTGGGCTTCGCAGCCTGCCTCGCCTTCATGGCGCTGGTGTTCGTGGCCATCGTGGTGCTCAAGATGCCGCTCGGCTGGGTGCTGCTGGTGGTGGGGGGCGTGGCCTGCGTGTGGACCTGGAAGAAAATCCCCGCATGAGCATCGCGATGCAATGGCACGACTGGCTGGCGCTGTTCGGGCAATACATGCTGCTGTCGCTGCTGTCGATCAGCGGCGCCATCACCACCGTGCCCGACATGCACCGCTACCTCGTGGCCCAGAACGGTTGGCTCACCGATGCGCAGTTCAGTTCCTCGGTCGCCATCGCACAGGCCGCACCCGGGCCCAACGTGCTGTTCGTGGCGCTGATGGGCTGGAACGTCGGCCTCAACGCGGGCGGCGGCATCGGCGCCGGGCTCCCGGCCTGGGCGCTCGGTTTCTTCGGCCTGACGGTCACCATGGTCGGCATCATGCTGCCGAGCACCACCCTCACCTACTTCGCCACGCGCTGGGGCCACCGCAACCGCACGCGGCGCGAAGTGCGCGCGTTCAAGCAGGGCATGGCACCCGTGGTCGTGGGCCTGCTGATCGCCACCGGCTGGGTGCTGGCCGCCGGCAACCATGCCGGCGATGCGCCTGCATGGCACCTGTGGCTGCTGAGCGGCGCGACCGCACTCATCGTCTGGCGCACGCGCATCCACCTTCTTTGGCTGCTCGGCGCCGGGGCGATCCTGGGCGCCGTGGGCTTCGTCTGACCGCTCTCATCTTTCGCATTCCTTCGTCTTACTCAGGAACACCTCGACATGTCGCAACTTCGTCCGCTCGGCCGCTCCGGCCTCCTGGTTTCCCCGCTCGCCTTCGGCGGTAACGTGTTCGGCTGGACCGTCGACGAGGCAGCGTCGTTCAAGCTGCTCGATGCCTGGCTGGACGCGGGATTCAACTTCATCGACACCGCCGACGTCTATTCGGCCTGGGTTCCGGGCCACGTCGGCGGCGAGTCCGAGACCATCATCGGCAAATGGCTCAAGCAGAGCGGCAAGCGCAACCGCGTGGTGCTGGCCACCAAGGTCGGCAAGCCGATGGGAGAAGGCAAGTCGGGCCTGTCGCCCCAATACATCCGCGAAGCTGTCGAGGCCTCGCTCAAGCGCCTGCAGACGGACTACATCGACCTCTACCAGTCGCACGACGATGACGCCGGCACGCCCCTCCAGGAGTCGCTCGGCGCCTTCGACAAGCTGATCAAGGAAGGCAAGGTGCGCGCCATCGGCGCCTCGAACTACAGCGCGCCGCGGCTGGCCGAGGCGCTCGACGTGTCGGAGCGCCTGGGCATTGCCCGCTATGAAAGCCTGCAGCCGCTCTACAACCTGTACGACCGCGCGGTGTTCGAGGACGCGCTGGAGCCGCTGTGCCTGAAGCGCGAAGTGGGCGTGATCAACTTCTACGCGCTGGCGGCCGGCTTCCTCACGGGCAAGTACCGCACCGAGGCCGATGCGGCCAAGAGCCCGCGCGGCGCCAACACCACCAGGAAATACCTCAACGAGCGCGGCCTGCGCATCCTCGACGCACTCGACAAGGTGGCCCAGCAGTACAACGCCAAGCCGGGCCAGGTCGCCATTGCGTGGCAGATCGCGCGGCCGGGCGTGACGGCGCCCATCGCCAGCGCCACCTCCATCGGCCAGCTCGAAGAACTCGTGGTCGCGACGCAGCTGAAGCTCGACGCAGGCACCATCGAAATGCTCGATCGCGCCAGCGCCGAAACCCAACCCGCAGCCTGAACGGCCAACGGCAATGAGTGTGTTCGACTCCATCGCAGCCCCTGCGCTCGAGCACTTCGCCGACCTGCGCGTCGAGGTGGGCGTGCCGCAGGTGCTGGGTAGCAGCCAGCGCGGATTGCGCCGCGTGGTGCCGATCACCGGCGGCGAGGCCATCGGCCACGGCTGGCGGGCGCGCGTGCTGCCGGGCGGCAGCGACTTCCAGCTGATCGTGAGCGATACGCTCTCCGAGCTCGACGCGCGCTACGGCCTCGAGACCGATGCGGGTGACCTCGTCTACGTCCAGAACCACGCTGTGCGCTCGGCCTCGCCCGAGGTGATGGGCAGGCTGCTGCGCGGCGAACCGGTCGATCCGTCGCAGGTGTATTTCCGCTGCAGCCCGCGCTTCGAGACCGCGTCGCCTTCGCTGCGGTGGATCAACGAGCGCATGTTCACCGGGGCCGGCGTGCGCCACCCTGCCGAAGTGGTGATGCGCTTCTACACGCTGGTCTAACCGTCTACCGGGTTCAGCGGCGTCGCAAGAATGCGCTGATAGAAGGCCACGTCGAGCCAGCGGCCGAACTTGAAGCCGGCCTGCCGCACGGTGCCCGAATGCTCGAAACCCAGGCGCTCGTGCAGCGCGATGCTGCCGGCGTTGGCGGCGTCGATGGCGCCGACCATCACGTGCATGTCGCGCGCCATCGCCTCGGCAATGATCGCCTCCATCAGCGTGCGGCCCAGGCCTTCGCCGCGGTGCGCGCTGTCGACGTACACCGAGTGCTCCACCGTGTACTTGTAGGCGGGAAAGGCGCGGAAAGCGCCATAGCTCGCGAAGCCCAGCAGCTTGCCGCTGTCGTCCTCCGCGCCGATCACCGGGAAGCCGTGGGCGCGCTTGGCGGCGAACCACGCGACCATGTTCTCGGGCGTGCGCGGCTTGTAGTCGTACAGCGCGGTGGAGGTGGCGATGGCCTCGTTGAGGATCGCCAGTATCGCGGCGGCGTGGGTTTCCTCGCTGCAGGAGATGAGACGCATGGTTTTCCTCTTTGAAGTTTCGTTCAATATAAGAGAATAATAATCTCATATGAGAAACGATCCAACGACAACCAGCGCGCCCGGCCCGGACATCGACACGCTCATCGCCGCCCGGCTGCTGGCGCTGCGGCAGGTGCAGGCACTGAGCCTTGCGGACCTGGCCGAGCGCTCGGGGGTGAGCAAGGCCATGATCTCCAAGGTGGAGCGCGCCCAGAGCAGCCCCACGGCCGTTCTGCTGGGACGGCTGGCCGCCGGGCTCGGCGTACCGCTGGCGCAGCTTCTCACCGAGGAGAGGGAGCAGCCGCAGCGGCTGCGCACTCGCGCCGAACAGGAGATCTGGCGCGACCCGAAGGCAGGCTACCTGCGCCGGCAGGTCGCCGAGCGCCGGGGGGGCGGCGTCGAACTGGTCGAGGTCGAACTGCCGCGCTCGGCACAGGTCGACTACCCGCGCTGGAGCGGCAAGCCGTACCGGCAATGCCTGTGGATGCTCGAGGGCGCCCTCCGGGTCGACTACGGCGACGAGCGCTTCGAGCTCTCGCCCGGCGACTGCCTCGACTTCGGCGTCGACCGGCCGCTGGCCTTCAAGGCGCTGGGCCGCACCGGCTGCCGCTACCTGTTGGCGGCCAGTCCGCAGTAGCGCGGGCCTCGGGCAGCGTCCGCAGGGTAGGCAAGCTCCCACATGCACAGTCGGCGCGCACCGGTGCGACGGTTGGCACGGCCCGGGATACTGCAAGCCATCGTGGCTTCCAGAGGAACGACTATGTCTTTCGTGCTCTACCTGATCGGTTTCCTGATTTTCCTGGCCGGCCTCGCCTGGGGCGCCTCCGTGGCCGGCGTGCCCTCGCTCTACATCGGCATCGGCGTGGTGATCCTGCTGGGCATCGGCATCTTCAGCGCGGTGAGCCGCACACGCAGCAAGGATCCTTCCTGAGTTCACGAAGGCTTCACGCCGCACGCACAGAGGGTCGCTAACTTCGCATGCGCATCGCGGAACGCGGTGCGCATTGCTTCAAGTCGGCGGCCTCCATGCACACCTCTTCTCCCAGTTCTTCTTCCAGTTTCTTTTCTCCCTTCTTTTCGCCTGCCTCTTCGGCAGCGCCTTCGCCCCTTCCCCCGGCCGACCATGTGGGCGGCCTCAAGGTCGACCTGCTCGTGGTGGGCGCGAGCTTTGCCGGCCTCGCCTGCGCGCGGGCGGCCGCCCTCGCGGGCCTCAGCGTGATGGTGGTGGAGAAGAAGGCCAGCGCCGGGGCCAAGCTTCACACCACGGGCATCATCGTCAAGGACGCGGTCGACAGCGTGCCCTGGCTGTCAGAGGTGCCGCCCGCGCTCGTGCGCCGGATCGAAGGGGTGCGCCTGTATGCCCCCAACATGCGCCACGTCGACCTGCACGCACCAGGCTACTGGTTCTGGGCCACCGACGCGCCAGCGCTGCTCGACTGGATGGTGGGTTCGGCGCGCGACTGCGGCGTCGACGTGCGGCTGGGCACGCTGTTCGAGCAGGCACTGTGGGTCAACGGACACTGGGAAGTGCCGGTGACGCAGGGACCCTGCATCACGGCCACCTACCTCGTGGGCGCCGACGGGCCCCATTCGCGCGTTGCCAAGACGCTGGGACTGTCACGCAACACGCGCTTCCTCTACGGCATCGAGCATGAATACCAGGGCGCGCTGATGGCTCCGGGCCTGCTGCATTGCTTCATCGACCGCAGGCTCGCGCCCGGCTACATCGGCTGGGCGCTCCAGGGCGTGGGCGTCAGCCAGATCGGACTGGCGCGCCGCGTGGCGCACCACCATGCCGGGGCGCTGAAGCTCGAGCCTCTGCTGCGCAAGATCGCGCCGGTGGTCGCGCCCGGCGATGCGCCGCCGGTCGCGGTGCGCGCGGGCATGATCCCGTGCGGCGGCGTGCTGCCGGTGGTGGCGCGGGAACGGGCGCTGCTGGTGGGCGATGCGGCCGGCATGGTGTCGCCGGTAACGGCAGGCGGCATCCACACGGCGCTGCTGCACGGCCAGCGCGCGGGCGAGGCTGTTGCGCGCTTCGTGCGCCGCGAGGCCGGCGATCCCGCCACGTGGTTCGTGCGCAGCTACCCCGGCTTTCGCCTCAAGCGCACGCTGCGCTGGGCCTTCGACCACTTCCAGAGCGACTGGATGTTCAACCACCTGCTGGGGACGCCGCAGATGCGGCGGGTGGCCGAACTCATCTACTTCCACCGCAAGGGTGGATCGTCGCCAGGAAACTAGCCCGAAAGACGCTCAGGCGCCGCGTTGCCGCATCGCCTCGTAGAGGCACACGCCGCTCGCCACCGAGACGTTCAGGCTCTCGACCGCGCCGGCCATCGGGATGCTCACCAGTTCGTCGCAGGTCTTGCGCGTGAGCTGCCGCATGCCTTCGCCCTCGGCGCCCAGCACCAGTGCCAGGGGGCGCTTGAAGTCGCTCTGATAGATCGTGCCCGGCGCGTCGTCGCTGGTGCCCACGCACCAGATGTTGCGTTCCTTGAGTTCGTTCAGCGTGCGCGCAAGGTTGGTGACCATGAAGTACGGCACCGTCTCGGCCGCGCCGCTCGCCACCTTGGCCACGGTGGCATTGATGCCGGCCGCGTGGTCCTTGGGGGCGATGACCGCGTGCGCGCCGGCGCCGTCGGCCACGCGCAGGCAAGCACCGAGGTTGTGCGGGTCGGTCACGCCGTCGAGCACCAGCAGCAGGGGCACGGTGCCGGCCTCTTCGAGGCCTTCGAGCAGTTCGTCGAGCGAGCGGACCTGTGCCACAGGTTCGACCCGCGCCACCACGCCCTGGTGGCCGTGGCTGCCGCTGAGCTTGGACAGCCGCAGGCCATCGGCCTCGACCAGCCGCACGCCGGCTTCCTGCGCACGCGCGATGAACTGTTTCATGCGCGCATCGCGCCGGCTGGCGTCGAACATCACTTCGAGCACCGATTTCGGCGCGGTCTTGATGCGCACGCCCACGGCATGGAAGCCGAAGATCACTTTGGGAGAAGACATCCCCCGATTATCGAGTGCCGCGCGCCCCTGCCCCAAAGGCCCGTCAAGCGAGCGGCAAACCGCTGAGCGCGCGAGTGCGCTCGTCGTGCAGTTCCTGCACCGCCAGCGCACTCGGATGCACCTTCCCGCCATTGCCCACGCTCTCCAGGTACTGGCAGGCGGCATGGCCTTCGGCGGCCTTTTCGTAGCGCGCGATCCAGGCGTCGCGCGCGGGCAGCTTGTCGGGCGACACCGGCCACACGCCCGGCCGGGGCCGCATGTGGTCGCCGATGCCGATCCGCCAAGGCTTGGCGCTCACCCGGGCGCGAAAGCAGTTCTGGTTGCGGCACATGCGCGCGTAGATCTTGTCGACGCCCAGCGCCTGGAAGCAGTCGGCCACCGCGGTGTCGGACGGGCTGAAGACATCGTGCATCGCCAGCACCCGGAAGCCCGCGGGCGTGCGGTAGATGCGCAGGTTCCAGTCGGGGTGCTGCTGCATGAAGCGCGCGATGCGCTCGGCCGCCTGCTTCTCCGGCACGGGGTTGCCGCTGGGCTCGCCGCGCTTCTTGCGCTGCCCGATGACCCAGGCCACGGCGAAGACCACGATGGCCGCGATCAGTCCACCCAGCCAGGTCTTGGCGGCCCAGCCGCCGACCACGCCTGCGATCAGCGCCGGCACCAGCGCAAAGCCGAACACGCTGCCGCGCAGGGGCTCCTCGAAATCCATGTCGACGAACAGCACATCGGGCGTATTGAGGCAGCGCGCGCCGTAGGTGTTGCGCGTGATGACGGTGTCGCCATGGCGCTCGACGATTTCCTCGCGGATCGGCACGCCATCGGCGCCGTTGTAGGGCACTTTGCGCTCGCGGCGGTCGAGCTTCTCGCCCTGGTGGACGATGCGGTCGAAGGCGTCGCGCGTGCGCTGGTCGGCATGCGCCTGCGCGGCGATCGGGCTCTCGTCGGACCAGCCATAGCGGCGCACGGTGAACTGCTTGCCCGCGACACGCTCCTGGATACGGCCTTCCGCCCAGAACTGGGGAACGATCATCGGCTCAAGCCCCTCTGCCGAAATACAGCCAGATCATGAGCGCGGCCATCGCGATGATCAACGCCGGCAGCCATCTGTAGCCACCGCCGTGCTCGCGGCCCGGTTCGTTCATCGAGCACCGGGGCATGTGCCGGGTCAGCGGGCCGAAGCCGATGCCCGACGGATCCTCGTGGTTGTCGACCAGCCGCTTCGCCGCGGCCAGGCTCAGGCCGGTGGCTTCGCGGGTAAGGCGGATGGCCTCGATCTTGTTGCCCCTCGCCAGGGCCGCGAGCGCGGTGGAGGGCATAGCCGCAAAGCCGCGTTCCTGCCTTGCGGCAGTGGGCGCGCAGCGTCCGCAGGCGGCATCGCCATCCCCTGCTTCCTGCCGGTCGGCATAGCGATCGACGGCTTCCTTGGCCGCCTTGAGGTCCATGCCCGTGCGATTGCGCACGATCTTGATGGCCTCGATCATCCTGCCGCGCTGCAGCGCCAGGACGGCGTCCTGCGGAAGTTCCTCCATGGCTATCTCCTCGAGTTGACTCGCTATTCATTTGATAGCCTAGTGCGCTTGTCATGCGGGCGCCAGAGCCACTTTTTCATTAAGCGAGACGTGCCCGGCCTCGATCGTGATGCGGCGTTCGCACTGCGCCGCGATGCCGCGGTCGTGGGTGACGAGCACGAGCGTGGTGCCCAATTCGCGGTTGAGGTCGAACATCAGCCGCATCACCTGCTCGCCCGTTGCGAAGTCGAGGCTGCCGGTGGGCTCGTCGGCCAACAGCAGCGCGGGCTGGACCACGAAGGCACGTGCCAGCGCCACGCGCTGCTGTTCGCCGCCCGAGAGCACCTTGGGATAGTGGCCGAGCCGCTGCCCAAGCCCGACGCGGCCGAGCATTTCGGTGGCTGCCTTGCGGGCGTCCTTGCGGTTGGCCAACTCCAGCGGGAGCATCACATTTTCAAGCGCGCTGAGGTTGCCGAGCAGTTGGAAGCTCTGGAACACGAAGCCCACGCGCTGCGCCCGGACCGCTGCGCGCTCGTCCTCGTCGATGGCGAAGATGTCCTCGCCGGCGATGCGCACCGTGCCGCGCGTGGGCGTGTCCAGCCCCGCAATGATCGACAGCAAGGTGCTCTTGCCGGAGCCCGAGGCGCCGACGATGGCAGCGGTTTCCCGCGCGCCGAGGGTGAAATCGATGTCCTGCAGAATGTCCAGCGTGCCGGTCGAGTCCGTGACGGACTTGAAGACATGCTCGACGGCGACAATGGCATCAGACGGGGGTTGGGACATGGAAAGGCTTTGGTTTTGAATCGACGAGACTTTATCTTGACCACCGCCGCGCTCGGCAGCGCGGGGACATGGACGGCCGCGGCGCAGGCCCAGGCCGTGGCAACCGGCAAGCCGGTGATCCTGGTGCTCGGCGATTCGCTGAGCGCAGAGTACGGCCTCAAGCGCGGCGAAGGCTGGGTACCCTTGCTGGAAAAAAGGCTTGCGCAGCAGAAGATCCCGGCCACGGTGGTCAACGCCAGCATCAGCGGCGACACCAGTTCCGGTGGGCGAGCCCGCTTTGCGTCGCTGCTCGCGCAGCACAAGCCCAGCCACGTGGTGATCGAGCTCGGCGCCAACGACGCCTTGCGCGGCCTGCCGCTGTCGGACACGGAAAGCAACCTGCTGCAAATCGCCAGGGCCGCGCAGGCTGCGGGCGCGAAGGTGCTGATCGTCGGCATCCAGGTGCCGCCGAACTATGGCGGCGACTACACGCGGCGCTTCGAGGCGGTGTTTTCCAAGGTGGCTGGCGCCACCAGGTCCGCGCTCGTTCCCTTCCTGCTCAAGGGCGTGGCCGATGCGCCCGATGCGCTCTCGCTGTTCCAGTCCGACCGCATCCATCCGACGGCCGCGGCACAGCCGCAACTGCTCGACAACGTCTGGCCCGAATTGCGCAAGCTGCTGCCCAGGTAATGGAAAAAGCCGCCGCAGGCACAGGCCTGCGGCGGCTTCTTCTCGATCGGTACGCCAGGAGCGGATCAACCGTTCTTGGTGGGCAACTCGGGCACGGTGGGTGGATCGCGTTCGAGCGAGGCCATGTCGGTTTCCGGGTCTCCGGGGGCCAAGCCGTCGCTGCTCGGGCTGAGTTTGCGGTTCGCCTTTTCCCGGAGCTTCTCTTCCTTCTTTTTCTTCTTGGCCAGCTCTTTCTGGCGCTTCTCGTAGCCGTAATTGGGTGTTGCCACTGCTTCTCCTTGGGCGAGGCAGTCAGGGTGACTGCACGTGGCCTACTGTAAGCGATAACGGTGCGGTCTCGAGACGGTACCCCATGACGCTCGCAGGGAGCGCGAAGCGATTTTTTACATCCGCGCCAATGCCTGCTGAAGGTCGGCGCGCAGGTCCTCCACGTCTTCGAGGCCGATGGAAAAACGAACGAGCGTGCCCTTGTAGGGCCAGCGCGCCACGCCGGCGTCGCGCATCAGGCCGATGTCATAAGGCACCACGAGGCTGATCGGGCCGCCCCACGAGTAGCCGAGCCGGAACAGCCGCAGGCTGTCGCAGAAACGATCGACCTGCTCGGTGCTGTAGCGCTCGTCGAATACCACCGAGAACAGGCCCGCCGCGAGGTCGGTGGCGCCGCACAGCGCACGCCAGTGGGTGTGGCCCGGCGAGTCTTCGAGCGCGGGGTGCAGCACCTGCGCAATCTCTTCGCAGCCGTTGAGCCAGCCGGCCAGTTCGCGCGCCGAGCGGTCGTGCGCGGCATAGCGCAGCGCGATGCTGGGCAGCGAACGCAGCAGCGTTTCCACGTCGCCCACGCCGATGCCCCAACCCATGCGCATGTGCGTGAGCTTGAGCGCGCGGTGCAGCCGCTCGTCGCGCGTGATCACGCTGCCCATGAGCACGTCGCCGCCGCCGCTCGGGTACTTGGTGAGCGCGTGCACCGAGATGTCGACGCCCTGCCCGCTGCCGTTGAAATCGAAGGGCGCGAAGGCCAGGCCCGCGCCCCAGGTGTTGTCGAGCGCCGTCATCACGCCGCGCGCGCGGCAGACGTTCACGAGCGCGGGCAGATCGGGAAACTCCATCGTCACCGAGCCCGCTGCTTCCACCCAGACCAGCCGCGTGCGGTCCGACAGCTTGGCCGCGAGGTCGGCCGGGTTCATCGCGTCGTACAGGCGATGGGTGATGCCGAAGTTCGCCAGTTCGCCGGTGGCAAGCGCCTTGTTGGGTCCGTAGGCGTTGTCCGGGATCAGCACCTCGTCGCCGGTCTTGAGGAAAGCGAACGAGACCAGCGAGATGGCCGCCAGCCCGCTGGGCACGAGCAGGCACTCGGTGCCGCCTTCGAGCGTGGCCAGGCGCTCTTCCAGCGTGAAGGTGGTGGGCGTGCCGTGCAGGCCGTAGGTGTAGCCGGCCTTGGTGCGCCAGTCGCGCGCGCGCATGGCGGCCACGTCGGCGAAGAACACCGTCGATGCCTTGAAAACGCCGGGCTGCGGCGCAGCGAAGGTGGCGGGCGGAACGTAGGGGTGGTGGATCAGGGTCGTGGAAGGCTTGCTCATGGGTGGATGCTATCGCGGCCGGCCCGGTGCCTCCGGCACGCGTTCCATCGCACAATGCGCGGATGGGCCAGAGCCCGCTTCATGGAAGAAGCTCGCGATCGTGCAACTGACGCGCCTTGCCCCTTCTCACCTGCGGCCCTTCGTGCGGCTGATGTGGGCCTCGTCGCCCGGGGGCAAGCCTGCCGAGCGCCCGGGTGTGCGCGAGCATGTGCTGCCCACCGGCGGCATGCACCTGGTCTTCCGGCTCTCGGGGCCGCCATTGCGCCTGTTTCGCGACGATGCCGATGCGCAGGGCTTCACGGTGGGCTACGCCATGGTGGGCGGCACCCGCTCGGCCTTCTTCGTGCGCGATGTGTCCGTTGCGACGCGTTCGGTCGGCGTCATGCTGCAGCCGGGCGCGGCCAGGGCGCTGCTCGGGGCGCCGGAAGATGCGCTGGCCGGGCGCCACACCCCGCTCGAAGCGCTCTGGGGTGCCGATGCGGGCTTCGCGCTCGAACAGCTGCACGGCACCGACTCGCAGGCGCGGCAGCTCGCCATCGTCGCAGCCCTGCTGAGCGCGCGCATTGCCTCGTCCTCCCTGCGCGGCCTGCACCCCGCGGTGGCGCAGGCACTGGCCCGCATGTCCAGCGCGAGTGCCAACGACAACGACGGGCAAGCCGGTGCCATCGGCGAACTGGTGAAGGAAAGCGGCTACAGCCACAGGCGCTTCATCGCGCTCTTTCGCGGCATGACCGGCCTGGCACCCAAGCAGTACGCGCGCATGCTGCGCTTCGACCGCGTGATCGGCCAGTTCGCCACCGCCCCGACCCAACGCTGGGTCGAGCTGGCGCTGCAGGCCGGCTACAGCGACCAGGCGCACTTCAATCGCGACTTCCTGGCCATTGCCGGCATGTCGCCGCAGGCGTACCGGCGGGCGGCGCCGGCGTCCTCGCGGCACGTGCGGATCTGAGCGGCCTGCCACGCCCCCGCAGGTCAAAATTGTTCAAGACCCGATTTGCGGCGAGCGCCAGAATCGCGCCCATCTCAACCCGAAGGGACAACGAACCATGGCGATCCACGAGCTGTTTCCGTACCTCTGCGTCCATGATGCCGGCGCAGCCATCGAGTTCTACTGCAAGGTCTTCGAGGTGAAGGAAATCTTTCGCCTGACCGAACCCAGCGGACGCATCGGCCACGCGGAGCTGGACTTCCACAACGGCGCGATCCTGATGATCTCGGACGAATTCGCCGAGTTCAACATCCACAGTGCGAAGACGCTGGGCGGCACGGCCGTCACGCTGCACCTGCATGTGGACGATGCCGACACGTTGGTGGCGCGCGCAGTCGCTGCAGGCGCCACGCTCGACATGGCACCGCAGGATCAGTTCTACGGGGAACGCTCCGGCGTTTTTCGCGACCCCTTCGGCCATCGCTGGAACGTGGGGCACTGCATCGAGAAGCTGACGCCGGAAGAAATGCAGCGGCGCTACACCGAGATGCTCGGCGGCGCCGGCTGAGAGATCAGACCGACCACTTCTCGATCAGCTTCTCGGCGCCGAGCGAGTCGTAGCCTTCGAAGGGCTGGTGGATCCAGGGGTTCGTCGCCAGGTATTCGACCGAGTAGTCAGGCGTGAAGGTCGATAGCGCCTTCGTCCAGATCACCGCGCTGCGCAGTTCGGTGATCGGCTTGTAGTTGTTGCGCAGCATGTCCATCACGGCGTGCAGCGTGTGGCCCGAGTCGGCCAGGTCGTCGACCAGCAGCACCCTGCCAGCGATCTCGCCCTTGGGTGTCGTGATGAAGCGCGCGATGTCGAGATGGCCCTGCACCGTGCCCGCGTCAGCGCGGTACGAGCTGGTCGACATGATGGCAAGCGGCTTGCTGAAGATGCGCGAGAGCACATCGCCAGGGCGCATGCCGCCGCGCGCCAGGCACAGGATGGTGTCGAACTGCCATTCCGACTGGTACACCTTGATCGCGAGCTTCTCGATCAGGTTGTGGTACTCGTCGTAGCTGACGTAGAGATGCTTGCCGTCTTCGGTCAACATGGGTCTTTTTTCCTCTTCAGTCGGCCAAGTAGGGGTGGCGCATCATGATCGTGTGGTCGCGATCCGGGCTGGTCGACACCATGTGGATCGGCACACCGGTGATCTGCTCGATGCGCTGCAGGTAAAGGCGCGCATTGACCGGCAGCTTGTCGTACTGCGTGACTCCCACGGTGCTCTCGGTCCAGCCTTCGAGGGTTTCGTAGATCGGCGTGCAGCGCTCGATCTCGTCCGCGCCCATCGGCAGGATGTCGGTGGTTTCGCCGTCGAGTTCGTAGCCGGTGCACAGCTCGAGCTTCTCGAGGCCGTCGAGCACGTCGAGCTTGGTGATGCACAGGCCCGACAGGCCGTTGACCTGCGCCGAGCGCTTGAGCAGCGCGGCGTCGAACCAGCCGCAACGGCGGCTGCGGCCGGTGGTCACGCCCTTTTCGGCGCCCACGGTGCTCATGTGATAACCGGGGGTGCCGGGCGTGGCCCAGTCGAGTTCGGTGGGGAACGGACCGCCGCCCACGCGCGTGCAGTAGGCCTTGGTGATGCCGAGGATGTAGTGCAGCATGCCCGGGCCCACGCCCGAACCGGCGGCGGCATTGCCGGCCACGCAGTTGCTGGAGGTGACGTACGGATAGGTGCCGTGATCGACGTCGAGCAGCGTGCCCTGGGCGCCTTCGAACAGCAGGTTGGCGCCGTTCCTGTTCGCGTCGTTCAGTTCGCGCGAGACGTCGGCCATCATGGGCTTGAGCAGCTCGGCGTGCCTCATCGCTTCGTTGAAGACTTCATCGAAATCGATGGCCGGCGCGCTCAGCACCTGCGTCAGCACGTGGTTGTGCAGGTCGAGCAGCACGCGCAGCTTGGTGGCGAAGCGCTCGGGGTGCTTCAGGTCCTGCACGCGCAGTGCGCGGCGTGCGATCTTGTCTTCGTAGGCCGGGCCGATGCCGCGGCCGGTGGTGCCGATCTTCTCGATGCCGCCCTTTTCGCGGTAGGCCTCGCGCGCGATGTCCAGTGCAGCATGGAACGGCAGGATCAGCGGGCAGGCCTCGCTGATGCGCAGGCGCGAACGCACCTCGACGCCAGCCTTCTCCAGCCCTTCGATTTCCTCGAACAGCTTGGCCGCCGACAGCACCACGCCGTTGCCGATGTAGCACTTGACGCCGGGCCGCATGATGCCGCTCGGGATCAGGTGCAACGCGGTTTTCACACCGTTGATGACCAGCGTGTGGCCCGCGTTGTGGCCGCCCTGGAAACGGACCACGCCCTGGGCGCTTTCCGTCAGCCAGTCGACCAGTTTGCCTTTGCCTTCGTCGCCCCATTGGGTACCGACGACGACCACGTTTCTTCCGGTGGTTACGCTCATGCTCGTTCCATTACTTCAAAAATTCAGATCGCTCGGACACTCCACTGGCCTGCTTGCTCGACGAGCTCGCGGTCGCAGTGGAATTCATCGATTTCGCTGCCATGGCCCGGCAGCACGCAGACTACCGTTTCACCGGACTTGCGCAATTGGGCAATCGCCTGACGCAGGCCGGCCGCATCGCTCCAGGGCGCGCGGATGGCGGCGCGCAGCGGGCGGGCCGGCAGCACGCCGACCAGCTCGCGCACGTCGAGGCTGAAGCCGACGGCCGGACGGTTGCGGCCGAACACGGCCCCCACTTCGTCGTAGCGGCCGCCGCGCACCAGCGAATCGGCCGCGCCGGGCACGTAGATGCCGAAGCGCATGCCGCTGTAGTACGCATAACCGCGCAGGTCGGCCAGGTCGAAGCTGATCTGGCGGCCGGCCACGCCCTGGAGGCCGGCAGCGAGCTGCTTCAGGTCGGCCAGCGCGGCGCCGACGGCAGGCGTGCCCTTCAAGGCCTTGGTGGCCTCGTCGAGCACCGACGCGTCGCCGTACAGCTGGACCAGGGCGCGCAGCCCTTCGCGCGAGGCGGCAGGGAAGTCCTTGGTGAGTGAAGCGAGCTCGCTCTCGTCCTTGGCGGCCAGCGCAGCGTGCACCCGGGCCAGCGTGGCGGCATCGACCGGTACGCCGGCGAACAGCGCGCGCACGATGCGGGCATCGGCCAGGTCGACGATCACGCCTTCGCGCAGGCCGGCGGCGTCGAGGCAGTCGAGCGCCAGCAGCAGGGTTTCGGTGTCGGCCTCGAGCCCGGCATGGCCGTAGATCTCGGCGCCGAACTGCAGCGGCTCACGGGTGGCGTGCGGGCGGTCGGGCCGGGTATGGAGCACCGGGCCGCAGTAGCACAGGCGGGCCACGCCGTCGCGGTTCAGCAGATGGGCATCGATGCGCGCCACCTGAGGGGTGGTGTCGGCGCGAAGGCCCATGCTGCGGCCGGAGAGCTGGTCCACGAGCTTGAAGGTTTGGAGGTCGAGCGCCTCGCCGGTGCCCGAGAGCAGCGATTCGAGGTGTTCGAGCAGCGGCGGCATCACCAGCTCGTAGCCATAGCCACGGGCGGTATCGAGCAGCTGGCGTCGAAGTTCTTCGATGTGGCGCGCCTCTGAGGGCAGCACATCGGCAATGTGATCCGGGAGGACCCAGGCGGACATGGGGATCGAGGGCGTGGTTAAACCGGAATTCTACCGGGACCGCGCTACCCCAAGATCCAGAGCAGTAGCAAACCCAGCAGGATGCTGCAAAGTCCGAAGAAACGAAGCTGGCCGTCACGCAGCTGCATGAGCTGGCCGAAGCCGCGCCGCCACCCTCCCGGTGAGACGAAAGGCAGGATGCCTTCGATCACCAGGACGAGCGCCAGCGCGCTCCAGAAAGTGTCGGCGCTCACGGCTCCTGGGGACGGCTGCGAATCAACGACGGGAAGCGTTGGTGTTCGAACCCGAACCTTGCATGGCGCGGAAGAAGTCCGAGGATGGATCGAGCACCATCACGTCGCTCTTCTTGTTGAAGCTCTGTTTGTAGGCTTCGAGGCTTCGGTAGAACTGAGCGAACTGCGGGTCGCGGCCAAAGGCCTCGCTGTACGTGGAAGCGGCCTGGGCATCGCCCTCGCCCTTGATCTTCTGCGCGTCGCGGTAGGCGTTCGCCACGATCACTTCGCGCTGGCGGTCAGCGTCGGCGCGGATCTTCTCGCCTTCGGCCGTGCCGGTCGAACGCAGCTCGTTGGCCACGCGCTTGCGCTCGGCTTCCATGCGGCGGTAGACCGATTCGGTGATGGCTTCCACATAGTCGACACGCGTGATGCGCACGTCGACCACGTCCACGCCCCAGGGCTTGGCACCCTTCACCACCGACAGCACTTCGCGCTGCACGTCGGCCATCAGGGCCTCGCGGCGCACCGAGATCAGGTCGCGCACGGTGCGCTTGTTGATGTTTTCCTGGAACGCATTTCGCACCACGCGGTTGAGCTGCATGGCGCCGGCGTTCTCGTCGAGGCCGACATTGCGGATGTAGGCTTGCGGGTCGCTGATGCGCCAACGCACATACCAGTCGATCACCACACGCTGCTTCTCGGCGGTGAGCATCGGCTCGGTGTCCACGCTCGACAGCGTCAGCAGGCGCTTGTCGATGTACGACACGTTCTGGAACGGCGGCGGCAGCTTGAAGTTGAGGCCGGGCTCCGTGATGACCTGCTTGATCTGGCCAAGCGCATAGACCACGCCGAACTGCCGCTGGTCGACCACGAAAAGGGTCGAGCTTGCCAACACCAGCAGCACGAGGATCGAGGTGGCGATGAATCCGATTCTGTTCATATTCTTTCGGGCCTTTTTCAACGCACGTCGCGGTCACGCGAGCGGCCATCGCGGGCACGCACGTCGTTCGTCGCAGGGGCCACCGGGATCACCGAGGACTGGGCCGGTGCAGTGCCGGCAACGCTCGGGCTGGCCGCGTCGACCGGCGTGGCCGCCGCATTGTTGCCGCTCAGCTGCATGAGCTTGTCGAGCGGCAGGTACAGCAGGTTGGAGCCCTGCTTGCTGTCGACCAGCACCTTCGTCGTGCTGGCGTAGATCTGCTGCATGGCGTCGGTGTACATGCGGTCGCGCGTCACCTGCGGTGCCTTCTGGTATTCGGCCAGCACCGCACTGAAGCGGCCGGCATCACCCTGGGCCTGCGCCACGATCCGCGCCTTGTAGGCCTCGGACTCTTCCTTCAGGCGCGAAGCCGTACCGGTGGCGAGCGGCACCACGTTGTTGGCATAGGCCTGCGCATCGTTCTTGGTGCGCTCGCGCTCCTGGCCAGCCTTGAGCACGTCGTCGAACGCGGCCTGCACCTGCTCGGGCGGACGCACACCGCCCTGCTGCAGGTTGATGCCGACGACTTCGACGCCGATCTTGTAGCGGTCGAGAATGGTCTGCATCAGCGCGCGCACGCGCGGTGCGATCTGATCGCGCTCTTCGGCCAGCGCGGCGTCCATCTTCATCTTGCCGACCACCTCGCGCACCGAGGTCTCGGCCACCTGCACGACGGTGTCGGCGGGCGACTTGCTTTCGTAGAGCCAGGCACGCGGATCGCTCAGGCGGTACTGCACGGCGAACTTGATCTCGACGATGTTCTCGTCTTCGGTCAGCATGGCCGACTCGCGCAGCCCGGTGGAGCGCACGATGGCGTCGCGGCCGACGTCGGCGGAACGGATCTGCGTGGTCACCACCACCTCGTGGCGCTGGATCGGGTACGGCAGTCGCCAGTTGAAGCCGGCGCCCACGGTGCTCTTGTAGCGGCCGAACTGTGTGATGACGGCCTGCTGGCCCTCGTTCACGATGAAGAAGCCGGTGCCGAGCCAGATCAGGACCACCACTGCCGCCACGAGACCGAGGCCGAATCCTGCATTCTTCATGTCGGGCCTGTAGCCGTTGCCGCCACCATTGCCGCCGTTGGGGCGGTTGCTGCCGCCCTTGCCACCGAAGAAGCCACCGAGCTTGCGATTGAGGTCGCGCCAGAGTTCATCGAGGTCGGGAGGACCTTGATTGGGACCCTGTCCCCGAGGGCGGTTGTCGTTGTTGCCGTTGTTGCCGCCATTGCTCGAAGGCGGTGGGGTCGGTGCGCCCGGGGGATTGGCGTCGGGGGGGCGGCTGCCGTTGGAAGACGGCTCGTCGCCGCGACCCCATCGGCCGTCGTTCAGGTTGAACATGCCCAGAAACCCTCTCCGCGCTGGCTTTGAATTCATTCGCTTCGTTCTCTTGTCAGTGGCGGGATTGTGCCCAATCAATCGGTTGCATCGTGCAATTCAGTGTCTGCCTCAGGGGTCATCGTATCGGCTACGGAACCCGACTGCCGGGCGAGTTCGGCGCGCAGCAACGGCACGCCCTCACCGCTCTTGGCGCTGAGGAAGATGCGGGGGACCTGCGCGCCGTCGATTTCCATCTCGTCCTGCAGATGCAGCGGATGCTGCGCGCTTTCAAGAGCGTCGAGCTTGTTGAACACCAACAGCTGCGGCACGGTGTCGGCACCGATCTCGCGCAGCACCGCCTGCACCTCGGCCATCTGCTCGGGGTAGTGGGGGTTGGAGGCATCGACCACATGCAGCAGCAGGTCGGCATCGACCGCCTCCTGCAGCGTGGCTTTGAAGGCATCGACCAGCCCGTGCGGCAGGTCGCGGATGAAACCCACGGTGTCGGAGATCGACACCTGCCGCCGGGCATCGCCCAGGTAGAGATTGCGCGTGGTGGTGTCGAGCGTGGCGAACAACTGGTCGGCCGCATAGGCGCGGGCCTTGACCAGCGCATTGAACAGCGACGACTTGCCCGCGTTGGTGTAGCCCACCAGCGAGATGTTGAAGGTGTCGCGGCGCTCGCGCTGCCGGCGCTGGGTGCCGCGCTGCTTCTGCACCTTGGCGAGACGCTCGCGCGTGCGCTTGATCGACTCGCCGATCATCCGGCGATCGAGCTCGATCTGCTTTTC
The DNA here is from genome assembly GCF_056395365.1 of Variovorax sp. 10L421. Lineage (NCBI taxonomy): Bacteria > Pseudomonadati > Pseudomonadota > Betaproteobacteria > Burkholderiales > Comamonadaceae > Variovorax > Variovorax sp. 10L421. The sequence continues at coordinate 58,398 of NZ_JBFTJJ010000030.1, forward strand.
ACCCGGGCCGCCGCGCACGCCTGCACCGCCGGTCTGGCGCTCCAGGTGGGACCATCGGCGGACCAGCCGCGTACTGAGGTACTGCAGACGAGCCAGCTCGACCTGCAGCTTGCCCTCGTGCGAACGCGCGCGCTGGGCGAAGATTTCGAGGATGAGAAAGGTCCGGTCGTAGACCGCGATGTCGAGCTGGCGCTCGAGGTTGCGCTGCTGCGCGGGGCTCAGGGCCTGGTCGAAGATGACCTCGCTCGCCCTGTACAGGGCAGCCAGCTCCTTGATTTCTTCGGCCTTGCCGCTGCCAACGAACAGGGCCGCGTCGGGTGCCTTGCGCTTGCACGCAAGGCGGGCGACGGGCGTCAGGCCCGCGGTCTGCGCGAGCAGGCCGAGTTCCTCGAGTTCGCTGTCGAAATGGGGCAGCCCGAAATCGACGCCGACGAGAACGGCGGCGCCTTCCTGGCGGGGGATCAGTTCAGACAAGCGGGATCAGAAATTGGGAAAAAGCGCGGCAGCAGGGGCCGCCGCGCTCCGCGCGATCAGGCTGCGGCGTCTTCGTTCTCGGTAGCCGAGAAGTTGACGGCACGACCCGGCACGATGGTGGAAATGGCGTGCTTGTAGACCATTTGCGTCACCGTATTGCGAAGCAACACGACGTACTGGTCAAAAGACTCGATCTGGCCCTGCAGCTTGATGCCATTCACCAAATAAATGGAAACCGGCACGTGCTCACGACGCAGGGTGTTCAGAAACGGGTCTTGCAGAAGTTGCCCTTTATTGCTCACGATATTCTCCGTGTTCAAGAGTAGTTGTTGGAGAGATGACCTTAACACAGGGTTTCTGCGCCGCAGCAATCGGGGTCAAAAGCCTTGAGAAAATAACGGCTCTCAAAAGACGGAACTTCCACTCGGCTCGCGGTTCATCGGCCGCCATCGGCGGCCAAGCCCCTCAGTCGTCCTTGTCGGCAAATGGATTGTGCGAGCTCTTGAACTCGATGCGCAAGGGGGTACCCACAAGGTCGAACTCCTTGCGGAAGCGTCCTTCGAGGAAGCGCTTGTAGGCGTCGGTCACGTGCTCCAGCGAATTGCCATGGATCACGATCACCGGCGGGTTCATGCCCCCCTGGTGCGCATAGCGCAGCTTGGGCCGGTACATGCCCCCGCGCTTGGGCGCCTGGAACTGCACCGCCTCCAGCAGCAGGCGGGTCAGCACCGGCGTCGACATCTTGCGCGTGGCCGACTTGTGGGCCTGCGCGATCGCCTGCCACACCGGGCCCAGGCCCTGGCGCTTGATGGCCGAGATGAAATGCAGCGCCGCGAACTTCAGGAACGGCAGCCGGGTCTCGATCTGCCGCTGGATCTGCTCGCGCTGGTAGCTGTCGACGGCGTCCCACTTGTTGATCGCAATCACCACCGCGCGGCCGCTTTCGAGGATGTAGCCGGCGATGTGCGCGTCCTGGTCGGTCACGCCCTGCGTGGCGTCGAGCAGCAGCAGCACCACGTTGGCCGATTCGATGGCCTGCAGCGTCTTGACCACCGAGAACTTCTCGATCGCCTCGAACACCCTGCCCTTGCGGCGCAGGCCGGCCGTGTCGATCAGTTCGAAGCGCTGGCCGTTGCGCTCGAAGGGCACGGAGATCGCATCGCGCGTGGTGCCCGGCATGTCGAAGGCCACGAGGCGCTCTTCGCCGAGCCAGGTGTTGATCAGCGTGGACTTGCCCACGTTGGGCCGTCCGGCCACGGCCAGCTTGATCGGCTTGTTGACCTCGTCCTCGTCCGCCTCGTCGTCGGGATCGGGCAGGTTCAGCGGTTCCAGGGCGAGTTCGACGAGGTCGCGCATGCCCTGCCCGTGCGCAGCAGATACGCCATGCACGTCGCCGAAGCCGAGTTCGTAGAAGTCGACCAGCTTGGTGCCGTCGTGCATGCCCTCGGCCTTGTTGGCCGCCAGCACGCAAGGCTTGCCGAGGCGGCGCAGTTCGTTGGCGATGTCGTGGTCTTGCGCCGACAGGCCCTCGCGGGCGTCGACGACGAAGATCACCACGTCGGCCTCGGCCACGGCCTGCCGCGTCTGCTTGGCCATTTCCTTGTAGATGCCGCTGCCCGCGTCGGGTTCGAAGCCACCGGTGTCGATGACGATGAACTCGTGCTTGCCCAGGCGGCCATTGCCGTAGTGGCGGTCGCGCGTGAGGCCGGCGAAGTCGGCGACGATGGCGTCGCGCGTCTGGGTCAGGCGGTTGAAGAGGGTCGACTTGCCAACGTTGGGCCGCCCGACCAGGGCCACGACCGGCTTCATGGCCGGCCTTTCGATGGCGCGGTTTTCATGGTCGGGCCTTGGAAAGAGAAAAAGAAAAAGAAAGAGTTATTCAGGGCGATAACCAAACACGCCACCCTTGGCAGTCACGACCACGACCGTGTTGCCGGCCAGCACCGGCGTGACGGTGATGGCCGAGCCATCTGGCGTGACACGATTGAGCAACGCGCCATCTTCACGCGACACGAAGTGCAGCGTGCCGGTGTCTTCGCCGATGATCAGCGAGCGGCCCACGGCCAGCGGCGCGGTGAGGTTGCGGTTCTTCAAGCGGCTCATCTGCCAGGCGCGCTCGCCGTCGGCACGGCGCCACGCGACGACGCTGCCGTCGGACTCGGTACCGTAGACAAAACCGCTGTCGCCGCTGACGCCGTCGGCGCCCGAGGCGGGCTTGCTCCAGACCAGTGAGCCGCGCACGGTCTCGACGCAGCCGACGCTGGCGTAGTACGCGCGGGCGCAGATGGTGTCGCCGAAGCGGCTCACGCTGCCGGTCAGATCGACCAGGCGCTCCACGTCGTTGGTGCCGCGCGGTGCCGCAATGGGCGATTCCCAGCGCGAAGTGCCATTGGCGGGGTTGATGCCCACCAGACGGCCGCCGATGCCTGCGACCAGCGTGTCGCCCACGGCGATCAGCACGCCCGACTTGCGCAGCACGAGGTTTTCACCCGTGCGCTGCTGGATCCAGAGGCGGCGGCCGCTCTGCCCGTCCCAGGCGCTGATGCTGCGGTCGGCGGTCTGCACGAACACGCGGCGTCCCGCCACGAGCGGTGCTGTGAAGGCCTGGGCCGAGAGTTTCTGCTTCCACAGGACCTTGCCGTTCTCGATGGCGACCAGTTCGTTGCCGGTGGTCACGACTGCGGCCATCGACCCGTCGCTGCCTACACCGGCTGCCAGCGGTGCGCCGGCGCTCGCGCGCCAGGTTTCACGGCCGGCGCGAGCGTCGATGGCAACCACCGTGCCATCGCTGCCGGCCACGGTGACGGTGTCGCCGCTGATGTCGGTAGTGAGAGGGAACTTGACCTCGGGGATGCGCACCGTCCAGGCCTGGCGCACGCCCATCAGGGCCGGATTGGCGGGAAGTTCTGCCGGCTTCGGCTTGCTGCTGCCCGAACAGGCGGCGAGGAGCGCCACCAAAACAAGAGCTGATCCCGCGCGCAGGGCGGTCGATTCAGGCATGAAACGCTTGAAATTCATATGCGGTCAGGGAGTTTTGGGGACTGCGGGTGTGACGGTGACGACTGGCGCCAGGCTCTTCGGGTCGACACCGACCGCGTTGAGCTTGATTTCGACCAGGCGGCGGTAGTCGGAGGTGGCACCAAGGCCGGTCCAGGCCTTGCGGTATTCGGCCTGCGCCTCGGCGCGCTTGCCCTGGGCCAGGTAGATGTCGCCCTTGCGGTCGGCCACCAGCGGTTCGAATTCCTTGGGTACGCTGCTGTCGAGCTGCTTGATCGCATCGTCGTAGGACTTGCTGTCGAGCAGTTCGGCCGCCAGCCGCAGCCTGGCAATAGCCTTGTAGCCCGGATCGACGGCGTTCTGCGCAACCCATTCGAGTTCCGCGCGCGAGCCCGCGGCATTGCCCTTTTCGTACAGCGTCTTGGCGACCAGCAGGCCGGCCTGCTGCGCGTAGGTAGTGCCCGAGAAGCGCTTCTTCATGTCGTCGAGCACGAGCGCGATGCGCGCCGGATCGCCGGCCTGCGCGGTCTTCTCGATTTCGTCGTAGAGCGACGAGGCTTGCGCCGCCTTGTTGCGTCCATACCATTGCCAGCCGTTCCAGGCCACGAAGGCGCCAGCGACGAGCAGCACGGCCCATGTGATCAGGGTGCCGTAGGTGTTCCAGAAATGCTTGAGCTGGTCGAGCTGTTCCTGTTCTTCGAGGTCGAGATGGGTTGCCATGCGCTGTCAGGTGTTGGGAGCCGGCGATTGTAGGGTGGCGGCCCAGGTGGCCACTTCGGCAAGCGGCCGGGAGGTCTGCGCACCGCTTCCGTCGCGCAGCGCCTTGAGAGTCACTTCGCCGCGTGCAAGTTCATCGGCGCCGAAGATCAGGGCGTAGGTGGCGCCGCTGTTGTCGGCCCGCTTGAACTGCGACTTGAAGCTGCCGAGGCCATCCGCCGTGGCGGCGTGCATCTGCACACGCACGCCGGCGTCACGCAACTGCTGCAGCGTACGCAGCGCCACCGGCATGGCAGAGGCATCGGGCACGACGGCATAGACATCGGGGGCCCGTACCGGGATCTGAGTGCCCTGCTCCTTCATGAGGTCGAGCACGCGCTCCACGCCGATTGCCCATCCCACTGCAGGCGCCGGCTTGCCGCCGAGTTGCTCGAACAGGCCGTCATAGCGGCCGCCGGCACACACCGTGCCCTGCGAGCCGAGCCGGTCAGTCACGAACTCGAACACGCTGAGGTTGTAGTAATCGAGGCCGCGCACGAGGCGCGGGTTGATGGTGTAGGCGACGCCGTTGGCGTCGAGGATGGCCTTCAACCCCTCGAAGTGCGCCAGCGATTCGGCACCGAGGAAGTCCATCAGTCTCGGCGCCGACTCGACCACATCCTTCATCGCCGGATTCTTGGTGTCGAGGATGCGCAGCGGGTTGCTGTGCAGGCGGCGCTTGCCGTCCTCGTCGAGCTTGTCGGCATGCGCCTCGAAATGCGCGATGAGCTGAGCACGGTGCTGCGCCCGCTCTGCCGGCTGGCCAAGGCTGTTGAGCTCCAGCCGCACGTCGGTCAGGCCGATCGCCTTCCAGAGCGCACTCGCGAGCAGGATCAATTCAGCGTCGATGTCGGGACCGGCAAAACCCAGTGCCTCGACGTCGATCTGGTGGAACTGCCGGAAACGCCCGCGCTGCGGCTTCTCGCGCCGGAACATCGGCCCGATGGCCCACAGGCGCTTGCCGCCGTCATAGAGCATGTTGTGCTCGATCGCGGCCCGCACAATGCCGGCGGTGTTCTCGGGCCGCAGCGTCAGGTGGTCGTTGTCGCCGTACTTGTCCGAGCGGTCGTGAAAGGAGTACATCTCCTTCTCGACGATGTCCGTCACCTCGCCGATGCCGCGCACGAACAGCGCCGTGTGCTCGAGGATCGGCGTGCGGACGTTGCGGTACGCATAGCGCCCCATCAGGTCGCGCACGGTGGCCTCGAGCCATTCCCAGCGCGCCGATTCGGGCGGCAATATGTCGTTCATGCCTTTGACGGCATTCAATTTTTCAGCCATGAGTCTGCGGAGGTGTCAGGCCAGGGCAGCGTGCTCGCCGCCGAAGCGCTTTTCGATGTAGGTTTCGACGAGTTGGTGAAACTCGTTGGCGATATTGTCGCCGCGCAGCGTGAGTGCCTTTTCGCCGTCGATGAAGACCGGAGCGGCAGGCGCCTCGCCGGTGCCAGGCAGGCTGATGCCGATGTCGGCGTGCTTGCTCTCGCCGGGGCCGTTGACAATGCAGCCCATGACGGCCACCTTCAGCGTCTCGACGCCCGGATATTTCTTGCGCCAGAGCGGCATCTGCAGGCGCAGGTAGTCGTCGATCTGCTTGGCCAGCTCCTGGAACGTGGTGCTGGTGGTGCGGCCGCAGCCCGGGCAGGCTGTGACGCTCGGCACGAACACGCGCAGGCCCAGGGCTTGCAGGATCTCGTTGGCAATCAGCACCTCTTGCGTGCGCGACTCGCCCGGCTGCGGCGTGAGCGACACGCGAATCGTGTCGCCAATGCCCTCCTGCAGCAGGATCGACAACGCCGTGGCCGAGGCCACCGTGCCCTTGGTGCCCATGCCGGCCTCGGTGAGGCCCAGGTGCAGCGGATAGTCGCAGCGCCTGGCCAGTTCGCGGTAGACCGAGATCAGGTCCTGCACGCCGCTCACCTTGCACGACAGGATGACCTGGTTGCCGCTCATGCCCATCGACTCGGCCAGCCTGGCGGACTCGACGGCCGAAGTGATCAGCGCCTCGTACATCACCTGCTTGGCATCCCAGGGCTCGGCGCGCTGGCTGTTGGTGTCCATCAGGCTGGCGAGCAGTTCCTGGTCGAGGCTGCCCCAGTTGACGCCGATGCGCACAGGCTTGTTCCAGCGCATGGCCGCGTCGATCATCTGGCCGAACTGCCTGTCCTTCTTGTCGCCCTTGCCCACGTTGCCGGGGTTGATGCGGTACTTGCTCAGCGCCTCGGCGCAGGCCGGATAGTCGGTCAGCAGGCGGTGGCCGTTGTAGTGGAAGTCGCCGATCAGCGGCACGTCGATCCCCATGCGGTCGAGCTGCTCGCGGATGTAGGGCACCTGCGCGGCGGCCTCGGGCGTATTGACCGTGATACGGACCATTTCGGAGCCGGCAATGGCCAGTTCCTTCACCTGGATCGCGGTGCCGATGGCATCGACGGTGTCGGTGTTGGTCATGGACTGCACGCGCACCGGAGCGTCGCCGCCCACCGTGACCACGCGCGGCCCCCAGACCACGCTGGCCTGGCGCGAGCGGCGCGCTTTTGGCGCGGCCGACTCGATGGGAAGCGGGAGGCAATCGCCGGTCATGGTTTCACCTCGAAACGTGCCACGCCACCACCCTTGGTGACGGGCTTCAGGTCGTATGGCTGGCCGCGCACCTGCACGTCGACGCTCGACGCGCGCCCGACCACGACGGACAGCGGCAGCGTGCCCGACAAACCCACCGTTTCGCCAGCCTTCAGGCTGCGGCGCAGCAGCTGCTTGCCCCCGGCTTCGGTCACGGTGACCCAGCACTCTTCCCGTGCCACGAAGACAAGCTGCTGGGCGCTGGCGGCAGCCGTGGCGGGCGCGGCAGGGGCAGCGGGCGCCGCAGCGG
>NZ_JBFTJJ010000031.1:0-63176 GCF_056395365.1 Variovorax sp. 10L421
GCGGCGCCGCATCTGCTGGCCATCGAGCCGGGCCTGCGCGACCGCACGCTGGTGGTGAACGGCGTGTCGAAGACCTATGCGATGACGGGCTGGCGCATCGGCTATGCAGCCGGCCCCGCGGACATCATCGCGGCGCTGGACATGCTGCAGTCGCAGTCGACCAGCGGCGCGTCTTCGGTGAGCCAGGCAGCCGCCGTGGCAGCGCTGAACAGCGAGGCGGCCTTTCTTCCTGGCTGGGTCGCCACCTACAGGCAGCGCCGCGACACCGCAACCCGCCTGCTCAACGACATTCCGGGCATTCGCGCCCGCGCACCGGGCGGCGCGTTCTACCTCTATCCCCACTGTGGCGGCCTGATCGGCAAGCGAACGCCCGAGGGAAAGACGCTGGAGACCGACAACGACGTCGTGATCTACCTGCTCGAAGCGGGCGGCGTCATGGTGCTGGCGGGCACGGCGTACGGGGTGTCGCCGTACTTCCGCATGTCGACGGCCACCAGCGTCGAGCAGATCGAGGAGGGGTGCCGGCGCATCGCCTCGGCAGTGGCGAAGCTCACCTGATTCCGGCCGGCGGGCCTTGCCTATCAAGAATCCTTATAGGCGAAGGTCCATAACGTATTGGCCGCCGGAGAGTTCCCTTCCTACTATTCCTTCAACCCTTCCATGACCCGGAGAAAAGCAATGAGCTACCCCACGAACTCGAGATTGCGCGGCGCGACCCTGGTGGCCATTGCCGCGATCGCCGGCTTCTGTGCATTGGCGCCCGCCAGTGCGCAGACCGACACCTTCAAGATCGGTGTCATCGCGCCCATGAGCGGCCCCAATGCCCGCTACGGCGCTTTCGCGAACAAGGGCGCAGCGCTCGCCGCCAAGGAAATCAACGCCGCCGGCGGCGTGCTCGGCAAGCAGATCGAACTCGTGAGCGGGGACAGCCAGTGCGTGCCGGCAGAAGGCGTTGCCGCCACGCAGCGCATGATCAGCCTCGAGAAAACGCCGGTGATCATCGGCGACGTCTGCAGCTCGGTCACGCTGGCGATGCAGCCGCTGGCCGAGGAATCGAAGGTGCTGCTCGTGAACGCGGCCTCGTCGAACCCCGACATCACCTACAAGGCCGGCGTGGGCGGCTTCAAGTGGACCTTCCGCAACTACCCGACCGACGAGGTGCGGGCCGCGACGGTGCTGGAGTACGCATCGAAGACCAAGGGCTTCAAGAAGTTCGCGGTGCTCTCGGTCGACAGCGATTACGGCCGCGGCGCCATCAAGTTCACCAAACGCTACCTGCCGAAGTACGAAGGCGCCGAGATTCTGAGCGAGGACTACTACAAGGATTCGGAGACCGACTTCCGCTCGGTGCTGAGCAAGATCCGCCGCTCGGGCGCACAGGCCATCATCCTCTACGGGCAGGCCGACACCACGCCAATCATTGCCCGCCAGATGCTCGAACTCGGGCTGGCCGGCAAGGTCGCGCTGGTCGGCAACGGCGAGTTCAACACCAAGGAAACCATCGCCGCCGCACCGAAGGTCATGAACGGCGCGGTCGAGGCCGCCGCGTGGCTGCCCGAGGTGCCGGCGCCGCGCAGCCTCAAGTTCGTGGAGGACTACAAGAAGGCCAACGGCGGCGAAATGCCGAACAACCATGCCTACACGCACTACGACACGCTGAACCTCGTCGTGGCCGCGATCAAGAGCGCCAACAGCCTCAAGGCCGAGGACATCCGCAACGCCATGGCGAAGATCAAGTACGACAGCCCCATGGGCGTGGTGACCTTCGACGACCACAACCAGGCGGTCATGCCCATGGTGCTGCTCGAAATCACCGACGGCAAGCCGGCCATCAAGGGAATGATCGCGACCAAGGTCGACTACGCGGCTGGCGCGAAGTGAAGAAGAAGCGCCCTGTCCGGCCTGCGAGAACACCGTGAGTTCCTTCCTCTTCGAACAGATCGTCAACGGCATCATCACCGGGTCGGTCTACGCCCTGGTGGCCGCCGGCATGACGATGATCTTCGGCGTGCTGCGGGCCATCAACTTCGCCCATGGCGAGTACTACATGCTGGGCACCTTCGCGGCCTGGTGGGTCATGTCGAAGCTGATGGCCGACTACAGCCTGGCCATCGTCGGCGGCGTAGCCATCGTCAGCTTGATCGCGGTGCTGATTGGGCGCAGCGTGATGCAGCGGCTCATCGGCCAGCCCTTCCAGGCCGGCGTGCTGGCCACGCTGGGGCTTTCGCTCATCCTGCAGAACGTGGTCATCCTGGCCTTCGGCGGTGGCTACAAGGTGTTCTCGGGCGGCTGGCTCGAACCCATCGAGCTCGGCGACTTCGGCATGTCGCAGCAGCGCGTGATCCTGGTCGTGGTCACCATCGCGGTGTTCGCAGGGCTCGAATGGATGGTGCGCAGCACGCGGCTGGGCCGCTCGATTCGTGCCGTATCGCAGAACATCGAGTGCTGCCAGGTCAACGGCATCGACGTCGAGCAGGTGGTGCGCCGCACCTTCCTGATCGGCGTGGCCATTGCGGCGCTCTCCGGCATCCTGACGGGGCCGATCAACGTGAGCATCTACGGCGGCATGGGCGAGTCGATCACGCTGAAGACATTCGCCGTGATCGTTATGGGCGGCATGGGCAACGTGCGCGGCACGCTCATCGCCGGCTGCCTGCTGGGCGTCATCGAGAGCCTCGTCGCCGGCTTCATCGGCCTGCAATACCGCGACTCCGTCGGCTTCATCGTGCTTCTGCTCATGCTCATGTTCCGGCCGCACGGCCTGTTCAGCAGCAAGGCCCGCTTCTGAAAGCGACAACTTCATGAAACAGGCAATCTTGTCGAACACCACGCTGGACACGCCGCGTCTGCCGGCCGCCCGGGTCGCCGCGGTCAACTGGAGCGCATGCGCCGTCGGCGTGGCCGCGCTGCTTTGCGCGCCGCTCTTCCTCGGCGACTACTACCTGCACGCGATGGTCCTCGCGATGATCTTCCTGCTGCCGGCGCTGGGGCTGAACCTCATCCTGGGCTACACGGGCATGCTGTCGCTCGCGCAGGGCGTGTTCTTCGGGCTCGGTGCGTATGCGTCGGCCCTCATGTCGATCCACTTCGGCACGCCGTTCCTGGTGAATTTCCTGGTCGCGGGCCTGGTGGCCGGGCTGGTCGCGCTGCCGCTGGGCATTCCGGCGCTGCGGCTGCGCGACACCTCCTTCGTGATGTGCACGCTCGGCATGGTGGTCATCGCGCAGATGGTGTCGAAGAACTGGATCGGCCTGACGCGCGGCGACATGGGGCTGTCGGGCGTGGCCCGGCCGCGCCTGGGCTTCGGCGACATGGTCTACACCGTCATCAAGGCGCCCGAGTACTTCTACCTGGTGCTCGTGCTGGCGGCACTCGCGGTGGCGGCCTTCGTGGCGCTGATCCGCTCGCCGGCGGGCCGCTGCATGGTGGCCATTCGCGACAACGAGACGCTGGCCGAATCGCTGGGCGTGCCGACCTGGACCTACAAGCTCCTGGTCTTCATGCTGAGCGCCGTCTTCGCAGGGCTCGGCGGCAGCCTCTACGCGCATTTCTCGACGGTCGTGAGCCCGCTGGTCTTCCAAGCCTACTACTCCAACACCATCCTGATCATCGTGCTGGGCGGCGGCGTGGGCAAGGTGCCGGGCGCCATCATCGGAAGCTTCGTCTTCGTGGCGGTGTCCGAGGCATTGCGCATCACGCCCGAGCTGCGCATGGTGATCTACGGCTTCGTGCTGCTGGGGCTGGTGTTCCTGTTCCCGCAAGGGCTGGCGCCGCTGTTCCAGCGTGCGGCGGAGCGCATTGCCGGTATCGGAAAGGGGCCGCGCGATGTCCGTTGAACCTGCCATGCTGCGCATCGAAGGCCTGCGCAAGAACTACGGCGCCGTCGCGGCGCTCCAGGGCGTGGACATCGAAGTCCGCCGCGGCGAGGTGATGGGGCTCATCGGTCCCAACGGCTCCGGCAAGTCGACCTTATTCGACTGCTGCACCGGCCTGCAGCGCAGCGACTCGGGCCGCGTGCTGCTCAAGGGCGTGGACATCACCGGCTGGCCGATGAACCGCATCGCCCGCGAGGGCCGCTTCCTGCGAAGCTTCCAGAAGACGGTTGTCTTCCCGACGCTGGACTCGGAAGAGAACCTCGTGCTGGCCGGACAGATGTCGCGCTTTCCGAACGTGCTGTCGACCTTCTGGGTCGGACCGTCGGCCAGGAAGCGCATCCAGGCCCTGCGCGAACGCGCGAAGGAACTGATCGAGGTGACGGGACTGGCGCGCGTGGCGCACCTGCCGGCCGGCAACATGTCCGGCGGGCAGCAGAAGCTGCTGCAGTTCGCGTCGATGCTGATGCCCGAACCCGAGCTGATCCTGCTCGACGAACCGCTGGCGGGCATCAACCCCGTGCTCATCGAGAAGGTCATCCAGTGCATCGAGCACGCGAACCAGAAGCTGGGCGTGACCTTCGTGGTGATCGAGCACAACACCGACGTACTGATGAACCTCAGCCACCGCGTGGTCGTGCTGCACCAGGGCGCCAAGCTGGCCGACGCCACACCGGAGGAAGTCGTTCGCAATCCGGAGGTCATCGAGGCCTACCTTGGTGGTTGACACGAAGAACAGCATCATGGAACTCGAAATCGACAACCTCCGCGCCGGCTACGGCCACCTGGACATCCTGCACGGTGTGGACCTGAAGATCCGGCATGGCGAATTCGTCACGCTGCTGGGCCCGAACGGGGCCGGCAAGTCGACGCTGCTGAAGTCGCTCTTCGGCATGACCACCCACAAGGGCGGCGCGATCCGCTGGAAGGGCAAGGACATCGCGGGCCTGCGCCCGCAGGCGATGCTGGGTCACGGCATTGCCTACGTGCCGCAGGGCCGCTGCAACTTCCAGCTGATGTCCATCGACGAGAACCTGGAGATGGCGGCCTACACCATCAAGGGCGGCGACCTGAAGGGCGAGCGCGAGTACGTCTACGACCTCTTCCCCATTCTGCGCAAGCGTCGCAACGAGCTCGCCGGCAACATGTCCGGCGGCGAGCAGCAGCTGCTCGAGATGGCGATGGCCGTGCTGCGCCGCCCCGAGATCCTGCTGGTGGACGAGCCCTCGGTCGGCCTCTCGCCGCAGGCGATCACGCTGGTCTTCAACGAACTCAAGCGCCTGCACAAGGGCGGCCGAACCATCCTGCTGGTCGAGCAGAACACCCGCAAGGCCATGGAGGCCGCCGAACGCGCCGTGGTGCTGCGCCTGGGCAAGGTCATCTGGGACAGCCCGGTCGAGGCGCTGAGCACCGCCGACCTGGGCGAACTGTTCATGACGGGCAGGCGCGCATCCGACCCGGCCACAGCCTGAACGCACATCTCAACCGAACACTCAAGGAGCTGAAAGGCATGAAACTGGCATTTGACACGGGTGGCACGTTCACCGACTTCGCGATGACGGAGGACGACGGCACCATCCTGCTGCACAAGGTCCTGAGCACGCCCGATGCGCCCGCGCGCGCCGTGCTCCAGGGCGTGGACGAGCTGCTGGCCAAGGTGCGCGCCCGCGATGGCGGCAAGGCCAAAGGCAACGGCCAGCTGCAGATTCTTGGCGCGACCACGGTCGTGACCAACGCGGTGCTGGAGCGCCGCGGCGTGCACACCGCCTTCATCACTACAGACGGCTTCCAGGACATGCTGCGCATTCGCACGGAGGGGCGCTACGACCTGTACGACCTGCGCATCCAGTACCCCGATCCGCTGGTGTCGCGCGAGCTGTGCTTCGGCGTGGAAGAGCGCATTGCCGCGGACGGCACGGTGATCAAGGCGCTCGACGAAGACGGCGTGCGCACCATCGCCCGCGTGCTGCTCGACAAGAAGGTGGAGTCGGTAGCCGTGTGCCTGCTGCACGCCTACAAGTACGCGCAGCACGAGCGGCGCGTGGCGGAGATCCTGGCCGAGGTCGTACCGGGTATCTCGGTCTCGCTGTCTTCGACGGTGTGCCCCGAGGTGCGCGAATACGACCGCGCCTCGACCACCGTCGTCAACGCCTACACCCGGCCGATGATGGTGGGGCATGTGAACCACCTCGAGCGCGAGCTGTCGCAGCGTGGTGTCGAAGGGCAGCTGCTCTGGATGACGTCGAGCGGCGGCGTGGTGCCGAGCTCGTCGGCCTCGCGCACGCCGGTGCGTCTGATCGAGTCGGGCCCCGCGGCGGGCGCCGTGGCGGCGGCGGACTATGCGCGCCAGGCCGGCGAGTCGAGCGTGCTGTCGTTCGACATGGGCGGCACGACCGCCAAGCTGTGCCTGATTCCGAACGGCCAGCCGATGGTGGCCAACGATCTCGAAGTGGCCCGCCACGAGCGCTTCCGCAAGGGCAGCGGCTTTCCTCTCAAGATCCAGTCGATCCACATGATCGAGATCGGCGCGGGCGGCGGCAGCATCGCGGCGCGCAACAAGCTCGGCCTGCTGGGCGTGGGGCCGCGCAGCGCGGCTGCGGCGCCGGGGCCGGCCTGCTATGGACGCGGCGGCACGGAGCCCACGGTGACCGATGCCGACCTTCTGCTGGGCTACCTGAACGAAAACTCCTTCCTGGGCGGTGACTTCGCGCTCGACAAGCCCGCCGCCGAATCGGCGATGGCACGGCTCGCGAAGGAGCTCGGCATTTCGCTCGAGCGCTGCGCCTGGGGCATCCACGATATGGTCAACGAGAGCATGGCCGAGGCCGCCTCGATGCAGGCCACCGACAGCGGGGTCGACCCGCGCGCGCTGCCGCTGATCGCCTTCGGCGGTGCAGGGCCGGTGCATGCCTACGGCGTGGCCCGCAAGCTGGGCATCCGCAAGGTGATCTGCCCGCTGGGCGCCGGCGTTACCTCGGCCATCGGGCTGCTGGGCGCGCCGGTGGCGGCGGACCTGTCGGCAAGCCTGCCGATGCGCATCTCGACATGGAACCCGAGCGCGGTGAACGTGGTGAAGGCCACGCTGGCGGACCAGGGGCGCGAAGTGGTGCTGGCGAGCAAGGTGCCGGTGGACCACATCACCTACTCGTACACCGTTGACATGCGCCACGTGGGCCAGGGCTACGAAATCTCGGTGCCGCTGCCGGAGCTGGACCCGGCGGACCCGAAGTTCGTCGAGGAACTGCTGGTCCGCTTCCATGCCAACTACGTGGCCCTGTACGGCCGCGCCGTCAGCGGCACCGATGCGGAGGTCATCACCTGGCGCGTGCGTGCCAGCGGGCCGAAGGCGCCGGTCTCGCTCGCAAGCTTGCGCGGCGAGTCGAATGTGGCGCGCGATGCACGCAAGGGCACGCGGCCGGTCTTCTTCCCGGAGCTCGGCAAGTACGTCGACACGCCGGTCTACGACCACTATGCGCTGGTGCCCGGCGTTCCGGTCGAGGGGCCGGCGATCATCGAGCAGCGCGAGTCGACCGTGGTGATGGGGCCCAATGCCAGCGCCTCGCTCGATGCCCAACACAACCTGATCATGCTTTTGTCCTGAGGTCTTCTTGCCATGTCCATGCTCAAACCCGACTTCAACGACCCGATCACCCTGCAGGTGATGTGGGACCGCCTGGTCTTCATCGCCGACCAGGCCGACAGTGCGCTCGGCCGCACGGCCTTCTCGCCCATCGTGCGCGAGAACCACGACTACGTGAACGTGCTGCTGGACGCCAAGGGGCGCGCGCTCGCGCAGTGCACCTGGTCGATTCCGGTGTTCATCACCACGCTGCCGATGGCGGCGCAGAACTACTTCCTCAAGGCCTTTCCGCCCGAGTCGCTGGAGCCCGGCGACGTGCTGGCCACCAACGACCCGGTGATCGGCACCGGCCACCTGCCGGACATGGTCATGCTCACGCCGATCTTCCGCAAGGGAAAGATCGTGGCCTACGCGGGCAGCATCGCCCACCTGCCGGACATCGGCGGCCGGCCGCAGTCGCCCGACTCGACCGACATGTTCGAGGAAGGCATCCGCATTCCGATGCTCAAGCTGTTCAAGGCCGGCAAGCCCAACACCGACGTTTTCTCCGTCATCGAGGCCAGCGTGCGCCTGCCGCACGAGGTGCGCGGCGACATTCAGAGCATGGTGGCCGCCAACGAGGTGATGAGCCGCGAGCTCACGCGCTTCATGGACGAATACGGCCTCGAGGACTGCGACGGCCTCGGCGAGGCGATCTTCAGCCGCTCGGAGCGCCACATGCGCAAGGCCATCGCGGCCTGGCCGAACGGCAGCTACAAGGCCGACATGACGATCGACGGCTTCGAGTCCGACGTGAAGCTGTGCGTGAGCGTGGAAGTGCGCGACGACTCGATCCATGTCGACTACACGGGCACCTCGCCCGAGGTGGCGCGCGGCATCAACGTGGTGCCGCACTACCGCGTGGCGCACAGCGTGTATGCGCTGAAATGCCTGCTCGATCCGGAGACGCCGAACAACGAGGGCTGCATGGTCGCACTGACCGACTCGGCGCCGGCGGGTTCGATCCTCAATCCGCGCCCGCACGCGGCGGGCGCTGCGCGCAACCTCGTGGGCCATTGCATTCCCAGCCTGATCTTCAAGGCGCTGCAGCACATCGTGCCCGACGGCGCGATGGGCGACAGCGGCGGCGCGCCGATCTGGGGTATCAACTGCCAGGGCCAGCGCTCCGACGGCACGGCCTACGGCAGTGCGCAGAACTTTCATGGCGGACAAGGCGGACGCTCGTCGATGGACGGCCTGGACACGCTGAGCTTTCCGTCCAACTGCCGCGTGACGCCGATCGAGATGTACGAGCTCGCGGTGCCCGTGCTCACCGAATGCAAGGAGCTCATTCCGGACTCGGGCGGCCCCGGCCAGTTTCGCGGCGGGCTGGGCCAGCGCGGCGTGATCCGCAACCTCTCGGACCGCGAGATGAACATCTACCTGAGCACCGAGCATGTGAAGTACCCCTGCCTCGGCGTGCTGGGTGGCCAGGCCGGACGCAACGGCGCGGTGCTGCACGACGGCAAGGCCGTGTTCCCGAAGGGCCGGCTGGTGCTGGCACCGGGCGAGCGCCTGACGATCGAGCTGCCGGGTGGCGGCGGCTGGGGCGATGCGCAACAGCGCTCGCGCGATCTGGTCGAAGACGACTTGCGCCAGGGCCTCGTCAGCATGGCCGGCGCGCAGGCCGACTACGGGTACGAGGCCGGGGCGAGCGCCGAAGCGCAGAAGGCGGTGGCGTGATGGCCGGTGCACTGAAGGGACAGGTCGCGCTCGTCACCGGTGGCGGTTCGGGCATCGGCCGCTCCACCGCGCTGATGCTCGCCGCCGAGGGCGCACGCGTCGTCGTGATGGGGCGCAGGCCTGAGCCGCTGCAGGCGGTGGTCGAAGAGATCCGAAGCGCCGGTGGCGAAGCCTGGGCGCGCCAGGCCGACCTGCAGGAACGCGAGCAGCTCGTGGCACTGGTGCAGTGGACCGCGAAGGAGGTCGGCCCCATCGGCATCCTCGTCAACAACGCGGGCCTCACGAGCCGCGTGCGCAACATCCGCTGGATCGAGCCGGACGACTGGGAGTCGGCGGTGTCGGTCAACCTGACGGCGGTCTACGTGCTGATCCAGGCCGTGCTGCCGGGAATGCTCGATGCCGGTGCCGGCACCATCGTCACCGTGTCTTCGCTGGCTGCCGTGCGTCCGAACCTGTTGGGCGGTGCGCCCTACGGCGCGGCGAAGGCGGCGGTGACGAACCTGATGGGCTTCGTGCACGGCACCTTCCGCAACAACAACATCCGCTCCACGACCATCCTGCCCGGCGAGGTCGACACGCCCATCATGGACACGCGCGTGCGCCCGCCGAGCGCCGAAGAGCGCGCCGCCATGGTCGCGCCTGAAGACGTGGCGCGCGCCATATTGCTGGCCTGCACGCTGCCGCAGGGCACCACCATCGAGCAGTTGGTGATCAGCCCGACCCGCGCGCGCGACCAGGGCCCCGACATCGAAATCAGCCGCTGGCTCGGCGCCCCCGACGGAACACCCGGCAAACCCTGAACGAGACGAAGCATGAGCGACACCCTTCATCAACGCCTGGCACGCGACAACTCCGTGCTGATGGTCAACCCCAACCATGTGTCCCCCACGCTGTGCGAGAAGCTCGTGCGCTCGGGCGCGGACTCGGTCTTCATCGACTGCGAGCACGGCCTGGCCAGTTTCGAGGACATCCACCACATGGCCAAGGCTGCGCGCTACGCCGGCGGCTTCGGCATCGTGCGCCCGCAGAACCAGGAGCGCTCCACCATCACGCGCTGCCTCAACGCGGGCGCGGACGGCGTGATGGTGCCGCTGATCCACACCGCGGAGATCGCGCGCCAGGTGGTGCACACCTTCCGCTATGCCTGCCCCGACGATCACGCGACGAAGCTGCTGGTCGGCATGGTGGAGTCGCTCGAGGCGGTTCGCAACCTCGACGAGATCCTGGCGGTCGAAGGCATCGACGTGTTCTTCGTCGGACCGGGTGATCTGTCGCAGTCGATGGGCTACTCGCCCGCGGTGGCACCGGGCAAGCGCCGCCCGCAACCCGCGCTCGATCTGGTCGACCAGACGCTGCAGCGCATTCGCGCGGCAGGAAAGATCGCGGGCACGCTGGTCGTGAAACAGGACGTCGAGCACCTGGTGTCGATGGGCGCGCAGCTGCTGTACTACCACGCCGACCCCTTCGTGACGGAAGGCGTTGCGGCGATGCGCAACCTGTCGCAGCCGGTGGCGGCCGTCGCGCACTGAGCTGCGAGAAATCAGGGCTGCGGTGACGCGGCTTCCGGTGCGCGGATGCCCGCGAGCCGCCCGGCGGCGAACAGGTTGTCGATCTGCTCGCGCAAGATCTCCAGCACGGCGCGCGCCTGGTCGGACATCGGCAGGTGGTCAGGCACGCACAGCGACACGGTGGCCTGCAGCACGGGCTCGACGATCCTGCGGATCATCGGCGGGTTCGCGGCCGGCGGAAAGTCCGCCAGTGCCGATGGCAAGATGGTCGCGCCCACGCCCGCTTGGATTGCCTGGCGCAGCGTTTCGGCGGATTCGATCTCGGCGCGGATATTCGGCACCACGCCGACGCGGGCAAAGGCCTCGTCGACCATCCGCCGCAGAAAGTGCATGCGGCTCGGCAGCAGCAGATCGATGCCGGCCAATGCACGCAAGGCGATGGTCCGGTCGTCGTTCTGCTCCAGCTCCATGCCCGGCGGGGCGATCAGGAACAGGTCTTCGGTCAAGAGCGGCTGCAGCGTGAGGCCCTTCATCGGGTTGCCCGCGTAGATGATGGCCATGTCCAGGCGCCCGGTCATCACCATCTCGCTCAGTACCAGACCGAAGTTGTCGTTGATGAACAGGTTGACGCCCGGGTATGCGCTACGCACCGCCTGCAGCAGCGGCATCGACAGCGCCGAGGCCGTGCTGTAGGTGGCCAGCCCGACCGAGACGGGGCCCGAGATGAAGCTCTCGTCCGTGCGGTTCATCAGTTCGCGCTCCACCTGCTCCAGGTGGCTCAGCATGATCTGTGCGTGGCGGTAGAGCTCGTTGCCGGCAGCAGTGGGTGTCACCCCGGCGTTGGAGCGATTCAACAGCTTGTGCTTGAAGTGCTCTTCGAGCGAAGCGATGTGCTGACTCAAGGCCGGTTGCGCAACGCTCAGTTGCGCAGCGGCCGCGGAGAGGCTGCGCGCATCGACCGCAGTCACGAAGCTCTTGAGGGTCTTGAAATTTACCGTCATGGGAAGTCGGGTGCGAACTGATCGTAACCCCGGTTGACGCTGCCAACGCGTGGCTTGATGCTTGCTTGCAAACAGAACAGCAAGACGACGGAGACCCGGTGAACCTCAGGCGGTTGAAATATTTCGTGAAGATCGTTGACGTGGGCAGCCTCACGCAGGCCTCGGAGGTGCTGCACGTGGCGCAGCCGGCGCTAAGCCAGCAACTGGCCACCCTCGAAGGCGAGTTCAACCAGCGCCTGTTGCTGCGAACGCAGAAGGGCGTGGTGCCCACGGAAGCCGGCATGGTGCTGTACCGCCACGCGCAATTGATACTGCGCCAGTTCGAGCAGGCGCGCGCCGATGTCGTCAATGCCGGGCGCAGCCTGGCGGGGCAGGTATCGGTCGGCCTCGCGCCGGGCACCGCAGCATCGGGCCTGGCCCTGCCGCTGCTGCAGACGGTGCAGGAGCGGCATCCGCAGCTCATGCTGCACATCAACGAGAACTTCGGCACCACGCTGTGCGACGTGGTGCGCAACGGCCTCATGGACATGGCCGTGCTCTATGGTGGCGAGCACGCAGTGCGGGGCCTGTCGTTCGACCCGTTGCTCACCGAGGACCTCTGCGTCGTGGCGTCCCACGGCATGCTGCGCATGGACGGCGACGAGCTCGCGCTGGCCGAACTGCAGAACGTGGACCTGCTCCTGCCCAGCATCGACAACCAGCTGCGCCGCAGCGTGAACCGGGCCTTTGCCTCGGCGAAGATGATTCCTCGCGTGGTGGCGGAGATGGAGTCTTCGAGCACGCTGTCCGCCGCGGTCGCCTCGGGCGTGGGCGCGACGATCCTGCCCGTGTCACTTGCGCGCTCCGTCGCGGCCACCGCAGCGGTCGACGTCAGGCGGCTGGTGTCGCCGCACATCGAGATTCCGCTGGCGTTATGCGCCTCGGATCACCTGCCGCTGTCGGAGCCTGCGCAAGTCGTCAAGGGGATCCTCATGGAATTGGTTGACCGACTCGAAATGGGCGGCGGCATGCACTCGGTCCATTAGCTGCTACCGGGCATAGAGCGCCCAATTGTGGCGTCGGTTAACCAAGATTGCTCAAGAATCGAGCGAGAACTTCGTTGGCATCTACCTGTGATACGCAGCTGCATGCCAAGCCGCCGCGCAGATGATGGTTCTCTCGTCAGGAAGCCGCTCTGTGCTCGATCGCCCTGCCGTCACCCGGAGCCAAGCATGCGTCGAAAACGTCAGTCCATACGCGGGTCAATTTTTGACGGCAAACAACAGGCTTTCCCAGCATCGTTCAGTAGACCCTAGCCGAGACGAGATTTCATGATCGGCCAGTTCTTCGAGATGTCCTATGCACGCGCGTCTCTGGATGTTGCGTGAACGTCCGGCGAGAACATGACACGTTGAGAAACTGTGTCCCAGCGGATACCGCCGTAACCCTTAGCTTTGGGCAGTGCGGTCGCTGATTGCACCACTGAATCCTGCTTGAAGCCGCCTTTGGAAGGCTACGTCATTCAGCGTCTTTATCCCACTATTTTGCGTGGCCCTTTCTTCAGGCCGAGCGGCGCATCTCGGATTCCTGCGCTTGATTCGTCAGCCAAGCGCTGACGCGCAGAGCTGCGGGATTGCGTACCGCGCGCTTGGACCGGATCAGGTGGTAACCCGCCGCTAGGGGGACATGTCCGGGCCACGCCTGCATCAGCCGGCCCTCGCGCACGTCGTTTTCGATCAAGACTGCATGCCCGATGGCTACGCCAAGACCGGCGACGGCCGCATTGAGGGTGGC
Source organism: Variovorax sp. 10L421 (assembly GCF_056395365.1). NCBI lineage: Bacteria > Pseudomonadati > Pseudomonadota > Betaproteobacteria > Burkholderiales > Comamonadaceae > Variovorax > Variovorax sp. 10L421. The sequence continues at coordinate 13,457 of NZ_JBFTJJ010000031.1, forward strand.
CTCGGTATCCTGCAGCTTTATGTGCCGTCGCCCAGAAAGGCCTTCAGCATTGACCGCCGCCAACCACTGCGGCCACTTGCTGCCGCGCAGGGAGTCATGCAGCCAGCGGAACTGTGCCAGATCGTCGATGCTGTGGATGCTGAAGGCCTCCTGCAGGCGAGGAGATATCACTGGCACTAGGCTGTCGTGCATGAGCAGGCTTGCGCCCGGCCAGGCCCCATCTGAATAGTGGATCGCGATGTCGTAGCGTTCCTTGAGGAAATCTGAATCCCAGATTGAGGTCGCGAGTTCAATGTCGACCTCGATGTGCGCGTCCTGTAGTCGCGCCAGTCTGGGCACTAGCCAGCGCGCGGCGAAGGACGGCATAGCCAGTATCTTGACCACTGGCCGTTCAATCCCGCGCCCGAGTCGCGCAGCGCCACGGTCCAGCTCATCCAGAACGCGGTGCACCGTTTCCAGATAGAGCTTTCCTGCCTCTGTGAACTGGATCTGCCTGTGGCCCCGAATGACGAGTGTCTGACCCAACTGCATCTCAAGCGAGGCGATGTGTCGGCTGACTGCGGATTGGGCCAGCCCCTGGTCGCGTGCAGTGGCTGTGAAGCTCTTACATCGCGCCAGCGCCTGGTATGTCCGAAGTGCCGATAGCGGGGTGTCGATCATGGCCCGAGCGTAACTCGGCGCGAGCGTAAATTCTTGTCGCCCGCGGGAGCACCGGGTGCGCTGTGCCGGGTTTTCAGGCGGCGGCACCGCCTTGCGCGGCTCGGGCCTTCAGCGCAGCTACCACTGCCTCACCGAACGGCTTCGCGGACGCAGGGTTCTGCCCGGTAATCAGGCGACCATCCACGACCACACGGCTTCGGAAGATGCCTGCTTCCTCGAACCGTGCCCGCTGCGCCTTGAGCGCGGATTCCAGCTCAAACGGAATGAGCCTGTCGTACTGTCGGGAGACCTCCTCTTCGTTGGTGAACGAGGTCAGCCGGCGGCCCGCGATCAAGCTGCTTCCGTCAGAAAGGGTGAGGTCTAGCAAGCCTGCTGGGCCGTGGCACACCGCGCTCACGATGCCGCCGCGTTCGTACACTCCACGCACGATGTTATGCAACCGGGCGTTGCGAGTGAAGTCCCACATAGGGCCATGGCCGCCCACGAGCATTACAGCGGCGTAGCGTGCCGGGTCGACGTCGGACAGCGGCAGGCTGTTTGCCAGCTTGTTACGCAGCTCTGGTTGGATCCAGAACCAACTGTTGTCTTCGTCCGTGAGGTCGAAGCCGTCGAAGGGTGGCATGCCGCCACGAGGGCTGGCGATATCAAAGTCGACGCCAGCCTGCGCGAAAACCCGGACTGGATGCGTGAGCTCGGGAAACCAGAAGCCCGCGACCAGATCCTGGCCCTTGCGGTCGTGGCTCGATACCACGATGAGGATGCTGGGACGGCCATTCGCTCCCCGCGTGGCACTTGCGGGAGCTGCAGCAGGAGAGGCGGCATGTGCATGTATGCCTGCGGATGCTGCGACCATTGTTGCGCCGGCGGCTCGGACGAGCTGGCGGCGGTTGAAGAAGTTCATACGGTTTCCTTGCGATTCAACGAGTGACTCGGGTTTGAGTTGCGAGCAGGTCACGGGTGTGGATCGGCCGCGTGCTCGATTGGACGTGCAAGACAGTAGACTGGCGATGCAAGGATGTGAACGCAGGCCATGCGACGCAGGCATGGGAGATCACGCGGCTGTTCGGGTCGGGGCGCCCTTGCCGGCGGCATGCACACCTTGCGCAGACCGCGTGCGTAGAAAGAGCTCGTACCCAGCAGCCTGGACAGCCGCTGCCCCAGGGTTTCGCGGCACGTCTGTCGGCGACGAACCGCTGCTCAGCGCCTGTGTGCGAAGCCGGCCCTGTCGCACTGCGCCAAGCGCTTGATCATGATCGATCTCCAGCAGGGGGACGAAGACCATCACCTGAGCCAGCACATCGCTTTGAACCGGGAGTTGACGCCCGTCTGAGCGATCCGGATGGAGCGCAATGGCAGCCATGGCGTCCACTGGTATCCCGTATTCGCATGGCATGCCATGACAAAAGCGCATCTCGGAATGCGGCTCATCAGTGCCTAATCCGGGACATCTCATACAAGACACTCATCTCCATGTTGAAAGTGCATGTGCCGGCGGACATCTTCACGCCAATTGCTCCCTATGCCCAGGCTGTTGAGGTGATATCGCCAAACCGTTGGCTCTACATCAGCGGCACCATGGGGTTCGCGCCTGATGGCAGCCTTGAGAATGACTTCGAGGCCCAAGCGGTGCGCGTTTGGTCGAATGTGCAGGCAACGCTGGCTTCAGCGCAGATGACGTTTGCAAATCTGGCCAAGGTCACGATCTGGCTCCCGCGCCGGGAGGACTGGCGTCTGGGCGCGGAGATTCGGCAACGCTTTCTGGGGGACCTGCGGGTGGCCATGTCGGTTGTCGAGGTTGGGCTGGTCGATCCCGCATGGCTGATTGAAGTCGAAGCAGTGGCGGTGGCTTGACATGGTGAAATTCGAACTCAATGGTCGGCCTACCGAACTCGACCTCCCCGAGGATATGCCGCTGCTCTGGGCGCTGCGCGACGTCGCAGGTCTGACTGGAACCAAGTTCGGTTGCGGCATGGGCCTGTGCGGCGCCTGTACTGTGCATCTGGACGGCGAGGCCGCGCGCTCCTGTCTCACTCCGCTCGCTGCCGTACAGGGCAAGCGCGTGACTACCATCGAGGCCGTGGGGCAGACGACACTGGGCCGCGAAGTCCAGAAGGCGTGGCTTGACGAGGAAGTCGTGCAGTGCGGCTACTGCCAGTCCGGCCAGATCATGTCGGCGTGTTCGCTGCTCAAGCACACGCCACGACCCAGCGATGCCGAGATCGACGGTGCGATGGCTGGAAACATTTGTCGATGCGGAACCTATTCGCGGATACGGATCGCGATTCATCGCGCCGCGAACGCAGGAGCGAAGGCATGACGAACGCCGCCCGACTCGACATATCCCGCCGCGTTTTTCTGGCGGGTGGAAGCGCGCTGGCGTTGGGCGTCATGTTCGATGTCGCCGCGGCGAAGGACGCCGATGCTGGCGGCGCAGCGGCCTCGGCGTTCGAGCCGAATGCCTTCATCCGCATCGACGCCGACGAGACCGTCACGCTGACCATGCCGCGCGTGGAAATGGGGCAGGGCATCTACACCGCGCTTTCCATGCTCATCGCCGAGGAGTTGGAGATCTCGCTCGACCATGTGAAGCTGGCGCATGCCCCGCCGGATGCGGCGCGCTATGGCAACCCGCGCGCCGGCGGCGCGCAGATCACTGGGGGCTCCAACTCGATCCAGGGCGCGTGGGAGCCGATGCGCGCCGCTGGCGCCACGGCCCGCGTGATGCTCGTGGAGGCTGCCGCGCGGGAATGGGGCGTGCCGGCTTCAGAGTGCCGGGCGCGCGATGGCGTGGTGAGTCATCCGGGCAGTCGTCGGCAACTGTCTTACGGCCGGCTCACCGCGCGTGCCGCGAGCCTGGGGCTTCCACCCAAGGTCGCACTGAAAGCGCCACGGGACTTCAAGCTGATCGGCCGTCCCATCAAGCGGCTGGATGTGGCGGGCAAGGTCAACGGCTCGGCCCGGTACGGCATCGACACACGGCAACCCAACATGCGCTACGGCGCCGTGGCGGCCAGCCCGGTGTTTGGTGGCAAGCTCGTGCGTGTGGACGACAGCGCGGCGCTTGCCGTGCGAGGGGTCAGGCAGATCACGCGCATCCACAATGCCGTGGCCGTCATTGCCGACCATTCATGGGCCGCCAAGCAGGGCTTGGCCGCGCTGAAGATCGAATGGGCCGATGGTGCGGCAGCCACGGTGTCGACCGAAAGCCTTCGCAACGACCTGCAAGCAGCGCTCAAGCGGCCGGGGGCCGCGGTTGCGCGCCTGCAAGGCGATCCGGATGCCGTGGTACGCGCGTCGAACCGGAGGCTCACCTCCATCTACCATTCACCCTTTCTCGCACACGCCGCACTCGAACCCGTCAACTGCACCGTGGACCTGCGGGCCGACGGCTGCGACGTCTGGGTTGGAACCCAGGCGCCACCGCGGGCACGCGAGTCGGCGATGAAAGGCTCGGGCCTGCCGGCCGACAAGATCCGCATCCACAACCACCTGATTGGCGGCGGGTTCGGGCGGCGACTGGAATCGGACTTTGTCGAGCAGTCGGTCGCCTTGGCGAAGGGCGTGCAGGGGCCGGTGCAATTCATCTGGTCGCGCGAGGAAGACATCCAGCACGACGTTCCGCGCCCAGCGTATGCTGACGAGTTGAGCGCTGCGCTGGACGCGCAGGGCCACGTCAGCGCGTTCACGCACCGGGTGGCCGGCTCATCGATCTACGCGCGCGTGGCGCCGGGTGCCTTCCGCAATGGGCTGGATCCGGATGCTGTGGAGGCCGGCCTCGGTCCTTATGCCTGGCCGGCGGCACGACTCGACTACATGCGCGAAGAGCCGGTGGCCGGCCTGGTCACCGGTTGGTGGCGCGGTGTCGGTCCCACGCACAACTGCTTCGTGGTCGAGAGCTTCGTGGACGAGTTGGCCGCGCTGGCGAACAAGGATCCGGTCGAGTTCCGCCGGGACTCACTGCCCGCGGGCTCGCGTGCACGCGCTGTGCTGGAGGCTGTGGCGCAGAAAGCGAACTGGCATGTGCCGCTGCCTGCGGCGCAGCCGGGCACCCGCCGCGGGCGCGGCGTGGCATTGTTGTCGGCGTTCGGCAGTTTCCTGGCCCAGGTGGCCGAAGTGACGGTCGATGCTGTGGGCGACATCCGGGTCGACCGCGTGGTCTGCGTGGTCGACTGCGGCATGGTCGTCAATCCCGATACGGTTGCCGCGCAGATCGATGGTGGCATCCAGTTCGGCGTGACGGCGGCCCTGTGGGGCGAAATCACTATCAAGGCGGGGCGGGTCGAGCAGAGCAATTTCCATGACTACCGCCTGCTCCGGATTTCGGAAGCGCCCAAGGTGGAAGTACACATCCAGGCCAGCCAAGCGGCCCCGGGTGGTGTCGGCGAACCCGGAACTTCCGCCGTCATCGCCGCCATTGCCAATGCGGTGTCGTCGGCTACCCAGCAGCGCCTTCGAAGTCTTCCCCTGCGGCCACGCGCTGCATGAGCAACGCGTCATGCTTTCCCGTCGCCATTCCTTGAATCGCTTTATGTCCCTCGCCGATCACATTTCATCCAAGCGCAACCGACCCCATGACAAGGGCGTGCTGCTTGCACTTGCACTTGCACTTTTCATCGCGCCGGTATCGCCTGCCATTGCCAACCAGGCCCTGGCGACGTCCAAGGCCTGCATCGCGTGTCACAGCGCGACCCAGAAGCTGGTTGGCCCCTCGTTCCAGGACATTGCGGGCCGCTACAAAAACGTACCGGGCGCTCTCGACTCGCTGGCCGGAAAGATGATCAAGGGCAGCGCCGGCGTGTGGGGCCCGATGCCGATGCCACCCAATCCGCAACTCAGCGCAGAGGACGCCAACAAGCTGGCGCGCTGGATTCTCGGAGCGGGCTGAGGCGTGCCGGCGCGTCGGGTTCTTTTGGGCGTCCTCACCGCCGGCATGTCCACGGCGTGTAGGCGTTTCTGGAAAAGCGCCCGCCCCGGTTTCGTGACCATGGTTCCGCTGCGCCCGCAGCCAATTGAGCAAAGCGCCTGGTCGGACGCTTAACGCCTCAGTCCCAGCGGATCCCGAGCTTCTTGACCAGCGTGCCCCAGCGTGCGCGTTCCTTGTCCAGGAACACGACCGTTTGCGCCGGCGTGCCGACCACCGCTTCGGCGCCTTCCTGGACCAGCCGGCTTTGTATTTCAGGCAATGTCATGGCGCGCTGCACCGCATCGCGTAGGCGGTTCACCACGTCTGCTGGCGTGCCTGCCGGGGCCACCAGTGTGTGCCAGTTCGCTACCTGCACGCCGGGCAAGCCGGCCTCGATCGTGGTGGGCACGGCCGGCAACACGGCGATGCGTCGCGGTCCGGCCACGGCTAATGGCACCAGCCGTCCCGCCTCGATGTGCGCGCGCACCAAGGTGACGTCGGCCACCATCAGGTGCACCTGTCCCGCCACCAGATCGTTCAGCGCCGGGCCGGTTCCGCGGTAGGGCACGTGCATGATGTCGATGCCCGCCTCGTGCTTGAACAGCTCGCCGCCCAGGTGAGGAATGGTCGCGTTGCCCGCGGAGCCGAAATTCAGCGTGCCGGGCTTGGCCTTGGCCAGCGCGACCAACTGCTGCAGGCTGGTCACGCCGATCTTCGGGTTGACGACGATGACCTCCGGCACCGCCACCACCTGCGTGATTGGCGCGAAGTCCTTCGCCGGGTCATAGGGCATCTTCGACGCGATATGGTTCGCCACCGTGAGCGCACCCGCCAGCGAATAGCCCAGCGTGTAGCCGTCGCGCGGCGCACGAGCCACTTCGGCCATGCCGTTGAGCCCGCCCGCGCCCGGTTTGTTGTCCACGATCACGGATTGCCCCAACACCCGGGCGATGCCGGCGGCGACCAGCCTGGCCATGGCATCGGCCGAGCCGCCGGACGCCAGCGGCACCACGACACGGATGAGCTTGGAGGGGAAAGGCTGCGCTTGCGCGCGCGCGAAAGGCAGGGTGCCTGCTGCCATCGCGGCGGCCAGTCGCAGCGTGGAACGCCGGTGTGGATTCATGATCATCTCCTTCAGAAAGCATGGCGCATGCCCATGGCGATCAACGAGGTGTTGGCGCCGGCACGCACGCCGCTGTATTTGGTCGTGGCATCGCTGATGTCGTAGCTGCTGGCCGCCAAGTTCTTGAGCCAGCTGTAAGACGCATAGATGTCGGTACGCTTGGACAGGGCGTAGATGGCCGTTGTGGTGACCTGGTGCGCATCGAAGTTTCTGGCCGTCCGATCGTCGTAGTGCTTGATGGACACCAGCACGCGTAGCTGCTGCTGGACCAGGTACGACGCGCCTAGCATGTAGCTGCGGTAATCGCGGCTGAAGATGCTGGTCGCGCTGGAAGGCGCGGCAACCGTCCGGCTGCCTTCCCAACGCCCGGCCTGGAAAGCGCCAGAGAGCGTGAGTCCGCCCAGGGTGTAGCTCAATCCTGCGGTCGACGCGCGGTCGCTCGCGGTGTCGGCGGCGTTGGTGTGGCGCGCGTGGGCCAGGCTGGCCACCCAACCGCCGCTGCGGTAGATCATGTTGAAGCCCAGCGTGGATCGGGCGCCTGCGCTCGCCGGGGCGGGCTGTTCGCCAAATGAATATTGCACGCGCACGATGACGGGGCCGAGCGCCGGCGAGATGTAGTTGACGGCATTGTCGTTGCGCGCGACGGTGGTGGGGTTCGAGCCGGTCCACATGGTGCTGCTGATCGTGCCGATGCCGAAGGCCGTCGGATCGACCGGTGCCAGGGCATAGAAAGTCGGCGCGTAGTCGCGACCCATTTCGATGGTGCCGAGCGTGGCGCTTGACAGGCTGAGAATGGCCTTGCGACCGAACAACCGTCCGCCCTGGCCGAAGCTACCGTCGTCCACGTTGAAGCCGTTCTCCATCTGGAAGCCTGCCGTCAGGCCACTACCCAGGTTCTCGCTGCCGCGAAAGCCCAGGCGGCTGCCGCTTTGGCAGCCTGAGCCCTGACGCGTGCTGTGTGCGCCGCCGATGTTCGAGCGGGCCACGCAAGCATCCACCAGGCCGTAGATGGTGGGCTGGGCTTGCGCGCTGGACGAACCAAAGGCAAGGGCTACGGCTGCGCCCACCATGGTCGCAAGGTGATTCTTCATACCGATGTCTCCTCGTTGTTATTGCGCGGGCAAGTCTAGGAAGCAGACTTGCGCCCACCTAGAGGCGATGCGGCAATGCAGCTATGTCAACGCGGCCAGGGGTTGTCGGTGCGGACAAGGCAGCCATTCGGCTGCTGTTACGCCCGCAGGTCAGTGCGGGTCAGGCGCGCCGGCGTAGCCGATGCCGCAGCCGGGCGATGTCGGCACGCGCACCATGCCGTCTTGCACGGGCAACGGTTCGAACGGATCGCCTAGCAGGTGCTGGTGCTCGGCCAGTTCACAGGCGTACGGCAGCGCGCGCAGGGTGCTGGCCGCATGGGCCGCGAAGGCCTGCATCAGCGCAGGCCCGAACGCCGCACCGACGCGGCAGACCACGCCGCCGGCCTGGCACAGCGCGGCGGCCTGCGTGAAGCGCAGCAGCCCGCCGAGCTTGGTCACCTTTAAGTTGACGACGTCGACCACGCGGTCCGTCACCAGTCGGTACACGTCTTGTACCGACTGCGCGCTTTCGTCCGCTTCGATGGCTGCTGGTAGCGACTGCGTCAGCATCTTCAGCCCGCTCCAGTCGTCGGCCGGCACGGGCTGCTCGATCAGCGCGATGTCGTAGCGCTCCATGCGCGCGAAGGCGGCCATCATCGTCTTGGCGCTGTAGGCCTGGTTGGGGTCGAGTGTCAGCACGACTTCGGCGCCCACCGCATCGCGCACGGATGCGATTCGCTGGACGTCGGTCTGAGTGTCGCCCGACAGCTTGAGCTTGAGCTGCCGGTAACCCTGCGCCGTCAGTTCGGCGGCGTGCGTACCCATCTGCGCCGGCGCCTTGACGGGCACGATGCGCGACTGGCGAATGACGTCGTGGTGACGTCCGCCCAGCAGCACGTGGACGGGCACACCGAGGCGGTGCGCCATCAGGTCGTGCAGCGCCATGTCGATAGCCGCTTTGGCAGAGACGTTGAAGGCCAGTTGCCGGTCACAGCTCTCGACGATGGCGGCGATCTCGTCCAGGCCGCGACCGATCAGCGTGGGCGCCAGCATGCGCAGCGCGGCCAGCACGCCTTCACCAGCGCCGGAGATGCTGGGGATGGCGTGCGCATAGCCATGGCCCGTGTGGCCGGCGTCGTCGGCCAGCGTCAGCACGTGGGCCTGCAGGTCGGGCACGGCGGCGCGCGAGAACTTCCAGTTCGCATCGCGGAGTCGCTGGGTGCATGGGCGCAGGGAGTAATCGGTGATCTTCATGATGTGGTCGGGTTCGGGTGGCCAGGGGCTCGCCCGTTGGTGCCCGCCAAAGTTTAGTCATGCGGCGGCATCAGCGCACCCCTGCGGCCATGCCGCAGGACACATAGCTGCCTTGCCCTCGAACCGTCTGGGCACGTCGGCCTGCCGTCCATAGACTGGCAAAAAATTCCCGAGGCAGATCGATGACGACAACCAGATGGAGACGACTTCTGATCACCGGCGCTGCGGGCCGGCTGGGTAGCCAGTTACGCAGCGACCTGCGCGACTTGGCCGAGCACGTGCGTGCCGCCGACCTGCGCGCGCTCCTACCGGCCGCCGAGGGCGAAGAAGTGGTGCAGGCCGACCTGTCTGACATGGCCGCTGTGCAGGCCCTGCTCGAGGGTGTCGATGCAGTGGTCCACCTGGGCGCTGTCATGCCGCAGGCGCCGTGGGAGGCGGTGCTGCAGGCCAACATCATCGGTAGCTTCAACGTGTTCGAGGCGGCCCGGCAGGCCGGCGCCAAGCGCATCGTGTTCGCCAGCTCGCACCATGCGATCGGCATGTACGACCGCTCGCAGCCGCTTGATTCCGATGCACCGCCGCGCCCGGGCAACCTCTACGGCCTCAGCAAGGCGTTCGGCGAGAGCCTGGCGCGCATGTACCACGACAAGCATGACATCGAAGTGGCGTGTCTGCGCATCGGCTCATGCTTCGAAAAGCCGACCGACGAGCGCATGTTGTCCACCTGGCTCAGCCATGCGGATATGGTGCAGCTGTGCCGGCGCTGCCTGGTCGCGCCTGCCATTGGCTACAGCGTGGTGTATGGCGTATCGGCGAACAGCCGCAGCTGGTGGAGCAACGACAAGGTGGACTTCCTGGGCTTTGCGCCGCAGGACAGTGCCGATGCGTACGCGCAGGACATCGCGCACGCCGGTGCACCCGCCTCGGCGCCTTTGAGTACGCGCGCGGCGCACCTGCAAGGCGGGCGCTTCACCGACCTCATTCCCTAGGAGACAAGCGACATGAAGATGATCAAGACCTTCGGCCTGTTGGCCATGACCTGCCTGGCGGCATCGGCCGCGGCGCAGACCTGGCCCACCAAGCCCATCCGCCTCATCATTCCCTACGCGGCCGGCGGGCCGACCGACGGCATGGGCCGTAACCTGGCTGCTCGGCTGTCGCTGCGGCTGGGCCAGCCGGTGGTGGTGGACAACCGGCCCGGCGCAGGTGGTGTGATCGGCGTTGACGCTGTTGTGAAGGCCGCCCCGGACGGCTACACGCTGGGCATGATCGCGCCTGGGCCAGTGGCCGGAATGCCGGCGCTGACCAAGGTGCCCTACACCCATGCGGACATCGACTACATCACGCTGGTGGCCCGTAGCACGGCCGTCATCGTGGGCCCTGCCAATTCCCACTCCAGTCTCAAGGAGCTGATCGAGGCTGCGCGACGCGCGCCCGGCAAGCTGAACTACGGCTCCGCCGGCAACGGCACGTCACCGCACATCGGCGGGGAGATGTTCAAGCAGGAAGCGGGCATCGACGTGACCCATGTGCCCTATCGCGGCAGCGGACCGGCCGTCACGGCGGTGCTGGCTGGCGAGATCCAGTTCACGCTCATCGACGTGGTGGGTGCACTGCCGCTGGCGCAATCGGGCCGGCTGCGCATGCTGGCCACCGCCAGTAGCCAGCGCCTGACGCAGACGCCCGAGGTGCCCAGCACCGCCGAGTTGGGTCTGCCCAAAGTGCTGATGGACACCAACTACGGAATCATCGCTCCCAAGGGATTGCCCGCCGCCGTGCACCAGAAGATCCGCGAGGCCACGGTCGCGGTGGTGAACTCGCCGGAGATACAGGCTTCTTTCAAACAGCAGGGCGTGTTGCCGGTCACCACCACCTCCGATGAGTACCGCGCGCTGATGCTCGCCGAGCAGGCGCGCTGGACCGAGGTCATCGTCAAGGGCAACCTCAAGCTCGAATAGGTCTTGCGCCGCGCAGTCTCCACGTCATCCCGCTTTTCTGAACCCGTCCATGAACACATTGAGCGTCGAGCTGCTGATCAACAACCGGGAGACTCCCGGTGCGTCCTATGTCGAAGTCCGGGACCCAGGCCGCACCGAGGACCGGGTCGGCCGCGTGGCGCAGGCCAGCGTGGTGCAGGTGGACGAAGCGGTGCATGCGGCCCATGTGGCGCTGCCCGGATGGGCCGGCACGCCGGTTGCCGAGCGCGTCGCGCTGCTGCGCGCCGCCGCGGCCGTGCTGGACGAAGAAGCGCCGAAGATCGCCGAGTTGATGGCGCTGGAGTCGGGCATGCTTATGGCCACCTGCCAGACCGAGGTCGGTACGGCGGCCCACGTGGTGCGTGACAACGCGGACATGGCGGTCGATTTCCTGCAGCCGCGCCAGTTCGCGGATGCGCACGGCTGGGTCAGTGTCGAGAAGCGCTCCTTCGGTGTGGTGGCGGGCATCGTCTCTTGGAACGCGCCGGTCATCCTGACCATGCGCAAGCTGGCGCCTGCGCTGGCCTGCGGCAACACCCTGGTCATCAAGCCCGCGCCCACCGCTGCCCTGGGGCTGGCTGTGTTGCTCGCGAAGATGGCCGCGCTGTTCCCGCCAGGTGTCATCAACGTACTGCACGGCGGCGCCGACGCCGGCGCTGCGTTGACCACGCACCCGCTGGTGCGCAAGGTGTCCTTCACCGGCGGCGGCAAGGTGGCCGGCATCATCATGCGCGACGCTGCGGCGTCGATGAAGGACGTGCAGTTCGAACTGGGCGGCAACGACCCGGCCATCGTGCTCGATGACGTGGACATCGAGCACGCAGTGACCCGCATCGCCGCCGGCGCTTTCCGTCGGGCCGGACAGTTCTGTTTCGCGGTCAAGCGCGTGTACGTGCCCGAATCCATCTACGACCGCTTCTTCGACCGGCTGTCCGCCGAGGTCAACAAATTCAGGATCGGGCACCCGCTGGACCCACGCAGCACCATGGGGCCGATGAACAACCGCGCGCAGTGGACCTTCGTGAAGGGCCTCGTGGCGCGGGCCCGCGCAGAGGGCGCGGACATCGTCGAACTCGGCGAGTTGCTCGACCCGCAGGCCTCGCACGAAGGCTATTACCTGCGCCCGGCGCTCGTGCGCCGCGCGGCGCCGCAGTCGGAAATCGTGGCCGTGGAGCAGTTCGGCCCGGTGCTGCCGGTCATTGCCTACCAGGACGAAGCGCAGGCCGTGCAGATGGCCAACGACAGCGAGCTGGGCCTGGGTTCCAGCGTCTGGTCGGCCAGTCGCACGCGGGCGCTTGGGATCGCGCGCCAGCTGGAAGCGGGCATGACTTTCATCAACCAGGCGGGCGCGTCGCGCGTCGGCCAGCGGCACGCGCCTTTCGGTGGCATCAAGCAAAGCGGCATCGGGCGCGAAAGCTCGGAAGTCGGCATGGCCGAGTACGTCGAATACCACAGCATCCACAGTGATGCGCCTTGAGACCGGGCGAAATTGGATTCGTTGGAGAAGAAGGAAATACAACCATGAAGAGACAAACCCGCCCGTTGCTCGTCGTCCTGGCCAGCGCCGCGCTCAGCGTCGCAAGTCTGCAAGCGCAGGCCTCGACGACATCGCCTGCCCCGGTTGATCTCGCGAGCATCGAGAAGCGCAGCGCCGGCCTGCAGCCTCGGCTCGTCGAATGGCGCCGCGATTTTCATCGGCATCCCGAACTGTCGGGCCAGGAGGAGCGAACTGCGCGGAAAGTCGCCGAGCATCTGCGCTCGCTCGGACTGGAAGTGACCACGGGCGTGGGTGGGCATGGCGTGGTCGGCCTTCTCAAGGGTGCGTTGCCAGGCAAGGTCGTGGCGCTGCGCGCCGACATGGACGCGCTGCCGGTGGTTGAGGAAACCGGCCTGTCGTTCGCCTCGCGGTTGGTGGCGAACTACATGGGCAAGCCGACGCCGGTGATGCATGCCTGCGGCCACGACGGCCACACAGCCATCCTGATGGGCGTGGCCGAATTGCTGACTCAGATGAAGCCCCAACTCAAGGGCACCGTGAAGTTCATCTTCCAGCCGGCAGAGGAAGGCGTTCCCGACAGCGACGCGGCGAAGGCGGGCGCGAGCTGGGGCGCCAAAGCCATGATCGAGCAGGGCGTGCTTCAGAACCCGCGCGTCGACGCGATCTTCGGCCTGCATATCAACCCTGGCCTGCCGAGTGGAAGCATCGGCTACCGAAGCGGCCCGCTGATGGCCGGCGCCGACGAGATCCACATCCACGTCGAGGGAAAGCAGGCCCACGGTGCCTCGCCGTGGAATGGCGTGGACCCGATCGTGGTGTCGTCGCAGATCGTTCTGGGCCTGCAGACCATCGTTAGCAGGCAGCTCAACATCAGCCAGGAGCCTGCGGTGATCAGCATCGGCGCAATCACGGGCGGCAACCGCTCGAACATCGTTCCGGAATCCGTCAAGCTGCTCGGGACCCTGCGAACCTTCGATGAGCCGATGAGGAACGATGCCAAGCAACGCATTGCCCGAACCGCCAATCTGATCGCTGAGTCTGCGGGCGCCAAGGCCAGGGTCGACTTTGGCCCGCTCAACTATTCCGTGACGACCAACGATGCGGCCCTGACAGAGGCGTCCCTGCCGGTTCTCAACCGGATGACGGGCAACAAAGTTTCGGTCGTGGCCAAGCGGAGCGCATCGGAAGATTTCTCCGAGTACCAGCGGCTGGTGCCGGGCATGTTCTTTCTTCTCGGCGCCACGCCGCAAGGCAAGTCGCCGGAAACGGTGTCACCCAATCATTCGCCGAAGTTCGATTTCAACGAGGACGCGATGGCGGTTGGGGTGCGGTCCTTGTCCGCCTTGGCCATCGACTATTTGAACCGGCACTGAGCCTGTAGCCCCTGGGTAGCGTGACTGGGAATGGCTGTCGCCGGCTGGGCGCGCAGCGCATGCCCGTGTTCGACGCCTTGAGGCATTTGCCGGTCTGGCTGAAGCGGCATAGCAGGTCTGATTCACGCGGCACTAGCACCAGCGCGTCGGGATTCTTAGTCTCGATGTTTCTGAAGAGACGCGTGGCCAGGGGCCCGAAATCAAGAAAAGCGCCATGACGCAGGAGCGGCATTCAACCTTCCCGAGCCCCAGGCGCGCGTCGAATCAGAAAAACCCATTTCACGGAGACAAAGATGACCATTCGACCTTCGATCGCCACCGTCCGCACCGGGCTGGGCATGCTTCTGAGTTGCGTGCTGATGGCCGGTTGCGCCACAGCGCCGCCGTCCGCGGCCGAGCTGCCGCACGTGGAGGGCACGCCCTCACCCACGCTACTGGCCCTGCGACGCGCCAAGTCGGAGCCAACGTTGAACTACCTGACCTACCAGCACATGGATCAGCTGTTCGGTGTCTCGCGACTGACGGCGTCGCCCCGGCCGTCACCGATCGCCGGCCGCGCACCATGGTCCAGTGCCGACTTCCGCTTGACCACGGGCGGTACCACCGAGAACTTCGACGCCTTCCTGGAGCGGCACCGCATGAACGCGATCGTGGTGATGCAGGACGGCAAGATCGTGAAGGAAACTTACCGCAACGGCAGCGGGCCGGCCACGCCCTTCATCGGCTACTCGATGTCCAAGTCGGTGATTGCGATGCTGATCGGCATCGCAATCCAGGAAGGGCGCATCAAGAGCGTCAACGACCTCATCGTCCAGTACCTGCCGGAACTCAAGGGAACGGGCTACGACACGGTCACCGTGCGCAACCTGCTGATGATGCGAGCTGGCACCGACTGGAAGGAAATCTACACGCCCGGCAGCGAGCTTGACCGGCACCGTGATCAATCGCTCAACGAGGCCAAGGTCTACTACGAGGACTATGCCTTCAGGGCCAAGCCGCTGCTGCCGCCCGGCACGCGCTTCAACTACTCGACGCTCGACGCCAACCTGGTCGGCTGGTTGCTCGAACGCGCGGTCGGCATGCCGCTGACATCCTACATGGCCACGCGCCTGTGGCATCCGATGGGTGCCGAGGCTGGCGCCTATTGGGTGAACCAGGGGCCAGGCCAGGCGCAGCGCCCGTTCTACGGCGCCGGCATGGCGGCCAGCCTGCGCGACTGGGCGCGCATCGGGCAGGTCGCGCTGGACGACGGCCGGGCGCAGGGCGCGCAACTGATCCCTGCCGCATGGATGAAGGAATCGACCTCGCGACTGAACGAGCAGCCCGGCTACGGCTACTTCTGGTGGACCATGGGCGACAAGGGCTATGGCGCCATCGGTGTCAACGGTCAGGCCATCTACGTGCAGCCCGCGACACGTACGGTGATCGCGGTGGCCGGCTACTGGGTCGGCGCCGTCGACGACAAGCTCGGCGCCGAGCGCACCGCTTTCTTCGAAGCCATTGCGGCTTCGGTGTCCAAGGCAGGCCGCCAATGATCAGGCGACAAGGGATTCGGCACGACCGCCGAGCTTGGCTGGCGGCGCTGGGCACCATCGCGGTGCTGCCTGCCTGCGCGCTCCGACCCGGCGAGACGGCTGCGCGCCGGCGCGAGCTGGTGCGCGATGGCAACGTGCAGTTGGATGTGATCGTGGAAGGAGCCGGGCCGACGATTGTGCTGTTGCCTTCGCAGCAACGCGACTCGGAGGACTACGACGAACTGGCACGGTTGCTTGCCTCCAAGGGATTCAAGGTGCTGCGCCCGCAACCGCGCGGGATGGGCGCGAGCCGCGGTCCGCTGGAGGGGATCACGCTGGACACCTTCGCGGCCGACGTGGCGCTCGTCGTGCGACGCCTGGGCGGCGGGCGCGCGGTGATTGCGGGGCATGCCTATGGCCATTTCGTGGCGCGTGTGACTGACCTTCGCTATCCGGAGCTGGTTCGCGGCGTGGTAGTGCTTGCGTCCGCCGCGCGAACCATTCCTCCGGGCGTGCAGGCGTCCTTGATTGTTGCGGGCAATCCCAGGCAACCCCGCGAGGCGCGGCTGGCCGCGCTGCGTCATGCCTTTTTCGCACCTGGAAGCGACCCCACGCCGTGGCTGGAGGGCTGGTATCCCGAACTCCTTGCCACATACCGCGACGCGATGACGAGTCCACCCAAGGATCAGTGGTGGCCGGTCAGTCATTCCCCCATCCTGGACCTGCTGGGCGGCAGCGATCCGTGGCGGCCGCCGTCCAGCCGAGACGAGCTGAAGGCTGCTCTGGGCAGCAAGGTGACAGTGGAGGTCATCGCCGGGGCCAGCCATGCGATGGTGCCGGAGCAGCCGCAAGCGGTGGCGGTGGCCATCGCACGATGGGCGGGCGGGCTTGCGCCTTGAACGCGTGCGCAGGCGTCGCACCCGGATAATCCGGCTGCAGGAGACATGCATGCAGACAGCAAAAGCCACAGACATACGACTCGCCCTGGCCAGCGACCTGACGATCTGGCGCTCGTTCCTGGCGATCGCCGAGCTGGGCAGCCTGACCCGTGCGGCGCTTTACCTGGACAGCAACCAGTCGCTGCTGAGCCGACAGATCAACGCCCTGGAACGCCAGTGCGGCTGCCGCCTGTTCACGCGCACCGGCCGCGGCGTGGAGCTGTCGGAAACCGGCACCCGCATCCTGGAACAAGTGCGTGAGCTGCTGCAGGGCGCGCAGCAGCTCGAGACCGACATTCGCAGCAACCTGCAGCAACCAGCCGGCCGTGTCACCTTGGGGCTGCTGCCTTCCATCTCGTCGGCGCTGGTCGGGCGGCTGTTCTCGCACATGCGTGAGCACCACCCGGCGGTGCGGCTGAAGATCCTGGAGGGCTCCAGCGGCCAGGTCGAGGAATGGCTGACCGATGCGCGCGTGGATCTGGCCATCCTGTACCGCTACGCCACACTGCCCGAGCACGAGCAGAAGCTGGCGACGGTGGACAGCTACCTGGTCGGCCCGGCTGGCGATGCGCTCACGGGCGGCGGTGACATTCCGGTGTCGGCCTTGGCCGGGCTGCCCTACATCCTGCCCAGCGCGCCCAACGGCCTGCGTAATGCGCTCGATGCCGTGGCACGCCAGGACAAGCTGGCCGTCGTGCCTGTGATCGAGGCCGATTCGCTGCCGCTGTTCAAGTCCCTGGCTGAGCAGGAGCATTTGTACTCGGTGCTGCCGCTGCATGCGGTGTGGAACGAGATCGAGGAGGGCCGGCTGCAGGCCGCCAAGATTGCCGATGCGCGCCTGCAACGCAGCATCACCATGGCGATGTCCAAGAGCAAGGGGCCAGCACGCGCGGTGCAGGTGGTGGCCGCGGCGATCTGCACCATCGTCGACGAGTTGGGGCGCCGCGGCATGTGGCATTCCACCGCGCAGGACGCCGCCATGGCCTGATGCCGCCCAGCGTGCGGCGCTTCCATGTCCCGGCATGCAAGCCAGCTTTGCGCGGCGCTCGCTAGCGGCTTATCGGGGCGCGGCCTAGAGTAGTGCAGCCCGCAACCGGCGAGCCTGAACGAGCGCCTGTTCGACAGCGCCGACCAGACGGAGGGCATGAACGTCTTCCTGGAAAAACGCCAGCCGGCCTACCGCGGCGCCTGAGCCGACCCATCTCACTGAGAAAGACCCATGCCACGCATTTCCCTGCCCACCCCCGAGACCATGACGCCCGAGCAACTGGCAGTCCACCAGAAGGTGGTCTCCGGCCCGCGCGGGGAGATCAAGGGGCCGCTGCGCGCCGCGCTGCACAACGCCGAGCTGGCCGACCGCTGGCAAGCGTTGGGCGCCCTGCTGCGCTACGGCACCTCGATGACACCGCGCCAGTCGGAACTGGCCATCCTGGTGACCGGCCGGCACTGCCGTTCGCCTTTTGAATGGTTCGCCCACCGGCCCGAAGGCGCCAAGGCCGGGCTGTCGGAAGACACGCTGGACGACCTGCTGGCGCAACGCCCGCCGCGCGGGTTGGACGCCTCCGACCAGGCCATCTATCGCTATGCGTTGGAGCTCAATCGCTCGTACTCGGTCAGCGACGCCACCCATGCCGCCGCGGTGCAGGCGCTGGGCGAAAAAGGCGTGGTGGAACTCACGGCCCTGGTGGGCTACTACACCATGGTCGCTATGACGCTCAACGCGCACGAGATCCCGTTCCCGCCCGGCGCGGAACCGGCGTTCAAGCTACCGCAGCAGGAGGAATTGAAGTGATGGGTGAAGCCATCGACACCGGCGGCGGCTGGGACTGCCACGCCCACGTCTTCGGCCCTTACGACCGCTACCCGCTGGCGGTCGAACGCGCCTACACCCCGTCCGAAGCGCCCCTGCCCGCGTACGGCGCGCACCTTGCCACGCTGGGCCTGACCCACGGCTTGTTGGTGCATCCCAGCGCCTATGGTGTGGACCACCGGCTGGTGCTGGACACCCTGGCCGCGCAACCGAATTTGCGTGGCGTGCTGGTCACCCGATCTCACACCCTGCCTTCGCTCTCCGGACTGCATGAACGTGGCGTGCGCGCCTTGCGCTTCAGCGCGCGCGGTGGCGCGGCCAGCAACTTCGGCGGCAGTGTCGTCTTCGAGGAATTGCAGGCCATGGCCGGCGAAATGGCCGACGCCGGCCTGCACGCCGAACTGTGGACCGACCGCCATGTGCTGCCGGGCATCGCCGCCCAGATCCGCGCGCTGCCAGTGCCGGTGGTCATCGACCACATGGCCGGCTTCGATGCCGGCGCCGGCCTGGACGAGCCGGGCTTTCGCTGCCTGCTCGATCTGCTGGCCGAAGGCCGGGTGTGGGTGAAGCTGTGCGCCTACCGCAACCTGCTGGCTATACCCGACCGCGCGCGTTGGGCGGAGGTACTGTCGCCTTTCCAGCAAGCTCTGCAGCAGGCCAACCCGCGCCAGCTGGTGTGGGGCAGCGACTGGCCTTACCTCAACGTGAAGGAGCCACCGAGCGGCAGCGACTTGCTGCAGCTGCTGCACGAGTCGGTGAGCGATGTGGCCATCGGCCGGGCTATCCTGCAGGACAACCCGGCGCGGCTCTACGCCTGATGGGGCTGTCGGACCGACACCCGAGGGGGAAGACTCAGCCCTCTACCACCTCGGTCGCCACGAAGGATGGCCGCTTCGAAAGTTCGGCGAACCAGTGACCCAACTGGGGCGCGCGGCTGCGCCATTCCAGGCTTGCGAACCGGTAGTCGATGTAGCCCAGCGCGCAACCGATAGCGATGTGGCCAATGGACAGCGGGGCCTGGGCAAGCATCTCAACTTCCTGCTCCAGCAGCATCAGGCTGGCCTCGGTCTTGAGCGCGAAGGCGTCCTGCAGTGCGCTCAATGGCACCTCGCGCTCACGCTCGTTGCGCCAAAGGATCAGCACATCCAGCAGGCCGTTGCCCAGCGCATGCCAGCGCAGCGCCCGCCAGCGTGCGTCGCCTTCGCGCGGAAAAAGGCTACCGCCGGCCAAGTGGTCGAGGTACTCGCAGATGACGACCGAGTCGAACAACGTGCGGCCGTCATCCAGCATCAGCGTCGGAATCTTGGACAAAGGGTTGTCCGCCATGAGTTGAGGATTGGGTTTGAGCATGGCCGCCACCGAGCGAACCAGCGTGAGCTGGCCGGCGATGCCCAACTCATGGGCGCAGACCATGACCTTGCGGACGAACGGCGACTTTGGGGACCAGTGGAGTTTCATGGTGTGTGTATTTTCTGAGCGCATTCGACTTGTCGGACCTGTTCAATCTATTCGACCTGCACGTTGGCGGCTTTCACCACGGCCGCCCACTTGCGCCGATCCTGCTCGATGAGCTTGGCGAACTCTTCTGGAGTGCTATGCAACGGCTGAATGCCCAGCGGCTTGAGCGAGGCCTCCATGGTCGGTTCGCGCATCACCTTGACCAGATGTCTGTTGAGGTAGCGCACGATCTCGGGCGGGGTGCCGGCCGGCGCCAGCACGCCCAGCCACAGCGACACGTCGTAGTCGGCGAAGCCCGGAGTCTCGGCCATGGCGGGCACCTCGGGCATCGCACTCAGGCGGTTGCGCGAGGTGACGGCCAGGGGCCGCAGTTTGCCAGCCTGGATGTGATCGACGAAGTTGGACGCGGTGTCAAAGGTCATCTGGATGCGGCCGGACAGCAGGTCCGGCAGCCCGGCGGCCGTGCCTTTGTAGGGAACATGCAGCAGGTCGACCTTGGCGATCGACATGAACAGTTCGCCCGACAGGTGGCTGCTGGTGCCGTTGCCCGCGGAACTGAAGCTCAGCATGCCCGGCTTGCTGCGCGCCAGCGCCACGAGTTCGGCGATCGACTTCATCCCCATTTGCGGATGGACCACCAGCAGGTTGGAGGTGACGTGGGTCAGTGCGACCGGGCTGAAGCTGCTGGCTGGCTCGTACTTCAGGTTACGGTAGAGGCTGGGGTTGATGGTGAGCACGCCCATCGTCGAGTACAGAAGGGTGTAGCCGTCTTTGGGGGCGGCGGCGGCGGCCTCGGCGCCGATGCTGCCACCTGCACCCGCGCGGTTGTCGATCATCACAGGCTGGCCGATGGCCTCGGACAGCTTCTGTGCCATGCCGCGAGCCATGAGGTCGGTGGCACCGCCAGCCAGGAAGGGCACGATCAGGCGCACCGGCTTGTCCGGGTAACCGCCTGGGCCGTCACCGGCATGGGCGCTGGTCAGAGTCAGTGAAGCCAGCATCAGGCTGGACAGGAAGGTCTTGCGTTGCATGCCAGTTCTTTTTTTCTGCGGCGGCAACTTCAGATCACGCCCGCACTGCGCAAGGCCGCAATGCGTTCGTCGTCGTAGCCCAGTTCGCGCAGCACCTCGTGCGAGTGCTCGCCCAGCAGCGGCGGCGGGCGGCGGTATTGGATGGGGGCATCGGCAAAGCGCATCGGGCTGGCCACCTGCGGCACGTCCACGCCGGCCGGGTGCGGCAGTTTCATGAGCATGCCGCGAGCCTGCACCTGCGGCTCGTCGAAGACCTCGGACACGCTGTTGATGGCGCCGCTGGGCACGCCGGCCGCGTCCAGTGCGGCGATGACGTCGGCGCGCCGGCGCGCACAGAAAGCCTCGCGCAACAGGGCCGACAGTTCGCTAATGTTACGCACGCGCTGGGCGTTGGTGCGAAAGCGCTCGTCCTGCACCCATTCGCCGTGGCCCAGCACGTCGGCCAGCTTGGCGAACTGGCCGTCGTTGCCCACCACCAGGATCATGTCGCCGTCGGCGCAGGCGAACACGTCCTGTGGCTGGATGTTGGGATGAGCGTTGCCATTGCGCTGAGGCGTCTTGCCCGAGACCAGGAAATTCATCGCCTGGTTGGCCAACGTGGACACCTGCACGTCGAGCATGCCGATGTCGATGGTGTCGCCAGTGCCGGTCTGGTCGCGCCGTGCCACCGCCGCCAACACCGACACCGCGGTGTACATGCCGGTCATGAGGTCCACGATGGGCACACCCACCTTCTGCGGGCCGCCGCCAGGGCGGCCGTCCCGCTCGCCGGTGACGCTCATCAGGCCACCCATGGCCTGGATCAGGAAGTCGTAAGCGGGTTGGTCACGGCGCGGGCCGGTCTGGCCGAAGCCGGTGACCGAGCAATAGATCAGACGCGGGTTGATCTTGCGCAGGCTGGCCTGGTCCAAGCCATAGCGCTCCAGTGTGCCGGCCTTGTAGTTCTCCAGCACGATGTCTGCCTGCGCTGCCATGTCGCGCACGATCTGCTGGCCTTCGGGTGTGTCGATGCTGACGGTGATGGAGCGCTTGCCGCGGTTGACCGCCAGGTAGTAGCCGGCCTCGCAGGTGTCCTGGCCACTGGCGTCCTTCAGGAACGGCGGCCCCCAGGAACGGGTGTCGTCGCCGGTGCCGGGGCGCTCGACCTTGATGACCTCGGCGCCCAGGTCGGCCAGGATCTGCCCGGCCCAGGGCGCCGCGAGGATGCGGCTGAGGTCCAGCACCCGCAGGTGCGACAACGGACCGCTGCGGTTGGATGTGGAAGTGGCTGTGCTTTCCGCGGCGGAAGCTGCGCTCATGCTGTCTCCAGGCTGCTCGTATCGGGTGGACGCCCACACCGCGCTGCTGTGAGTCGTGGTGCGGGCCTGCGGCAGACTGTAGGCACTCGAAGTGGGCCGACCTAGGTGCTCCGGCGGCAATGCAGACATGTTGCCCGGAGCACAACGCAGCACCCACATAGCAGCTTTGCTTTCTGACGCCTACCGGGCGAGGGCGGCCAGCGCTAGAGTCATCTGGCCGTATCGACACCGGCACAACGCCCTTGGCGCCGCAAGAGGTTGGCGACCGGTAATTTTTGCGGCCTCTTTTCTCTCCATATCCATCCGATGCCCACCATGCAAGAATCATTCGCCTCTCTCGCAGAACTCCAGGTACACATCGTGGACCGGCACATTGCCGTACTGACCCTGAATAGCCCACCGGTCAACGCACTCACCCGACGCCTCAACGATGAACTGATTTGGGCGCTGGACCGTATCTCCGAACTCGACGAGCTAAGGGTGGTGGTGTTGACCGGCGCGGGCAAGATTTTCTGCGCTGGTGCCGACCTGAAGGGCCGCGCTGAGGTTATCAAGGAGCCAGGCGATCTGCGTGCGCATTCGCGCCGCACCCGCGAGTGTTTCCACGCCATCCGCGAATGCGCGAAGCCGGTGGTGGCCGCCATCAACGGTGCCGCGCTGGGTTCGGGGCTGGCCATGGTGGCGTCCAGCGACGTGCTGATCGCCTCCGAACGCGCGAGCCTAGGTCTGCCCGAGGTGGACGTGGGCCTGCTTGGCGGCTGCAGCCACGCGATGCGCCTGTTCGGCCATTCCCGCGTGCGGCGCATGATGTTGACCGGCTGGCGCGTTCCGGCCGACGAGTTGTACCGCACTGGCGTGGTTGAGGCTTGCACGCCCCATGACGAGTTGATGCCAGCTGCGCTGGAAATGGCGCGCACCATCGCCGCCAAGAGTCCGGTGTCCACCCGCATGGGCAAGCACACGCTCAACACGCTGGAAGACATGGGCGCGTCCCTGCGCGACGGTTACCGCTACGAACAGGACATGACCGCGCAGATCGGCCAAACTGCCGACGCCAAGGAAGCGCAAGCCGCCTTTCGCGAAAAGCGGGCCCCTGTTTTCATCGGCCGCTGATCCTCTTTGCATACACCGGCGTTTCGGAACGAGCCGCCGGCTGCCATGCCCGCTTTTCATGAAGTGCTTCCACTCGGCTGGCCACGAGAAAAATATGGTGGTCTTTCTTCCGCTAGTTCGGTGGACGAGGGCTGCAACCTGGTCGCATTCCCTGGCTCGCCATGCCGACCGCTCATTGGCGAGAACAGCTCTGAGTAGCTCAGTTCCTCATAACCACCATTGTCGATAGCTGAGAAAGGTCAGACCACGCTCGTTGGATGGACGCAAGGTATCAGCCCAAAGCGGGTGGATGTCTTGCCATCTGACTGATTCAGACTGAAAGCGGGCCTGACGTCACCGTGTAAGTCTCGCTCCGTTGACTGGCGAAAAAATTGTACGGCTTTAGCCAGGAAAGGGAGTCAAAGGGCAGCTCTGAGCGCTTCGTAGTGCAACGGGTCTTGCACTTCGATAAGCGAGATTAGATCCTCCACCGCGGCCTCGATGTCGCAGATCAAGTCGGTGTTCGAGGCGATGCGCTCGATGTTGTTGGCGTGGGAGAAGTAGTGCAGAACTTTCAGAATGCGCTTGGATTTTGCCGCTCCAAAAAGCTTCTCTGCGCGTTGATCCACTGTCCCATTGATCGAATCAGGATATTTTGCGTAGGTGTAGAGTTCCACGAAGCGGCGCACCGCGTTGGGGATGTGCATGAGCGCCTTGTAATCGGACTTGTCCGCGGCGTTCCGGAACTCATCTAGCACCGAGAAGAGGAAGTGATACTCCGAGGAATACTTGGCCATCGACGCTGGCATGTTTCCGAAGGTCGACGCAGTTGGCGAGACTCGCTTGATCAAGTAGTTCGAGGTCTTTTTCGCATTCACTGGCAGCTCGCGAAGAAGCCCAAAGAATTCGAAGTTGTGCGTGGAGAAGAAGACCTGATTGCACTTCGTCTTCCACTCTCCCCCCGGACCTCCTGCCTGCTCAAAGAAGATCTCGCGAATGATTGCGGCGACCTGGAAGATGTGATTGCTGTCAAGGCTGGAGATGGGATCGTCGATGTAGACGATCGCCTTGTCGAAGTCCTTGAGTTCTTTGAGCTTCGTGAGGAAGAATGAGAAGGCGATGGCCGTCTTCTCGCCTTCGCTTAGGTGCTTCGCGATGCTGCCATCACGTCGCACCAGTTGGAATCGCTCCTCGCCCGCGATCTTCAGCACCTTGATCTGCACGCTGTCCGAGCCAAGGAGGTTCTCGATGCGCTGGTTGATTTCCTCGCGGCCTTTTTGCGATTGGCTGATCGTGGCTTCCAGGTCGAGCCTTTGCTTTTCGACCGAGTCGCCATACGCTTTCAGCTTCTGCACGCGCGCGCCATATCGCTTTTGTTTCTCCGCGCGCCCGTCCAGATCCTCAAGCTCATAAAAGGCCTGAGCGTGGTGGAGCTTGGCACGCTTGATCGCCTCGCGCTTCTCCTGCTTGAAGTGCTGAGCCACTTGGTTGTGCTCGCCGATCACCTCGTCCAACACTGCCCCCGCTTTAATCCAGGAACCCACTGCAGTCTCGTCGAGGGGCGCAAGCTCTCGGGCGGCGAAGGGCGCCGCGATCTTCTCTTGCACCTCCTCTTCCAACTTGGCTAAAAGCTTGTCGTGCGCTTCGCCTGCCGCCTGCGCAGCGTCGGCGGCTGCAGTGTAGCGATCTCGGAACTGCGCATTTACCGTCAGCGCGCTCGCTGGAGCGAATGCCAGCCGCGCTTGGGAAACGCGCCTGAGGAGCGTTTCGAGCTTGTCCTTGAAGTCCGCCTGATCCTTTGAAAAATGCTCGCGAAGCTCCTGCAACCGCTCTACGCTCAGAGAATTTCCGCAGAATTCGCAATTCTCCTTGTGCTCGTGCAATGGAAGCCCGATCTCGATCCAGCGCGCGACCACGGTGTTTTGCGTGAGGTATCTGATCGCGTGCGCCATCTCTGGATTCTGCGCAAGTAGCTTCTGGGCGTCGTTCCAGACGCCGGGCAGCAAGCTCTCGGCGCCCAGCTTGTCAATCGGCGGCAACGCGTCTTGTTCCGACGTGCGAGCAAGCTTCGTGTCCGCTTCGAGCTGCTCGTCGGTCAGCTTGCAATCCACGCCGATCGCGACGGTGGTCAGATCCTTCTCGAGCTGGGTTGCTGTGTAGAGCTCGGTGAGCTGTAGGGCGTCTTTGGTGGTAGCAGCCGCTTTCTTCTTAAACTCGCCCAAGGCCTTCTCGGCCGCGGCCGCTTTGTTCTCCTGCTTTGCGGAGGCTTGGATGATTCGCTTCCGCAAGTCGGTCAATTCGGCGATCTTTTTTTGGGCCTCCTCGGACTCGGTCCCCAGAAGCAGGATGGGGCGCGCCATAGAGCCACCGAAGTTCAGGTTCTCATGGACGAAATCCGAATTGAAGACACGCACGATGTGTCCGCAGGTCTTTGCATTGCCCTCACTGACTTGCCCGGTGTCCGTGTCTAAGACGAAGTTGTAGCCGCCAAGATCTGGCGAGTAGTCGCCACGCTCCAAGTGGGAGAACACACGCGAGAGAGTCGTCTTCCCCGAGTAGTTCCATCCGTAGACAATGTTCTTGACGTTGAATTCGGCCGTCCCCGCGGGCAGAGCGTAGTCGCCAAACACCCCCAGTCCCTTGATCCTCTTAATGCTCTTGAGCACTCTATGGCCTCGTTCCAATGAGCGTTGGAGTGTGTACCTCCGCTTCTGTTGCAGAGCGGGGGTTTACGAGTGATCTCCCATGAACATGGGATGAGCACGAGGCATCGAGCATCAAGCGGGCGCCAGAATCCGACGGTGACTAGGTAGTGCGCAGTTGAATCGAAATCCTATTCGTGGCGCCATCCGCGAGCTGGCAGAACGGCAAATGAATGACTGCTTCCGCCCCGCTGAGTGGACATCCGCAATAGCTTGGTGTACGACGGCACAGGGCCCTGAGCAGACTTTTGGATACGGCATCTCACGGCCCGAAAGCTGCCGTCCGCATCAAGATCGCGTCTTCGCGTGGCGAAGCGTCAGTTCACTCTCGTTACAGCCTCTGCATCGAGGTTGATCAACCACTCGGACGTCTCATCGCTGTTCGAGTCGACAGTGATCCGCAGGGTATGGTCAGAAGCCAGATGGACTGCACTCACTGAAGATGCGACCTTGGCGGGCACCCCGTCCGAAGGTGGGCGGCCCCGGTGGAAGAACGTCACAAGTCGACCATCGGAACAGAGGCACTGGACGCCTTCTCCAACGCTCACAAACCATCGCTCGTCGGGCGTTATAAGTCCCGCGACCGGATCGCCATAGTGATCTCCAGAATCTCGCTTCTTACCATCGCGCTTATCGATGACGAACACTGACTCGTAGCTGTGCGCGAGTACGAAATTCTGAGACTCGGCTAGAGTCCGAAGCGTCGAGTCAGCCATTAGTTCTTCAACCTGGAAGGGATGGGTGGGCAACGATGCTATCGATCGGCAATCCGAAAGCGGTCGTCGGTGAGCGGCGGCTCCTGGCCGAACTCAGAAGTCTAGTCTCCGCCACCGATAGTCCGCTTGCGCCGCAAAGCGTACAGGCGCGGTTGCACCTACGCGCAAGAAGGCGAGATGGGAACGAGTTCCTCATAAGCCACATTGTCGATAGCTGAGGACAGTCAGCCTATGCCCGTTGACTGGCTGAAGGATGTCGGCCTCAAGTGGGCGAATATCTTGCTGTCCAACATGGCCGCTTCAGACTCGGTGCAGTTGTCAGCACGATTGGCCCTTACCGCGATGAGTGGCCACCAGGCGCATGAGACGTCCGACGATCGCTTCACTTTCACCATCGGTTAAGGACCGCGCCCATGATGCAGCCCTTTCTAGTGGGTGAAGAGGAAATACTCCACTTGGTCCATCTCGCATTGGGCACGGTCCGCTACCTGTCTGGCTAGCCGGAGGTAGGCAAGATAGGCGCGCGGCGTGCGCGCCACGCCGACGTCGACCATGTCGAAGACCAATGGATTGGTGACCTGCAGCTTGAGAAGACCGGCGGCGACCCGGTTGTCGAAGATGAGCGGATAGCGATGCCCGCCGTCGGCCTTCCCGAGGAAATAGAGGTGCTTCGTCAGGAAGCTGGTCCCGCAGCGGGGGATGTCCTTGAACCGCTTGTACGCGGCTTCGATGCCCAGGTCGCTTGCGACATCCATGCCCCTAAGGGTCTCCTTCAGCATCACCGCATCCTTGAACATCGTAGCGACCTTCCATGGACCGCGGTTGTCCCGTCGCCCTTCGGCCGCCGCCTCGTGGCCCCACACCATGGCTGCGACGAACTTCTGCTCACTGGCGACATCCGCTCTGGCGTAGTATTTGGTCAGGTCCGACCGCGTCCAGCTGTCGCCAAGGCCGTCCTTGATGGCGTCGATCATCTCCAGCAAGTGCGATGCGCCTTTGAAGGTCTGTACCCAGGGCGCGTAGTGAATGACCGTGCGGTGTTCATCAACGTTGAGCGTCCGGATGAGGTTGTCGTGCTCGGCGGCGATCATGGGCTGACGGTCTCCTTATATCTTTCACGTTCAAGCTTCAGTTATCAACGAATCAGCCCCAATGGCCGTGGACCTTTCTCAGCGTAGTAGTCCAACACCCGACAGGTCCTGCAGCAACCCACGCGCTTGGTCGTACCCAGGAAGATCGGCGCGCAAGCTCCGTACCAACTCGTCAACATGCTCAGCTACCTGGGCACGGATAGTGTTCTCGGACGGGCTGCCGACTGGCCGAAGGCGCATGAACGGAATGCCGGCTGCCGCGAACAGCCGGTCCTTCTTTCCATCATTGCGCTGCTGGCGCTCCGTGTCGTGCCAGACCGAATCGACTTCGATGGCCAACATGGGCAGGTATGTAGTCGAAGACACGACGACGATGTCTACACTCGCTCGCAGGTAGTAGCCAAAGTCGTCCTCGTTTACCAGCTCCTTCATGCGCTCGTAGCTCATAACGCTCTGTAGTGAGCAGTTCGGAAACACGAGATGATTTGGGCACAGCTGCACTAGTACTTGGTAGATGGTGAACTCGCGCTGGCTATTGAACACCTGCTTGACCGCACTGGTGCCCTGAGAGCGAACAATCCTGCCGAGCACCGCATGCTGGGACTCGCGTTCAAGCAGTGGCGCGATGTGCGGATTGATGCGGAAGGTCTTTTCCGTGACCAAGAGCATCCCGAGTTCGACCAGCTTGTCGTAGTGCCGTCCAGCCCACGTTAGGTCCATGCCGGCGTACTCGGCCACCTCGGCCAGTCCGTTGTAGCTTTTGATGCTGGCGAACACGCTGAGCAGCTTTCGTGCAGGTGCGGTCAGCGATGGCCAGCGGCTCACGGCCGTCCGCTCGAACTGGTTGCGCTTGTTCAAGCTTGCAAGTCGCGCCTTCGCATCCGTCAGGAGCTGCTGAACCACGTCGGTGCGGCTTGAGGTCTTCACCTTTTCTTGGAGCTTGTCGACGAACTGCTGCACTTGATCCAGGTCATCGGACCGCGCCCAAAGCAACTTAGCGTTCTTCACACCGGCGTCGGGGACGTTCTCTGCAGTGTCGAAGTCAATGAGATAGTAGTGCAGTGCATCACCGGGGTCGCCCGCGACCTGTTCGAGGTAAGCCAGGCGAAATGCATGCCCCTTCTCAAGAAGGTCATCGCTGAACTTACGTGCGAGGAGCAGTAACTGGGCTCGTACTTTGTCACCAAGCTTGGACAATGCGTTGAAGATGTCTTCCGCGACCTCGCGCCACATGTGCCGGGTTTTCTCATCCATTTGACTGCGTACCGTTGCAAGCTGCTCCAGCGCGTCGAGTAGCGGTCCGGCTTCGGGCTCGTTGAGGTCCTCGTCGTCGAGGTCCCCTGGGTAGTAGCTCTGCGGCGGTGGCACCCCGGCACTTGTCGTGCGGCGCATGGCGTCGAGCAGCAATCGCATCCGACCCGCCACTCCTTGAATGACGTTTGCTGCTGCAAACTGAAATGGGATGCTCTGTTCGCACAACCAGGCGAGGCCCGGCATGTCCTGGTCGCCGTGGTCCTCGTCCTCCAACGGGGAATACTGACTACTGGCTGTGAAAATTCGATAGAGGCTTTCGAGCTCGGCTCGCCGTGAGAAGTCCTCAGGCGAATACTCGTACAGCCGCAGCAGAAGGTCGCCGACTGACGCCATGTGCAGACCCGCTTGTCCAACGTAAATTTCGCGCACTCCTTCGCCCAGAGCCATCGTCAACTGCTCGCCAAACCAATGCGCGTCGGCACTTGCGAATCGCATCAAGGCACGCACGGCGAGCGACAAATGCTTGTCCACGTCGGCGGGGACGGCTGACAGGGCACAAAGCACACGGCGCAGTCCTTCACAGGCATCGCAGGCGAGGGGTTCAGGGAAGCGCTGCAGCAGTTCGGCGAAACCAACTCCTGAAGTGTGTTCGAGCATCCACATGAATGCCCAGGCTCGGGGTGTCAACTGTAGTTGAACGTGTCCCGATGATTCATCCTTCGCCGAGGTGACGAGGGCGCTCTCGCTAGGGCTCGGAAGCCGGAGAAGCGCATCACCAACCCGTGCGTAGTCCCACGGGTCCGCCATCGTCAAGTCGAGGTCAAGTCGCAGCACATTGACGAGTGCATAACCATCTTCATCGAGTGCTTCGCCATGCTCTGCCGCAGCATAGGCTTCGCTGAGCACCAAGGTAAGGTCCGGAAGAGTCGCCAGGATCTGCTGGTCAGTGGCTGAAAGCTCCTCGCCCAGGCTCTCCTGGGCCCGAAGCAACCTCAGTGCGCGCCCGCGAAGTTTTCGTATCCAATCGACATTCGTCACCTCCATGCAGGCTCGTGACAGTCGACGTAGTGCTTGCGCGCAGCCGTCAATCGACCAGCCTTGGGTGTCGAGGTAGAGCTCAAACTCGGGCAGCGTGTGCAGCGCGTCAACGCGGGATGCCAACTGCTCGAGTGCGCGCTCAAGCTCCTCGCGTGCGTCCGTTGCCAGTTCGTAGTGGGATCGAACGCCGGGCGGATAAAGGCCGAAAATCTTGGCCCGTAGTTGCCATACCTCGGCCGATTTGCGGTCATCCTCGTGAATGGCTGTCAAAGGCAAACGACCTAGAGCAAGAATTTCAGCCCATGCCTTGTTGTCAACGTGCGCCCGCGCGGATGCCTGCATTTCGGTCAACCGCAGTGCCGGCCGTACATCCGGCTCGTTGGCGACGACATGGGCCGCGGCCGCGACTGCGGTCGTTGCCTGCTTCTCCTTTGACTTCTTGCTCATGCTCCCTCCTCGATGCTCTCAATGTCCAGATAGATGGCGTGCCCAAAGGCGAACGACCACATGCCGGGCAGCTTTTCGATGATGCCTTCGGTGGAAATGAGGTGCGGCATCACGCCGACGTACATCTCCAAGCCCAGCGCCTCGAGCTTCAGCCGCAACTCTTCGCCGTCACCGGCATAGCAGAGGTACGGCAGCGGGTCGTTGGGGTCGATGAGCTGCCCGAGTTGCTGCATTTTTTGGAGCCGGATGGAGGCGCTGAAGTCCTCGATGGCATCGCGAATGCCCTCGACCTGGTGGGGAGTCAAGTCACGTGGCGTTCGGTAGCGCACGAAGTCCACGCGCGGCATCAGCGAGCGAATGAGGGTGTCGTCGACGGCCTTGACCAGCTTCGTTCGAGGCGGCGAAGCAAAGAGCTTGTTGGGGTCCTTGAGCTTGAGGTGTTCGGCCAGCGCCATAACGAAGCCCACTTTCACCTCGGGGACCTTGTCTTGCTCCAGGCCGGTTTCGGCGCAGAACGAGTCCCAGTCATGGCCGGCGTCATTCAGTGCGTGGAAGACCCGATGGAGGTCGACGCGGTAGGTGTCGTCCGGGCCGCTCAGGTAATTCAGCTGCTTCGTGACGTGGTGGTACTTGACTCTTCCGCCAAGGATGCGTTTCGCCAGGCGATAGCGCCGCAGAAGTTTTTCGGACTCGGCCTCGGTGAGCATCGAGTGGGCTTGGCCAGGAACATAGTCCTCGGGGTGCAAGGTCGTCATCTGCCACACGTAGCGGCCCTTGCCCACGCGCCAGGCTCCATCCTCCAGCGAAATATCCAGCGCCTGACCCTTCGCCTCTTCTTTGACGGCCAGCTCGAACTGGGCCCAGCACGTCATCTCATCGCCGCGAGCGATTTCAAACCCATCGCCCGGCATCAACTCGTTGTCCTCCCTAAGGAGAACCAGTTCGGAATTGCAGGTGTCGTCCGGGGTGACCGGCTGGGGCACAGCCGGCAGCTTTGCCAGAATTTCAGGCCCGTATCGCCCGCAAATCTGGAGCGTGGCCACCCCGTCCAAGATCGCCTTCTCGGTTTCTTCCAGCCGCCGACGGACCATCTCAAAGGCAGCCGGTGCCTCGGTCAGCCAGCCAATGCTCTCACCGATAGGGTTGATGGCGAGCGCGGGCACCATCTCAGTCTCGCCCACCTGGCTGTCCTTCTTCGGCTGCGGCACACAGAACAAGATGAAGTCGCGTCCGAAACGGACTTCGAACACCTTGGTAGGCTTGACCTGATACCAAGCCTCAAGCCATTCGGCCAGCCTTGGCGCGAGTTCGTGCCAGCTCGAAAACTGCTCCTCCGGCGCCTGGACCGCCACGGTGAGCTTGAGCTTCCGCACCGCGGGCTCCCGACTGTGGACATGCCAGCTCGAGCGACCAAGGATGCGGGACGCGGCGTCCAGCGCAGCTGTGTGTTTGAGCGAGATGCCGGCATCACTCAAGGCCTTGCGCAGCCGCTTAGCCAGCACTTTGGGGTCCTCGTCGGGCTTGAGTTGCAGACCTTCGACCACCTTGAGCGCGACTTCAGAGGTGAAGCGCGGGACCTTGAGGTGGACGAAGGTCCAGAGGGCTACGGCGGCGGCCTGCGGGTTTTGGGGGGAAGTGGGTTGCGCCAACGGCGCAGCTGTGGCTGCCATGGATGAACTCCTAGAGAGCATCGAGGGACGGCACGCGTTGTCCGGCTCTCCACGTGGAGGTCATTGAGCCGGGGAATGAGGTCTCGCAAACATACTGGCTTTGCCGTGCCGGAGGTGGTCCGGTGCGTGCACTGACGGGCGCCAACTTGCCCGCGATTCGGCTTGAACCGCGCGAGAATCGTAAGCAAAAGCCGGTAACCCTGTCAACTCTACCTGCTGGGCAATAGAAGACGCGAAGGGACTGCTCGCTTTGGGTTGAGGCGCTCTTGTCGGAAGACGAGAGTAAGACGTAGGCCCGCCGTTGTTCCCGTCTCTATGCTGCCCCAGATCACGACCTCGGCCGGTCAATGATCATCCATGCCGCGCGAACGACCGTGAGCCAGCAGTGAATCTGCTCCGTTGATGTGGGTGATAGTGAATGGATCCAATCGGTCAGGTTTGTTCCTTGTGCCCTTGCCACAAACGCTGAGCGCAACACTTCGGCGGTGTTGACGTTGTGGTACTGCATGGACTTCGCAATATTCTTGACGGATGAGGTCGTCAAGGCTTGCTCCGCATCCACCATGAATCCTACGGGGGCCTCCCAACTGATTGACGAAAGGCGATCAATCGCGGCCTGAATCTCGCGCAGTTCCTCCTCTCTGGCGTGGCGCGCAGCCTCTGCCCGTTCACGTGCTTCCCTGTGCTTTTGCTCCTCCGCCAGCGCCAACGTTTTTTGCTTGCTCAATTCCCTGATATGGGCAGCCGTGCCCAGCGGGTGCTCGAGCGGCTCCTTCATCTCGGGAAACAGTGTTGTGATCAGCGAATCGAACTGCCGGGATCGGGCGAAGCCGTACTCAAGCCGTTCAAGTGAGTGACTAACCCGTTGGTGGATTTGCTTGTAGTACTGCCGCTGCTCGTGATTGAGTGCAGGAGCATAGGTCTTGAACGCGATGAGGAGCAGCGAGATATAACTTCGCAGCGCGGCATCGGAGACGAAATGGGTGAGGTGCGCCACCGCTACTCCCCTGTCACTCGCCGGATCATGGGCGTCGCTACGAATCGCCGAAAGCGCCCGCAGGACGCCATCTGGTGCGAGAAGCAATCCGGGTTGCTGGATGCCCCATTTCCCATTTCGAAGGATCAAGCCAATTGCTTCAAGATCGATGCGGCACTGTGCTTCGATGCCTCTCTCAGCATCGCGAGCGTACTCAAGCACCGCACCGAGCGCGAAGTAAGGAAGCTGAAGAGAATCCTTGGCATACAGGGAGGCGAGGAATTTCTCTCTCGCGCGGATCGGCCTTTCCGCCTTTTCAATCCGCTGCCTCAGTTTCTCCTTGGCCATCGCGCGAAGCGCTTCTAGTCTCGGATCGAACAGCCAGGCCTTGATCTGGGGATTGAGCAATACCTCCGAGCGCAGCCGCGTGATTGTCATCGTCCCCTGTAACTGCAGACGGGAGATATCGACTGCCAGGCATGCGAGACCTCGCTCGCGGATCTTGGTCAATTTCTGCTCGTCCACCATGTGGGTGACGATGACTTCGATCATCAGGGGGAAGCTTGTCGATGATCCGTGTGCTTCGCAATAGACATCGGGCACCATGTTGCCGAGGTGATGTTCCAACCGGACATCCGTGAGACCGAGAGGACCCCCTTCGATGCTGAAGTTCTCGGCTA
This sequence comes from Variovorax sp. 10L421, assembly GCF_056395365.1. NCBI lineage: Bacteria > Pseudomonadati > Pseudomonadota > Betaproteobacteria > Burkholderiales > Comamonadaceae > Variovorax > Variovorax sp. 10L421. The sequence goes on from NZ_JBFTJJ010000031.1 coordinate 47,029, forward strand.
GGACTGTTCCGTTCGATGACGTTGCTGTTTCAGAGCCAGCGTACCTCGGCACACTGATCGAACTCGCCTCGGCCAGAATGTCCTTGATGGCGCGGTGAAGAATGCTTTCCGAACGTTGGGCCGCGGTCAGGTGTTTGAACGCGGAGTCATCGGCGGCATCAAGGTCGAGCGCTTCGTTCGCTTGGCGTTGCGCACGCTCGTGCGCGTCGAACTCGGCCTGACCGTCGTCCCAGTGACGGCCCCAGCACGCCAACTCACCCCCTAACCGGATCTGGCTCAAGATGTCCTCGGCAGACCAAGAGGCGATGGCTGGATCGTTGACGCGGATTGTGATGACCCCGTCGTACCGTTCATCGTCGGTCGCGTGAAACGAGCTTTCCAACTGAAGAAGGACAACCTTCCCGTCTTTCAGGGTGAGCCGTGCCGACTGTGCATCGATCCCAATTCGTTCTCTGACGCGGACCGCAGCGCGTGAGCGTGCATAGTCCCCCGAATAGAACGTGCCAGTGACACCCTGGACCGTCACTGATCGCTTGGCTGCCGGGAGTTCGATTTCTCCTTGCTCGCAGAGCAACTGCAAGGCAGCAAACCGGGCTGCAAGCAACAGGCAGTTGTCCTTCTGATGCCCGCGGCCGTGCCGGAAAAACTGTCCTCGGGTGTTGGGGCGCAAGAAGTGGCTGGGGTCTCGCCCCGCGTTGACGGCTTCCAACTGTTCTCCGCAGCCCGGGCAAACGCAGCCACAGGCCAGTCCTTTCTGCTGGCGCTTCAGCATCGAAACATGCACTACTCGGCGGCTTTGCGTGTCGATGGCCCATCGCAGTGGCTTGTCGACCCGAGGGCTGGCATCGCCGTTTGGGATCTCGCCGTGCCGAATGACAACGTGGGTCACTGAGGATTTATGCGATCAGGTGAAGTGATTAAGACTCACAGTTTGCCTTACAGCGGTCCAGAATCAAATCTGCAGATACCCTCTTGAAGGTTTACGTCCGGTCACTTTAAATGGCTGCAGAGCGGTTACTTGCAGTCCGTCGATGTTGCAGTTGAGTAAGCGCTTTCGCCACGATGCGGAATCGGAGCCGGCTGTAAAAGTACCCCAGAATCTGAGGAGAGTTAAACAATGGCGGCATTTCCTGAAGACCTGTACTTGCCGGGGCCTGGCGAGCCAGCAGGGGTTCTTGCCTGGGGGAAATCTCCCGAGCAGACGGAAAAAGACCTTGCCGCTGCTGTTGCTCGGATAGGGGGATGGCGCAGACCCGACTATGGGCAGGCATATCTCCTTGGCGCGAACACGTTGCTCCGGAAGGCGCGCGAAGATGGCCATCTAGACCATCACGCACTTCCCATCTTTTATTTGCAAAGGCACTCAACGGAGCTCCTGATCAAAGAAGCCCTGCAGTTCGCTGTCCAGATTCACGACCTGTGCAAAGAGGTAGGCAAGCCGGCCCCCACTTATCCAAGCGATGAGCAGCGAAGCCGCGTTGGACGGGCGCATGAGTTGAAGCCACTGCTCGCCGACTTGGAGGACATGGTCTTGGCGCTGAAAGTGGGGGAGGTTCCTGGGTCCTTGCGGCTAGCCGTTGAAGCCATCACCTCGATTGAGGATGATCCCACTTGGGCCCGCTATTCCTTTCGTAGGGGAAAGCGGAAGGGCGATGGGTCTATCCATCATGCTGTAGAGGAGGTCGTTGTACCTCTCGGCGACATTCAGAATTTGCTACAGCGTGCGAACCATGAATTGGGGGTAGCCTGGGCCGGTCCGAGCCTCGTCATTGGAAATCTGGGCCAGCTCTGGCAGGATCTGATGCGTCGGGCGGGTCACATCGATTGAATGAGGGGATGCCGTGGGGCTATATGCAAGGTGGTGCGAGCCTACCAAAGAAGAGGACGAGCGTAAGCGTTACTGGACCTATGTCGAGAGTGATGGCGGTCGGGATGAGATCCGTGAGGACCTCGCTGAAATTATTCGTTCGCACTATGATCGACTTGAACGCATCGCAGAGGATGTGAAGCGACTTGGGTACAAGGTCGCCAGTCAAATTCTCAGCACCGCGATGCCCCAAACCCCCAAAGGTCGCTCCGGTGATCTTGGCGAACTTCTCGCGACCGAGTTGGTCGAGGAAGAGGTGGGTCTTCGCGTCCCCGTTCGTCGTCTTCGTTACAAGGATGGCCGCAACATGGCCATGCGCGGCGACGACTTCATCGGCGCAGGGTACGTCGGCAAGAAACTCTGGCTACTGAAAGGCGAGGCCAAGAGCAACAAGGTACTCGGCAAGGCCACGGTCAAGAGCGCCCGCAAAGTGCTTAATCGCGACAATGGCCGTTGCACGCCCGACTCCCTGCTGTTTGTCGCCAACCGGCTGCTGGAGAGCGACGACCCCGATGACAATGAATTGGGGCGCAGCCTGCGCGACGAGGTCGGTTTGAAATCTCTACGTGCCGATCGCATCGACCACATGCTTTTCACCATTTCCGGCAATGGTCCCCACGGCTCGCTGAAGGAAGACCTCGAAGCCGCCGGGACCAATCGAGACCACTACGTCGTGAACATCCACGTCGAAGATCACCAGGATTTCATCGCGGCCATGTACCTGGAGGCGGAAAACCTTGGAGACGATTGACGAGCTGACCATCTTCCTGACGACTGCCACTGCCGATGGCATCCTCGGGCGCCTCCTCTATCGCGGCGCGGCTTGGTCGTTGATGCGCGAAGAGGGCGTGTTGCCGCAGGACGCGCCGCCACTTGGCGCGACCATCGAAACCGATCTTGCTGAGCATGGCTTCGCGGTGCTTCGGGGCGCGATGGCCCTACGCGCGGTGGCTGGTGCTTCCGAGCTGACTAGCAAGGCCTTTGAGCGCAGCGCCAACGCCTTTGAAGCTTTGGTGCGCAACGGTGCCCCCGAGGCGCCAGACCGCGGGTTCCGCCGCACCATCGCCGCCGCGGCCTATCATCTGGCTGGCTTCTCGGCCGTCGCCTATTCGCTCTTTAATGAGACAGCAGAAGACCTCAACACCTCGCCGGGAGAAACGGCGATCCGGCACCTGATACTGCGCGATCTCGATCAGTTGCGCAGTTTCGTTCGCGGCTGGTTGGATGACGAAGCTCATGGCGATGGGCAGGTCGCCGAGGCGCTGAGGGGCGAAGACTCCGACGTCGACGAGGTGCTGTCGACTATCCTCAACACGACGATCTGCCGCGCCCTGGCTTTTTTCGACTTCGCGCTTGAGACGGGTGAGGTCGAACCGATCGAAACCGCGCGGGGCTTGCTCGCCACGGCCGTCAGCTTGGCCGACAGCGCTGAGAATGTCCCACTGTGGTGGATCACGAACCTCTGCCGCCACCTGATCGATGACCTGTGGCAGCACTCGCTGCACCAGAATCTTCCAACTGAGCCGCCCGAGGGCGCAGAGGAAAAATACCCAGACTTGCGGCGGCTGTTCATCTCCTCGCTCTACGCTCGCAAGACCTCGGAGGTGGAGCTCTGGCCCTCGCAGCGAGAAGCCGCTCGGCGCTCCACGGATGTCACGGACGACCTGGTCGTCGCCCTCCCGACCAGCGCGGGCAAGACGCGGGTGGCAGAAATCGCTGCGTTGATGACCCTGTCCTCCGCCCGCCGGGTGCTAATTGTCACGCCGCTGCGTGCCTTGTCGGCTCAGACCGAACGGTCCTTCAGGAAGACCTTCGCACCCCTTGGATTCGGCGTCTCCTCGCTCTATGGCGCCAGCGGCCTCTCGGCCGGTGATGAAGACGCTCTGCGTACTCGCGAGATCATCATTGCGACGCCTGAAAAGCTCGACTTCGCACTGAGAAGCGACTCGTCGCTGATCGACGATGTCGGCCTGATCGTCCTCGACGAGGGCCACATGATCGGTCCGAGTGAACGCGAAATCCGCTACGAGACGCTCGTGCAGCGCCTGCTTCGGCGTGCGGACGCGGCCGAACGCCGGATCGTCTGTCTTTCTGCGATCCTGCCGAGCGGTGACGAACTCGACGATCTCACTGCCTGGATTCGCTCCGACGAACCGGGTGAACCAGTGCGTTCCGATTGGCGTCCCACGCGCCAGCGCTTCGGTGCGCTCACCTGGCGTCGCAAAGATGCGCTGCTGCGGCTTGACCTGGATGACGATGGCCCCTTTCTTGATAAGTTCGTCGTGGAGAAGCCGGCGCTCGGGAGGGAGAGGATCCCCTATCCACGCAAGAATTCGCATCTCGCTTTGTTCGCGGCATGGGAGTTCGCGAACCAGGGCAAGCGCACCTTGATTTTCTCCACTCAGGCGAATTGGGTCGAGAGCTATGGCAAACAGGTCGTGAACCTTTGCAAGCGCGGCTATCTGGACTCATTGCTAGATGACGAGGCGTTGATCGCCCGCGCCCTGGAGGTCGGCAAAGAATGGCTGGGAGAGGATCATCCCGCGGTCGCAAGTTTGAAGGTGGGCGTCGCCATTCACCATGGCCGATTGCCGAGCCCGTTCCTGCGCGAGCTTGAAGTCCTTCTGTCCGAAGGAGTTCTGAAGGTAATCGTTGCCTCGCCCACGCTCTCGCAGGGCCTCAACCTTAACGCAGCCGTCCTGCTGGTGCCTGCGCTGTATCGCGCGGGCGAGAAGATCAAAGGCGAAGAGTTTGCGAACGTGGCGGGCCGCGCCGGGCGAGCCTTCGTCGACGTCGAAGGCCTGATCGTCCATGTCATGTTCGACCGGATCGACTGGCGAAGGCGCGAATGGCTCAAGCTAGTGGCCTCTGCCAAGGCCCGGACCCTGAAGAGCGGTCTCATTCAGATCGTCGCTGAGATCCTTGAACGCCTGTCGCGCGAGGGTGTTTTGGATCGCGACGACGCTTGGGAGTATCTCGCCAACGCCCGCGAGGCATGGAGCTCAGTTGACGAAGAAACCGAGGTAGCCCAGCGGCTGGCCGCCGCCGTGGATTACGACAGCGATGACGATGACGATGAGGATGACGACGACGCGGACGAGGAGGAGGAGACCATCGACGAGGAGCCGCTGTCTCAGCTCGTTGAACGCCTCGACGCGACTGTGTTCGGCCTGATCGAAGCGCTGGACGCCGATCGCGCCGATCTACCCAAGCTTCTGGACGAAGCGCTCAAAGGATCGCTTTGGGCCCGCCAGATCGCCCGCGAGGACGCGGACGTCGCCCCCCTTCACAAGAAGGTGTTCGAAGCGCGCGCCGGCCTCATCTGGAAGGCCACCACAGCGCAAGCGCGGCGCGGGCATTTCGCAATGGGCGTCGGGCTAGAAGCTGGTCTCGCCATTGACGCCATAGCCGACGAACTGGCCGAGTTGCTCGACCGAGCGGACGAGGCAGCGCTCAGCGGCGACATCGACGAACTCGCCGACGCGCTCGGCGGCCTAGGCGAACGTCTGCTGTTCATGCGTCCCTTCATCCCCGACAAGGCGAACGCGCTGCCGGCGAACTGGAAGGCCATCCTGCGCAGTTGGGTGTCCGGCGAGGATGTTTCCGAGATCGGGCCGCAGAACATGCGAGCGGTCGAAGATGCCTTTACCTATCGCCTGGTCTGGGCATTGGAAGCCGTCCGCACGCGCCGCATATCCCTTGGCTGGTCGCCGGACACGTTGGCGGGCGGCGCGTCGGCGGCGGTCGAGACCGGCGTCCCGCGATTGATGATGGCGATGCTGATCCGCGCGGGCTTGCCGTCGCGGCGCGCGGCGATGGCGGCCATCGAGGGGGTCGAACCGGTCTTTGTCAATCCGGCCGAAATGCGAGCCTGGCTCGAATCAGACGAAGTAATTGCATACACCGACGCCGGCGACTGGCCAACGCCCGACACCGCCGCCTTGTGGGCACGCTTCAGAACCGAGGCTCTTAGCGGCGGCATCCAGCAGTGGTCGGTCCAACACTACGATCGCCTACTCGATGTGGAGGCCCCACCGCCAGCCGGCCTCTACAGGATCATCACCGACGAGGGGGATGGGCGGACCTGGCTGGCAACGGCCGACTACCAACGGGTCTCTCCCTTCAGGAAGTCGGCGGTCGACCCTAAGCCCAGCCTTTTCTGGGGGCGGCTACCGGGTGAGAGTAAGGTTGTGAAAACCTCGCGTCTTGGCCGTGGGAAGCTGCACTGGCCGCGCGCTAATGCGTAGATGCAAGGATCTGAACCTGCTCTATGCCTCAGTCGGTGTGGTTGGAAGGTAGATGGCCAGCGTGTCTTCATTGACGCGTCTGCCGTCGCTGCGGAATCCAGCGAGTGGTTAGTCCGCTTGGACGGCGTCATTCAGCGTGGCCATCCGTTCCGACGAGCAATCTCCTTCGCATGTGGATCAAATGGCCCATAGTTGCGCCCGGTGTATCCGAAAGGCTCTTGAGCAAGAAGAAACCACCGTAGGTGGTTTAGAACATCGAACTGCATTCCGCTGAAATACAGGCGCGTGAGACCCGTTTCGACGCTGTCAAAGCGGTGCATTTCCTGTGTCAGAGCGGTGATCGCTTTGTCGACCGCTACTTCTTCTTGCGGGGTGAGCACTGTTCGCAGCTCAAGGACTTGCTGCAACAACCCCAGTGCTTTGGGCAACTTGTTTTCATCTGGCCGCAAGCGGGAACGACGCGTCGCATGCAGGTGAGCGTAATCAAACGCCTTGCAAAGTTCCCACATCGCAGTGCAGCTACGGTTAAATAGGTCAAGTCCGTTCCAAGCAGCATCCAAATTTTCATCTTGTTCTGCAAATAACATCTCCCAGCGCGGCTGTTGCAGCAGGTTTAACGCGATCTTCTCCATCAGTGGAAGGAGTGTGTTTTGATCGACAAATTCGCGCTGAGCTCTGGCAAGGAGCGAGACGGCCCTAATGCGCTGTTTTTCGCGGTTTTGAGGTATGGAAAAGGTAGGCTTGCGAATTCTTGTGGTCATGATGAGTCTTTTGATTGCGCGACAGCGCGCGGATGTCCTTTACAGATTGCGTTTGGTCGCCGCACACACCACTGGGCTAGCGTGACGGCGAGGTACAGAGAGGGAGGGGGGCGCCAGGTCGTCTCTGCTTCAGAGGGTCTCCCGACGCGATGGAAACTGCGTCCAGACGCAGCCGTTCAGTTCGCGACCCGCAGCTTTCTTGCCGACGCGCACTAGCTCGACCGGTGAGCCGTCCTGGCGAAAGAGTTCGACTACTTGGCGCTTACCAAAAGTCGGGGGCTGGAGTTGGCTCTGTAGCCCCCAGGTTCCCCACTGCTTGAAGAAGAACGGCACGCCGGCTTCCTGGCACTGCGCGAGCAAGCTCTCGGCCCATTCGGGGTTCATGGGGCGGGCGCCGTGTTCGGACTCGCCGCCACAGATCACCCAGTCGATGCGCACGCCATTGCGGCCAGGCTGCAGATAGCGACGAATGTCGATGGGCCCGAGCAGAGGCTCACACGATAGGAAGCGCACAGCCGGGGTGGGAAAGGCTTGGAGGTACGGGATGCGTTTGTCGGCGCGCTCCTGGTCTTCGACGCTGACGCCAAGCCAGACGTTGCGCGGGAACTGGTAGTTCACCGGGAGCAGCTTTTTGATCGAGTGCGGCCGTTTCGTCAGCAGCAGCCAATCGAGGTTGCGGGTTCCCTTGATCAGGGTGAGGAGCCGCAAGCGGTGGCGAGCGAGGTCGTCGCGCACCTCGAATACGTCTGCCATCGACGCGCAGAAGACGCGTTCGCGTTGGTTCCGAGCCGCCGCCTCGTTGTTCCACACGATGGGCGAGTCCCAGTGTGCATGGCTCATGAAGCGGCGCTTCGCGTGCGGCCCCCAGATTTCTTCAGAGTGGTACCGCTTCGACAGGTTCGCCGCGTAGCAGTTGTCGCAGCCGGCCGAGATCTTGGTGCAGCCCCACCAGGGGTTGAAGGTGTGGTGGGTCCATTCGATGGATGAATTCTTCGACATATGTTCTTTCATGCAGTAGCGTTGGCCGTGCGCCAACACGGAGCCTTTACAGCTCGGGTCTGGGGAGAGGGGAGTGCGAGGGGGTCGCGGTCTACGCCAAGGGAGTCCGGACGATGTGACCGAGAGCGACTGGCTCAAACGGTCCAGGGGCGTGACCAGCGAGGGCCTGGATGCTTGCGTTCAAGCGCCATGTCGCACTGGAAGAACAGCTCGCGGTCCGCCACGATCTCGGCCGGCACCGGCACGAAGTTCTTCGGCGAGAGGATTTCTCCCAGTTCGACGCGTTCTTCGATCTCCTGCGGAGGTGGGCCGTCGATGTTGAGCGAGTGCTCGCGGGCGAGGTAGCTCTTTGCACGCGAATACTCCGTCGGGTCCTTCGCCTGAACCAGCTTCATGTCGTGGCCGTGTTGCCACAGCAGTGCGAAACGCTGAAACCTGGCAGGAATCGCCATCAGCGCGTCGTGGTGCAGCGGCCGGCGGATGTCGCGGCGCAGGTCGTACTTGTCGAGCAGGCCGCCGAGCATGTGCGCCAGCACACTAGGCGACAGTTCGGCGGGACTGGGCAGGCGGCCCTCGAAACGGCGCTTGAGCCATTTCAGGCGATACACGGGTTCGAGGCGGATGGTTGCTGCGGCCAAGTCCCTCAAGGCGGCGGTTTGTGCCGTCTCGGGGATCTCCAGCTTGCGCTTCTTCTTGAGCTCAGCGTCCTTGTCATACGCCTTCAACGCGGCAAGCTGAGCCTGCTGGTCGAAGTACACCGTCTCGTTGACGTACAAGCTGGTGTTGAGGCCAGCAAGGACGCTGGAGAGCGCAATGCCGTTGATAACTGCAGCACTCGAAAGTCCTGCAGGTTTGCGCACCAGCACAGGCGTATCGATGCGCGTCACCTCCATACCGGCGCCTTGCAAGAAATCCTTGGCGCGATCAGTGCCCAGGCCGAGGTGCAGCTCACGGTTGCAGTCCTTGGCCATCGCGTAGGCCAGCATGGTGACGTCGCCCGGGGAGACGATGTTGTGACCCTGCCGGAGGAACGCCGGCGAGCCCTCGATCTCGAAGGCCTTGCGTGCTTTGTTCGCCTTCACCTTCAGCGAGTTCTTGCCGGCGGCCGTTTGCAGGCTGCCCTTGGCCCACTTCGTCTCATCGCCGCCGCCAACGAGAGCGTACTTGTTGGGCAGTTTGCTGGGGTCCACGTTGCGCATGCGCAGGCCAAGCGTGTCGACCATCATGCAGTGGGAGAAATCAAAACCATCGAAATTCATGTCTATTCCAGTGTTTTCGGGCGCACCGATCCACACCGTGACAACCAGGCAGTTTTCGCTGCTGGCGCACACGGTGAAGACGGTGCTACGTGAGAAAGGTTGATCTACCGAACTAGTCGGCTGTATGGCTGGTAGGCCTGCGGGCTTTGCATCGCACAAGCAGCACGGTCTACCGGCATAGAGGGCGCAATCGGCATGTATCAGCTAGGCCTGCACCAGCTAGGCTGATCAACAGTTAGTACGGTCGACGGCTATGTCGGCTGGGTAGACCATGTAGCTGTTGCCACTGGTGGGCTGGTAGGCCTAGTACTGTTTACAAGCTGTACGGTATTACGCTTAGCCCGCGCCGCCGGTCGGCACACGCGGCCCCTCGTGGGGTCGCGGTGTGCCTTCTTTGCGTGCTGAACTACGCCTCCGGAGCCTCTGCGGAGCCCTCTTGGGCCATCGGGAAGGTGGCCGGCCAAGGATCCTCCTTCATGGCAAACGGCGGCAGTTTTTCCAGCAAAGCTGCAACCTTTTCGTCCACGTTGAGTGCCGACAGGCAATGCGGCTGCAACATCTCATCCTCGCTCGGGCGAAAGCGGTTCTCATAGGTGAGAAACTCGCTCAATTCGCTGCTCTTGTTCAGCTTGGCGATGGACCAAGGCACCAAAATGTCGATCTGAACTTTCCCCAACAGTTTCTTGCGGTATTGAAGGAGCGACTCGGTCCCTTCGATCCACTCGTTGTGACGCAGGTTCTTCTCCTTGAAGTAGTCGGCCAAGACTTCGCGCTCACCCTGATCCAGCTTGTTCAGATCAATATCCTCCTCGGAAGTGGGCGTCACGTGGTTGAGGAAAGTGGCGTACCTCGTTGCCTCGAAGGCAATCCAGAACGGATCGTGCGGCAGGTTTTCTTGCGTCCACTTGCGGTAGTCCGTAGGCAGTTGGTAGTTCTGGTTGTCGCCGAAGTGCAAGTTCTTGCCGACATCGACGGTGACCTCGAAGCGGAGAAGGCGACGAGTACTCGCGCGCAGCAGTTCTCGCTGCGAGGGGGTTTCGGATGCAAACCCCGCCGGCTGATCTTCGATGCCTCGCATCAATGAGACGCGCGCTTCTCCGAATTTTTCCTGTGCAGGCAGATGGATGAGGTCCACGGAGAGTGCGTGGCTGGCGTCCTCAGCCATGCGAATGCGGGGCGCAATGACCCTGCCACGACCTTTCGAGCCAGGGTACAGATCACTGCTGTTCAGGCAGACGAGGCCATGCGCAAAGAAGTCGCAGAGGGCCTTGAATGCTTGCGTTTCAGAGGGATAGGGGAAGTAGTACGACGCGGTAATCTCGCGAATTTCGCAGTCATCTGCGGTGATGCCAGAAAGCACGTCGAGAGGCAGGTCCGGCATGAGTTCGTGCAGCCAGGCGCGGAACAGCGCAAGCACGCATTCGAACGGCTTGAAGAAAGTGTTTTCGACAAGCGCAGATTTACAAACGAGCGCCGATTCCATGCGGCCCCTAAGGGTGAAGCTGATATCCTGGGTACCCGACTTCTCGCCGGGCTGATTCACGATGATCTCCATCGGTGCGCGAGTCAGGGGCGTCGGCCAGGTGAACGGCGTGCGACGCATCTTCGAGCCGGGATCGCCGGGCATGATTTGCGAGAGGTGCCGGGCCAACTGTTGCGACGTTGCTCGGTTTGGTTTGATGTCTACGGTAAGCATGTGAGGTCCGTTGGGCGAGTAAAAGGGCAAAGGAAGGTCCTCCGGGCTGCTGGTGCAGTTCGGATAGCGGTTGGTGGTTGCGGCGACTAAAGATTCGGTGATGAACCTTCGACGTGTGCGAGCCGATATCGCAGTGCATTGCGGTGATCGCTCTATGCGAGCTAGCGCTGGACGCGCGCTCGCAGCAGTTCTGCTGTAGGGGGAGTGACTAGCTCATTTCACCTCCCGCGCGAGATGAAGTCGGTGACGAGAGATCGCGCTCGGCGATGCGTTGCGCGATCCAGTCGCAAACTTCACCGTCAACAAAGCGTGCAGCAGCTCGGCGACTCTTGCTGGCGCCGAGTTTTACGGGCTTGGGAAACCGGCCGGCAAGGATTTCGGCATGGATGAACGAAGTCCCCATACCAGTGCGCTCGCAGACCTCTTGAATTGTGATGAGCTTTTGGCGCTGAGCGAAAGCAACGGCTAGTAGCAAGTCGTCGATGATCGCGCCGGAGTTTTGGCGGAGGGTCGCTTCTAACGACGTGCGGCTTTTCGCCAAGCCTTTCTCGTCCGAGTGGCTTGAGGCAAAAACCAGTGTTTCGTTGAAGGCGGTCCGTTCCATCTTTCGTCTCTACCTGCACAAGGGTGTGCGATGGACTCATTGGGCCGCGGCGCTAGTGTCGAAAAATTCGCGTCTCTGAAAAAGTGAACGAATCGGTCGCTTCGATGACGTTTTGGAGAGCTGGTTTCAGAGGGGGAGAACCTCGATGAAAGGCGTTCGAGGGGCGTTCGCTTTTTAGAAGATGCGAAAAAATCACCGCCTGTGATAAGAAGATTTCAGTTAGCCCCAGCTCCTATTTCTAAGAAGCCGGCGCGCTTTCTCGAAAAGTCCGTCTCCAGGCCGGGCTTTTTTCGATGGTGCGTAGCGACTGCTTCCTGCATCGTTGGGCGATGGCCGCTGTTTGAGTCCGCTGTACCCCTGCTCATATACGAGGTGGTAAGCGCGAGCGATTTGCGCCCCGATCTCCTTGCTGTATTTCTTTGCGAGTTGGCGCTTGCGCTGAGCCTGCTCTTCAATCTCTTCTTCAATCATGCTTGCGCGCTCGCTCGCATCAACGGAGCTAAGCTGCTCTCTCGCTGCTGAGACGATTTTTTCTCGCGACCACGCTGGATAGTGCTCGATCAAGATGAGTCCTTCATGATGGAACTGACTGCCGATTGTTTCGCGCGAAACAGGCGAGGATTGACTCAGCGCATCAATCAATCGAAGGTGGCGTGGAACCTTGCTTGTCCAGACGTCCTTGGATTGCATCTTGTCCGCGGGTGGAGAGGCCGCGGCACGCGCTTCTACAAAAGTTCGGAGAGAGGCAAAAAGGGCGTCCCTTTTTGCACCTGAAGCGCCCAGTGCCTTTAGGTCGAGTGTTAGAAGTAGTTTTCTCTCGCCGAGAAACTCACTGCTTGCAATAAGAGGAAATTCGTCTTCTCCTTTGACCGCTTTGCGCTCGACATCCTCATCGACAAACAAGCTCTCTTCGGAAGAGGATGGTTCCCAGAACAGCTTGAATCGTTTTAGTTTCCACGCTTTGCAGACGGCGGCCTCTTTTCTTGTCGAACCTTGCGCCGCCAAGCACTGCTGCTGAAAGATCCGATTCCGACGCAATAACTCCCAACCTAGCTGACTTGCAGACGCTTCTGCGGATGGATATGCAGAGGCATCCCGCCAATCGGGGAACCAGCCCATGTATTTTTTGGGTGGTGGTCCCATTTCGGCTGGATGAAACGAGGCTGGAATTTCCGTTTTTCGATGTTCGGCGGTCGCTTCACGCAGTTTCATTTCGTGGTCTCGGCGGCTGACGTGCAGTGTTTCTCCCAGTCCCGCATCATGGCGAAACGCTTCTCGAACAGGTCGGAGCGAGCGTAGGCTGCGGCGACCCTGTCTGGCAGCTGATGTGCCAAGGCCGCTTCGGCGGTACGGAAGTCGTGCGTCGTTTTCTCGCCGACCCAGTCACGGAAGGTGCTGCGCATGCCGTGCACGGTGATATCGCTGCGTCCCATTCGCCTGAGAAGCGCGGTCATAGTCATGTTCGACATGGGCTTATCCTTGTTCTGACCAGGAAAGATGAACGTCTTGCCGCTGAATGCTTTGACCGTTCGGAGGATGGTCAGCGCGCGGGCGGTCAGCGGGACGCGGTGTTCCTTGCGGGCTTTCATGCGTTCGGCCGGTACAGTCCACAGCTGCGCGGTTTCATCGATCTCGTCCCATTGCGCGCCGGTGATCTCTGAAGTGCGGGCCGCGGTCAGGATGAGGAATTCGAGAGCCCACCGAGCCATTCCTTCTTGAGCGGCCAGTTTTCCCATGAACGCCGGGATATCCACGTGGGGGAGGGCGGAAAAATGCTTGTCCGCACGCTGTTCGGGTGTGGTCTTGGCCAGAAGATGCTCGAGGTGCCCTTTCCAGCGGGCAGGATTCTCGCCGGTACGCAGTTCGTGGGCTGTTGCCCAGTCAATGATCGATTCGATGCGGCCGCGAAGGCGTGACGCCGTTTCGTTCTTGGTCGACCAAATCGGGTTGAGGATGCGCTTCAGGTCGGCTGTCGTGATCTCACCGATGGGGCGCTGGCCAATGATCGGCGATGCGTAGGTCTTGAGCGTGTTCTCCCACTGCTGAATGTGCTTCGGATTCTTCCATTCAGCGCGGTGGTCCTCGATGTATTCGGTGGCGCAATCGTCGAAAGTCTTGCCTTTTGCGCGGGCCAGCTTGGCCGCAGTCTCGGCGGCGCGCTTGTCGGTCAGAGGATCGTGACCCTCGGCAAGCATGCGCCGGCATTCTTCCGCCTTGGCGCGCGCCAGCTTCAAGCTGACTTCGGGGTAGCCGCCAAGCCCCAGGCCAACTGCCTTGCCCAAGCGCATGTAACGGTGCAGCCAGGAGGCGGCGCCGGTCTTGCTGATCTGTAGGGTCAGGCCACCGCCGTCGCCAAGCAGGATGGGCTTGCCTTGTCCGGCGGCAACTGCTTTGCGAGCGGTCTTCAGCGTCGCTTCGATCTTGGTGTCGGATAGTTTATTGATGGGGCCGCGCACGGCTCACCTCCTCGTTGAGCCTGCAAGCATACTGGGCGTCGACTATCGACAACGCTATCGAAAGCGGTGCGGTTTCCGGCGGCGAATGGTGGACATTCACGGCCTTCTTAGATGAGCTAAGCTGTTGTCAGCGTTCGAGAAACGGTCATTGATGGGCAATGACGGGCATTTCTCAAAACGACACACTCTCCGCCAGGAACAACTTTTTCAACATGCCGAAACGCGCCTCACCGCGCCCAGGATGAGGCTGAGCGTCGAGAAGAAGAGGCCGGAGACCGGCGGCGCGCACGAGCCGAGGCGGATGCGGTGCCCGCGCAACGTGCGCCCGAGCGGCGCGCCGTCCCGCCACAGCGGGCCATGCGACCTGAGTCGAGGCCAGCACCAACCGATGCAGCTCGCAGCGCTCCGCGCGAGGCCTATCGATCCGGTGGGCGGGGCTCTGACGGGTGCGGTGGTCGCGGCGGGCCGGGTTGGCGCAAGCCAAATGGCAAATGCGCGAGCTGGCGGGACTGATGGCGAGCTGACAAAACCGCCTCCGCTCCAACGGGTGGGGAGTCTTCCACTGCTAGACCCTGTCAGCGTACCGGATTGCGCGCCATGACGATCCACGCCGCGCCGCCGATCAACACCGACCGCTCACCGGGCTGGCCCGAAAAGGCGGCACGAACTGCGGCCGAAGCGCGGGCACGGATGTCGTTGGACTGATCAGCGAGCACGCGCGACAGGGGGCCAACTTCGAACGCCATCTCCACCGCGTCCTCAATTGCCGCGTCCCGCGTCCCGCCTTCGCCGAACGGGATGGAAGCATCCAAGGGTGCGATGGAAATATCGGTGAAGCCAGCCGCCGTCAGGATGCGCGCCACCCGCCCCTTATCGCCGAAAGAAAATGAGCCGGGTGCTTCAGAGTCGGGCTGGGCGGTCGACGGGACGATGCCCTTGATCGTGCCCATGGGTAGGCGCATCCAATCGTTCTCGGCCACGCTCCGCCAGCAAACAAAAGAGACCCGCCCGCCCGGCTTGAGCGCCCGGCGCATATGGGCGAACGCCCCTGCCGGATCGTCGAAGAACATAACCCCGAAACGCGAGAACAGGATGTCGAACTCGCCCTCGGGCAGCTTAGCGCTGCTGGCGTCGGCTACTAGGAATAGGGCCGTCGAATCTTGTGGCACAAGCGCGCGCGCTCGTCCAATCAGCGGCGCGGATACGTCCACGCCCAACACTCGGCCCCCCGCGCCAACGAGCGCGGCCAGAGCAAGACTCGACGCGCCCGCGCCGCAGCCGACGTCCAGCACGCGCTCGCCCATCACGGGCGCGGCTGCTTCGATCGCGGCCTGTCCAAACACCGCCAGCATGGCGTCGAGTCGAGCCTGGTTGGCGACCCAGCGCTCCCCGCTTTGGCCATTCCAGTCGGCGATCTGATTAGCGTTTTGCCCTGCCATGCAGTTTCCTTGTTTTGAGATGAGTGATCCGCTACTCCGCCCATGCCGCGATCCGTTCCGCGATCGCCTCGGGGGCCTCGATATGCAGGAAGTGCCCGACGTCAGGGACGACTTCCAGCGAGTGTGGGCCGGCGAATCGATGTCCGTCGTTGACCTGTTGCGGGAAGATGCAGCCGTCGTCGGAACCGTGGAGCTGCAGCAGGGGCGTTGTGATCGGCTGAGATAGGCGGCGCATCGTCCCAAGCATGCCGGGCCGCAACAGCCCCCGGTAGTAGCGCAAGGGCGCAGGCATGCTTGCCTGCAGGGTCTCGTGTAGCTCCGCCTGGACAGCTGGATCGAGCGAGAGGCCCGGCGACCACTGACGCCATAAGTGGTCGATGAGGGCGAGATTTCGGGCGCTGACGATCCAGCCGCTTCCCGGCAGTTGGAAGAGCCCCATGTACCAGCTGCGGCGTAGCTGAGTGAGGCGCGGCTGGCTCAGAAATGTCAGTGGGTGCGGGAAGGCCAGCGTAACTGCGCGTTTGATCCGCTCCGGCGCGGTGACGCAGACATCGTATGTGATCGCGCCGCCCCAGTCGTGACCAATCAACTCTACGGCTCGCCCGGGAGACCAGCGGTCGATCAGCGCGATCACGTCGCCGGTGAGGGAAGCCATGTCGAACGGTCCCGCGGTCGGGGACGGGGCGTAACCGCGAAGCCATGGGGCGACGACGTGACGCCCACGGCGACCGAGCTCGGCAAGGAAGGGCTTCGCCGTCGGCGGATGGTCCGGGAAACCGTGCAAGACAAGCGTCGGCTGAGCTTCGGGATCACCACCCTG